>CAZONT010000271.1:0-1501 GCA_964581285.1 uncultured Planctomycetaceae bacterium | reverse complement strand
GCCGCCGATTTGAAGGTCCTGCACCGCCTGCCGCAAGCTCTCGTCAGGACCTTCAAATCGAAAGCGGCACGAGCATCATAGACTTGCTAGTGCCCTTTGGTTTCCGAAGTTCGTGCAAGAGATTGCTGCGACGTATCACGAACTTCGGAAACCGGGCACTAGAGCCTCGTGCTGATTCTTTGAATCGCCGGGATTCCCTTTGAGACCGGTCTGTGATTCACCGTTATTGGAGGTGGATCATGGGTCGGAGCTATTCGCAGGACATCCGTGCGCGAGTGACGGCAGCGGTGACGGAAGGTTTGTCGCGCCGTGCAGCGGCTCGGCGTTTCGCGGTGAGCGAGAGTTCTGCGATCCGCTGGTCGGCGCGGACGGAACGTGAGGGCCGCCCGGCGGCGCGCAAGCAGGGGCGTCCCTTGGGCAAGGGACCGCTGGCCGATCATCTGGATTTTCTAATCGCTGCGGTCGAAGCGAAGCCGGACATCACCATGCCGGAACTGGCCGCTCTTTTGCTGGCCGACCGTGGCGCGTCGGCGCATGCGGCCTCGCTGTCGCGGCTTCTGTGTCGGGCCGGGTTCTCATATAAAAAAACAACTGATGGCCTCGGAGTGCGCACGCGCTGACGTGGCTGAACGGCGCAGGCTTTGGATCGATCGGCGCCAGCCGCGGATGCGCCGTCAGCCCGGTCGTCTGGTGTTCATCGACGAGACCGCCGTCACCACCAGGATGACCCGCCTGCGCGGTCGGGCCCGCATTGGTGCCCGCCTCAAGGCCGATGCCCCGTTCGGCAAATGGGGCACGCAGACCTTCATTGCCGGCCTGCGCAGCGACCGGTTGACCGCACCCTTCGTGATCGAGGGCGCGATCGATCGCGGTGCCTTCAATGCCTATGTCGAAACCCAGCTTGTCCCAACCTTGCAGCAAGGCGACATTGTCATTCTCGACAACCTGTCGGTCCATAAGAGCGCACAGGCCGAAGCCGCCATTCGCGCCCGCGGTGCTTGGCTGCTGTTCCTGCCGCAATACTCGCCCGACCTGAACCCCATCGAGATGGCCTTCGCTAAGCTCAAGGCGCATCTGCGCAGGATCGCCGCCCGAAGCTTCGAGGCTCTCTTCAACGCCATCGGTGACGTTTGCCGCCTGTTCGAGCCCAACGAATGCTGGAACTTCTTCAAGACCGCAGGTTATGCGTCAGATTAAATGCACGAGGCTCTAAGGCCAAGAACCAGGCCTTTGCTGGTTATCAGTGTGCCAATGTCGATGTGACGCTGCCCGCACGTTGATTTCGACGCCATCCACTTCGAAGCCCGCCGGCTGATCGATGAACGATTCGGCCTGCCCTTCGAGGTGGGCGTATTCGACCGTATCGACGAGGTTCGCGTCGCGTATCGTCATGAGCCCGGCCGGGAAGTGTCAGGCCCGCGGTCGGCGCTCCCATGAACAGCGAAATCTTCCTCACCTATCTCGTCGACCAGGCACTGAAGGGCAAGGGCGATGTCGACCC
>CAZONT010000270.1:0-1538 GCA_964581285.1 uncultured Planctomycetaceae bacterium | reverse complement strand
CATCACACTGCGGACCAAGGCCCGCGAGATGCAGACCCACATGCGTCGCTGGGCCCTGTACGCGCACACAGTTTCCAACGAGATGCGCGGCGATCTGATCGCCCGCTTTACGCCGGCCGAACGCGAAGCGTTCGAGGTGACGGCCGAGCAGACGCGGGCCCGGCTGCGGCCGGTGGCCGTCCACATCGACACGCTGCGGAAGTGGACCGACTTCCTTCTCGAGAAGATCAATGAGCAGTTCGACCGGGCCCGGGGCCTGATTGACCAGGGACGAAACCACGAATGCCTGGCCGTGCTGGCCGACGTGGAGCAGCGGATGGTCGTGCCAAATCGCGACACGCTGGCGTTCGTCGGACGGTCGCTCAAGCAGCGGATCGCTCCGGACGAGTTTGCGAAGATCGTCGCGCTCGATGCGGTGATCCGTGATTTGTACCTGCCGACAGCGAAGATCGCCCACCAGCGCGGGCTGATCCCCAAGGAAGCGCTGTCGCGGACACCGCTAGCGTACATCACCGATGCGCCGGACGCGATGTATGTCTGGCGGCAGCACGCCCAGGCGGCGGCGGTGGCCGGACGACAGATTCCGATCACTCTCCTTGCTATTCCGCGCGAGCATCTGGCCGATCCGTGGAACCTGGTGGCCGTCGCCCATGAAGTCGGGGCGCAGCTCTACCAGGACCTCCAGCTCGGTTACGAGTTCGCGCACAAGCTTTTGCGCGAGAGCGTCAATGCGAACGTGTCGCCGCAGACGGCGGCGTTGTGGTCGCGATGGCACGAGACGCTGTTCGCCGACGTGTTCGGCGTGCTGCGGATGGGTCCGGCGTACGTCAGCGGAATGATCGAGCTGATGGGCGTCGATCCGCGGGTCGCG
This sequence comes from uncultured Planctomycetaceae bacterium, assembly GCA_964581285.1. Taxonomy (GTDB): domain Bacteria; phylum Planctomycetota; class Phycisphaerae; order UBA1845; family UTPLA1; genus SpSt-539. The sequence continues at coordinate 667 of CAZONT010000270.1, read as the reverse complement.
GTGGCGTTCTCGCCGGAATCGCCGGTGCCTCCGATCTACATTCGCTGGCACGTGATGCTGCAGACGCTGCACCTGCTGGGCTTCGCCGAGGAGGCACGGCAGCACTTCGGGCAGATTCACACGCTGTGCGGCGACCCGACGCAGCTTGCGCAGGCGTTCGGGCCGGTGTGGATGACGCTGCTCAACGAGGCCCGGGCCGTGGCCGGGTTGATCGCTTTCACGCCGAGCCAGAAGCTGGGCGGGCTGCGGGTGATCGACGTGGCGCCGCCGTTCCTCTCGACCGAGTCGCAGCAGTCGCAGAAGGTCAAGGACGTTCTGCTGGCGGGCGACGAGAGCTGCGTGAAGGACGACGACTGCCGCTGGGCGGACTCGGTCCGCGAGGTCCCGGCGCACATCGCGCTGTCGGGGCTGCGGATGGCGTTCGAGACCAGCGAAGACTTTGAGCAGTCGCGGAAGCTGTGGATTCGCTACTGGTGCATGATGCAGCTTCTGACCGAGGAAGTCCTGCCGAGCCGCGAGCGCGAGGACCGCGAGTTCGCCCCGACCGAGGCGGCGATCAAGTCGTTCGCGCACCACGCGGTGCCGGCCATGGCGTAATTAGTGCTTCGCCAGCGGGCGAAGTTCGATACCACTTCCTGATCAAGCGACGAAGCCCGCGGCTGCCCTC
>CAZONT010000269.1:0-1544 GCA_964581285.1 uncultured Planctomycetaceae bacterium | reverse complement strand
TTCGTGCCACCGGCGCCAAGTACGTGGTGGTGAAGAACACGCTCGCGCAGCGGGCGCTCGCCGCCAACAAGATCAGTGCCTTCGACCCGCACCTCACCGGCCCGGTGGGCCTGGTGCTGGCGGGTGCGGATCCGCTGCCGTCCGCCAAGGTGGTGGGCGACTTCGCGAAGGAATTCCAGAAGCCGACCGTCAAGATCGGCCTCATCGAGGGTAAGCCCGTTGAACCCAGCTACGTCAAGCGTCTCGGCGAACTGCCGCCGCGCGACGTCCTGCTGGCCCAGTTCGCTGGATGCCTCAATGGCGTCCTCTACCAGGTGGTTGCTACGCTCGAGGCGTTCCGCGACCAGCGTCAGGCTTCTAACAGTACGGAGAATTAGCACATGTCGACTACGCTGAGCAACGAAGCAATCATCGACGCCATCGGCGCCAAGTCCGTGGTGGAACTCGCGGACCTGATCGATGCGTTCAAGACCAAGTTCAACGTCACCGTGTCGGCGGCTGCGGCCCCGGCCGCGGGTGGCGCTGGCGCGGCGGCCGCCGTCGAAGAGAAGACGGAGTTCGCGGTCGTCCTGAAGGAGGGCGGCGCCAAGAAGATCCAGGTCATCAAGGTGGTCCGCGAGATCACCAGCCTGGGCCTGAAGGAGGCGAAGGACGCCGTCGACAACACCCCGAGCACGCTGAAGGAAGGCCTGACCAAGGCCGAGGCGGAAGAAATCAAGAAGAAGCTCGAGGACCAGGGCGCGACCGTCGAGCTGAAGTAGCGCGAAGCGCTGTCCCGACGCCCGGCCGTGTTTGCGGACCGGGCGAGGGAACCGGCGACTTCAACCTATTTCAGTGAGACGGCGCATGCGCGAATCGAAGTTCAGTACCTGAATCTGCTGTGCCCCAGGACCCCCCGCCCCCGGCGGGGGTTCGGTGCTGGGGCCCATTGTGTTGTGCCTGAGCGAGCCATATGACGCAGACCAAGAAGCCGGTGATCACGTTCAGCAAGCGCGGCAGCAGCATGGACATGCCGCACCTGCTCGACATCCAGACGGCCGCTTTCCAGTCGCTCCTTAAGGATGAGGACGCCGACGGCAACCGGCAGGACGTGTCGCTGGAACGCGTGTTCCGCGACCTGTTCCCGATCAGCGACGTCAACGGGAAGTACAACCTCGACTTCCTGCGCTACGCCATCGGCGAGCCGAAGTACACGGTCGAGGAATGCATCGAGCGCGACATGACCTACGCGGCGCCCCTCAAGGCGACGCTGCAGCTGGTCGTGTACGAGGAGGTCGAGGGCGAGAAGCGGCCGAAGAACATCATCGAGAAGGAAGTCTACCTCGGGGAACTCCCGATCATGACGCCGCTCGGGACGTTCGTCATCAACGGCGCGGAGCGCGTCGTGGTGAGCCAGCTGCACCGCTCGCCGGGCGTGGTCTTCGAGGAGGACACGCACCCGAACGGCCAGCGGCTGTTCTCGGCGCGCATCATCCCGTTCCGCGGATCCTGGGTGGAGTTCACGATCGACATTCACGACGTGATCTACGTCCACATCGACAAGA
>CAZONT010000268.1:0-1562 GCA_964581285.1 uncultured Planctomycetaceae bacterium | reverse complement strand
GCGAGCAAGCTGCTGTCGCCGACGGTGGGGATGGTGTCGGGGTGTGCGCTGCTCGTCGACTACGTGCTGACGATCACGATTTCGATTGCGAGCGGGGCAGACGCTGTTCTGAGTTTTCTACCGCCGGCGTGGGATGCTTACAAGCTGGAGATTGCGCTGGGTGCGGTCGTCGTGCTGTCGGTGCTGAACCTGCGGGGGGTGAAAGAGTCGATTATCCCGCTGGTGCCGATTTTCCTGGCGTTCATCGCGACGCACGCGTTTGTGATCGTGTATGGAATTGCGTGTAAAGTGCCGGAGTTTGGCGCGATTGCGTCCGAGAATTACGCCGACTTGCAGACGCTGCATTCGCAAGTCGGGTTCTGGGGAATCGCGGTCGTTGTTCTGAAGGCGTTCAGCATGGGGGCGGGGACGTTTACGGGCATCGAAGCGGTGAGCAACGGCATGCCGGCGCTGCGCGAGCCGCGGGTTAGGACGGCGCGAACGACCATGCGCTACATGGCGATCTCGCTGGCGATCACCGTGTTCGGGCTAATGATCGGATACCTGCTCTATCGCACGCAGTTTGAGGAGGGCAAGACGCTGAATGCGGTACTGTTCGAGCGCGTGACGGCGGGATGGTCGCCGACGTCGGCGAAGGCGTTTGTGTGGGTGACGCTATTGTCGGAGGCGGCGCTGCTGTTCATCGCGGCGCAGACGGGATTTCTGGACGGGCCGCGGGTGCTATCGAACATGGCGTCGGATCGGTGGTTTCCGACGCGGTTCGCGATGCTGAGCGATCGATTCGTGACCGAAAACGGTGTCGTGCTGATGGGACTGACAGCGGCCGTGATGATGGTCATCACGAAGGGGTCGGTACAGAAGCTGGTCGTGCTGTACGCGATCAACGTGTTCGTGACGTTCGTGCTGTCGCAGCTCGGCATGGTGCGGCACTGGCTGCGACAGCGGCACCGGGTGCGGGGATGGAAGTGGCCGGTGGCGGTAAATGGAACGGCGTTCCTAATCACGGCTTTCATCCTGATCGCCGTGGCAGTTTTGAAGTTCCACGACGGGGCGTGGGTGACGATCATCATCACGGGCGGACTGATTACGCTGGCGGTTCTGATCCGGCGGCACTACGAGCACACTCGGCAACTGCTGCGTCGGTTGGACGAGCTGGTGAAAACGGCGGAGGCGCCGGGCGGGAAGCCGTTTGTGGCCGACGGCGACGGCAAGGCGGCGCCGGCGTGCGATCCGCAGGCGAAGACGGCGATCCTGCTGGTGAACGGTTTCAACGGGCTGGGGCTTCACACGGTGCTGAACATCTTCCGGCTGTTCGGCTCGACGTTTAAGAACTTTGTGTTTATCCAGGTCGGGCTGATCGACGCGGGCGTGTTCAAGGGGACGGAGGAGATCGAGCAGCTCAAGTCGCACGTGCATGCGGACCTGGACCGGTACGTGGCATTCATGAACCGGCACGGGTACTACGGGGAGGGGCTGTCGTCGATTGGGACGGACGTGGCGGAAGAGGTTGGCAAGCTCGCGCCGCAGATCCTGGAGCGGTTTCCCAATTCGGTTCTGTTCGG
>CAZONT010000267.1:0-1572 GCA_964581285.1 uncultured Planctomycetaceae bacterium | reverse complement strand
AGAATCTTCGTCCGCTCCTCCATCACCTTGAACGGCGCCCAGCTCTTCGGATAGACGATATCTGCGTCCTTGAACGCCTCCTCCATGCTATTGGAGTGCTTGAATGATCCGCCCGATTCCTTTGCGTGCTTCTCGGCGATCTTCAGGGTGTCCGGCACGAGGTCGTACCCCGGCGGGTTCGCCAACGAGACGTGCATCCCAAAGCGGCTCATCAGCGTGATCACCGCCTGCGGCACTGACAGCGGCTTGCCGTAAGACGGCGAATAGGCCCATGTCATCGCGATCTTCTTGCCGCGCAGGTTCTCCAGCGATCCGAACGTCTTCTGCAGGTGCATCAGATCCGCCATCGCCTGCGTCGGGTGATCGAGGTCGCACTGCAGGTTGATGACCGCCGGTCGCTGCGGCAGGACGCCCGCTTTGAACCCCTCATCCACCGCCGCCGATATCTCGGTCATGTACTTGTGGCCTTCGCCGAGAAAGATGTCGTCGCGAATGCCGATTGCCTCCGCCGTGAAAGAGATCATGTTCGCCGTCTCGCGAACCGTCTCGCCGTGGGCGATCTGCGACTTGCCCTCGTCCAGTTCCTGAAGCTGCAACCCCAGCAGCGACGCCGCCGAGGCAAAACTGAACCGCGTCCGCGTCGACTGGTCGCGGAAGTTCGACACCGCGATCCCGCCACTGAAAACCCGCGTCGCGGTATTGCCCCGGTAGAGTTCCAGCAGCGCCTCGGCCGCCAGCAACGTCGCCCGGATTTCATCCGCCGAGCGCTCCCAGCTCAGGAGAAAATCCTTGTTGAACATTCCGAGCTTAAGCCCACCGAGCTTCTCGGCCAGGGCGTGCACGTTTGACGATGACATGGACTCCTCCGTCGCAACTCCACCGCCCGCATCGTCAGCCGTCGATCGACGACTCGCCGCGGACCAACCCTTATGCATGGCAGTATAATGCCGACTCCAACCTTTGCAGGTCTCGCCCCTGGCGCTCCGAAAAAAGAGAGCCGCTTGCGGGTCTTTCGAACCTCGCAGGCGGCTTTGAACTCCACTCGCCGCGGCGACCGTCAGTCGCAACGATCCTTCCGCCAGTTCTTGCCCTCGATATCCAGCTTCGTCGGCCCGAGCGAATCGGTTCCCGGATAGTGTTCCGTACCGACGGTCACGGTCGCGCTCAGCGTCCTCGGCAGCGTGTTCACGCCGGCCGGGAAACTCGTTCCGTTGAACTTCGCCGTGATCTGGTACCGCCCGACCGATGCAGTCAGGTACGGCCCGACGCTGATCGTGCGGTTTACGCCGCCGCTGATCGTAATGACGGACGTGTTCAAGAGCGCGAACGGCAGCGTCACCGTCGCCTCCTTGCCGGGCTTGTCGATGTCGATCGGCACCGACGCAGTCGCGTTGCCCGCGTTGTCGATGTTCATCGTCGCCTGGTTGTTGAAGTTGATGACTACCGGTCCTCCCAGCTTCTTCTTGTTGTAGCTGATGTTCAGAACCGTCTGCGAACTCGAGATCAGCTCGCTCTTGATGTCGATCGGGAAGTTGCCGTCGTTGTACTTGAACTTGGCCCCATCCCAGTCGA
>CAZONT010000266.1:0-1652 GCA_964581285.1 uncultured Planctomycetaceae bacterium | reverse complement strand
AGGGGGTGCGATGGGCCGTCGGAAAGGGAATCAGACTAATCGAGTTCTCGCAGGATGGGCGATTGAGCCAGCGGCGCGAGCGGGTCGCTGTGTGGGTTGACTGCGATGGGCGCATACTCGCCAAATGCTATCGAGGAAACAGCGAGCAAGTGCACGTATGGATTCTATGGTTCGCGTCGCGGGATGAAGTGATCTGGGACATTGCGCAAGAGTATGTGGACGCGGCACTGACTATGCCTGGGTTGCGAGGCAGGTGTACGCCGCTCGGTATTCTGGAGGTGATTTGTCGCACTTTTCTTGAACCGCGTGAATGCGCACAATTCTCGCACCGAATCGACGAACTGTTCGATCGTGCACACAATCAATCCCAGCCCCCCGACACCATTCCGGATAGCGTTGTAATGCGAAAGCGGCTTGCTGGATTGAATATGCGGATCAGGAATCAACGAGACATCGTTCGAGTCGAGATTACGGAAACACATGAAAGGTCTTTGGTCATTTGGACGCTCGTTGGATACGGCTATGCGCTGACGCACGGGGGACGATTTCCGTGAGAGTGCGATTTGGTGAAATTCGCAATGACGCAACGTTACGGCGGGCGGCGGTGGCGCGGGTGTTTGTGGACTGGTTCGACGCGACGCACGAGGGCGCGGGCGCGGACCGGCGGCCGGGTGCGGAGGAGGGATTGTCGGCGTCCGAGCGGCGGGAGCTGCGGGAGGCGATTCGGGATGCGGAGTGGCTTCGCGGGTGGGTGTTGGCGCTTGGTGTGGCGATTGCAAGGAGCCGCCCGGAATGAGGACCGGACTCGCACTGCACATGCTTTTGGGAATCGGAGCGATCGTGGCGGTAGCGCTGTTCATCGTGCACACCATGAGTTACTCGTACTCGCAGACGATTTCATTCAGCCATGAATGGCAGAGCACCAGCAATGGCCTGCTTGGTCGAGGGGCGATGGTTTCATTCGTCGATGGCTGTTGTCGAATTTGCGCCGTAGATCTTAGCGGATCTGTTCGGGCATCGAGCCCGGCGGAACAAGATCGCGAGATCAAGAAGCTCATTCGCAAGCGCCTGGAAACGGATCGAATTGGCGAATGGAATCTGCGAACGCGAAGCGCGACGTCGATAGCTCGAAATAGCTGGCGTTTCGCGCGGATTCAAGGGAGAAGCTCGCGACCCGGAGCGAATGTTTCGTATGTCGGGTGGAGTCGCCAATTCCCGAATTGGTTGATTTGGATTTGCCTGTCGAGCGTTTGGATTGTTGCGGTTTGTTGGGTGGTGCTGTGGTGCGCTCTTCAACAGAGGAGGATTGATCAGCGAGTTTCTCTGGGACGATGTCCGAGTTGCGGATACGACCTGACGCTGAATGCGTCGGGGCGGTGTCCGGAGTGCGGGCTCGCCTGCGCGTCGATCGAGCAGCGCGATGGGTCTCGGTTCCGCCGCCCCTCCGGGGCGGAGTGAGGAAGAGAAGACAGGTGTCCACGGGTTACGGTCGCTCGGTGCGACCTGCACCCGTGGCTACAGTCCTTCGCCCCGCTGGGGCGAGACGGTGAGCCGATTGTCATGCGGAAGCGTGGGCGACTTTGGCGGGTGGGGAAGTGGGCGGGGGTGGTTGGTTGCGCGCTCGTATTGGCATTCGCGATTGGCGCGTGGGG
>CAZONT010000265.1:0-1663 GCA_964581285.1 uncultured Planctomycetaceae bacterium | reverse complement strand
CTCCACGGAAGGAACGCTCAGGAATGACCCGGCTCCCGACCAGCTCCGGCAAACGCCAGCCCGACCCGCCGCGTGAGCCGTCGCCCAAGCACGCCGCCCCGCCCGACGCCGGTTCACGCGAGAGCGGACGCCGCTATCGCGCTCCCGCTCGGCTCATTGGCGGCCAGTTCCAGATTGAAACCCGCCTGCCGGTCGCGATCCTGACCCTCCTCTCACTGGGCTTCTGCGTGGCCATGTTTCCGCCGTTCGGCTGGTGGCCGCTCGCCTATGTGTGCCTGACGCCCTGGGCCGTCTGCGTCTGCACCACCGAAAAGGCCCGCCGCGTCTACTTCGCAAGTTACCTGCTCGGCGTCGGCTTCTTTCTCATCAATGTCCGCTGGCTCGCGCCGGTCACCCTCCCCGGCTATTTCGCCCTCAGCGCCATCTACGCCCTGGGCTTTCCGCTCGTCGCATGGCCTGTCCGTCACATGTTCCGTCGTCACGGCGCGTCCCTCGCCATCGCGCTGCCAATCGTCTGGACCGCGGTCGAATGGTTCCGCTCACAGTCCCTCGCCGGCTTCCCGTGGTATCTCATTGCACATACGCACTACCGCGTTCTCAGCATGATCCAGATCAGCGATCTGGTCGGCGCTTACGGCGTCAGCTTCGTCATCGTCATGGTCAACGGCTGGTTCACCGACCTTCTCATCCAGCCCATCCTCATCTGGCGTCGCGACCAGCCCGAGCGCACGACTCGCCTGCCGCTCGGCTCGATGGCCACCCTCATCGTCGTCAGTCTCACGCTTCTCTATGGCGCAATGTATGAGCCCCCCAAGTTGCTGGCCGCCCCCGCCACCATGCCCACCACGACCACGACCTCGGCCCCCGCCGACGCCGCTGGTCCGCGCGTCGCCGTCATTCAGCACGACTTCCCCAGCTTCGTCGAGAGCTCCCACTCCGGCCGCACTCCCTTCACCGTCATCTACGAAAGCTACATGGACCTGGTGCGCCAGGCCGCCGCCGGAAAGCCCGACCTCATCGTGCTTCCCGAGACCGCGTGGTTCGCCTACTTCAACGACGAGTTCCTCACCGCAGACGCCCGCACAATCGAGCAAATCCGAACCCGCTGCTTTCCGCCCGATTGGACCAGCTCCCAGGTCGAACATCTCCGCAATTGGAGCCGCGAAACCCGTGAAGCCCTGCGAAGAATCGGCCGCGAGTCCGGCGCCGCGATCGTCACCGGGTCCGCCAGCATCGAGTGGAAACCGCTCGAAATCCCGCCGCGGGCCGAACGCTTCAATTCAGCATTCCTCTTCTCGCCCCAGCCCGACGCCCCCATCCAGCGTTTCGACAAGATTCACCTCGTCCTCTTCGGCGAGTTCGTTCCCTTCCGCTACAAGCTCCGCCCGCTTTACCTCTGGCTCAACTCCATCACCCCCTGGGGCGCGAACGGCCTGGAGTACTCCATGAGCTTCGGTGCCGGCTACCACCCGCTCGAGTTCTCCGCCCCATCGCTCGGCGGCCGCCGTATCCGCGCCGCGACTCCGATCTGCTACGAGGACACCGAACCTTACATCGTCCGCGGCTTCGCCGAGGCCTCGAATCGCTCCCTCTCCTCCGAAAAAGGCATCGACGCCGTCCTCAACATCAGCAACGACGGCTGGTTCGCCCACTCCAGCGAACT
>CAZONT010000264.1:0-1736 GCA_964581285.1 uncultured Planctomycetaceae bacterium | reverse complement strand
GCTTTTGCGTTGACAGAACAGGGGTTAGGTTTATACTGTTTCGCCACTGCGTAGGACACGCACGTCGCGGTACCCGAATCTGTTCGCGGTGTGGGTGCCGAAACGAGGGCGCGTCGAAGCCGCTGCTGTAGCTCAGCTGGTAGAGCGCGTCCTTGGTAAGGACGAGGTCACGGGTTCAATTCCCGTCAGCAGCTCTAGCCAGTGGCGGTAACTCGCCCCGCAAGCGGCGTGAAGCCGAGCGGCGAACGGTTGTCGGCCGTCAAGGTTGATTCCCACGGGCGTCGGCGGAAAGAGCAAAGCGGCAACGCCGTCGAAACGGACGACGCGGCGAGCCGTCAAAGACGCGGTGTCGAAAGTCGTCGAGAGATTGACACGGAAAGCGCAAGCGACAGGACAGAAAGAGCGGAGGTTCGCGTTCCATGGCCAAAGAAGTATTCAAGCGTACAAAGCCCCACGTCAACGTCGGCACGATCGGCCACGTCGATCACGGCAAGACGACGCTGACGGCGGCGATCACGGCGGTTCAGGCGAGCAAGGGCCTGGCGACTTACAAGCCGTACGACCAGGTTGCGAAGGCGTCTGAGAAGGACGGCCGGCGCGACCCGACCAAGATTCTGACGATTGCGACGGCGCACGTGGAGTACGAGTCGGCGAAGCGACACTACGCTCACGTCGATTGTCCGGGCCACGCGGACTACGTGAAGAACATGATCACGGGCGCGGCCCAGATGGACGGCGCGATCCTGGTTGTGAGCGCGGCGGACGGCCCGATGCCGCAGACGCGCGAGCACGTGCTGTTGGCACGGCAGGTCAACGTTCCGGCGCTGGTGGTGTTCCTGAACAAGGTCGACCTGCTCGACGACAAGGAGCTGCTGGAGCTGGTCGAGCTTGAGATTCGCGACCTGCTGAACAAGTACGAGTTCCCGGGCGACAAGACGCCGATCATCCGCGGGGCGGCGCTGAAGGCGCTGCAGTCGATGGGCAAGGACGAGGCGGCCTGCAAGTGCATCCAGGAGCTGATGGACGCCCTGGACAACAACATTCCGGAGCCGGTGCGGGAGCAGGACAAGCCGTTCCTGATGCCGGTGGAAGATGTGTTCAGCATCAAGGGCCGCGGAACGGTCGGCACGGGCCGAATCGAGCGCGGCATGATCAAGGTCGGCGAGGAAGTCGAAGTCATCGGCCTGAAGCCCGAGACGCGGAAGACGGTCGTCACGGGCGTGGAAATGTTCAACAAGACGCTTGATTCGGGCATCGCGGGCGACAACGTCGGCCTGCTGCTGCGAGGTGTCGAGAAGGAAGACCTGGAGCGCGGTCAGGTTCTGGCGAAGCCGGGATCGATCACGCCGCACAAGAAGTTCAACGCCCAGGTGTACGTCCTGACGAAGGAGGAAGGCGGGCGTCACACGCCGTTCTTCAACAACTATCGCCCGCAGTTCTACGTCCGAACGACGGACGTGACGGGCAGCCTGAAGCTGCTGGGCGGCGTCGAGATGTGCATGCCGGGCGACAACGTTCAGCTCGAAGTGGAGCTGGTTCAGCCGGTGGCGCTGGAAGAAGGCGTTCGGTTCGCGATTCGCGAGGGCGGCCGGACGGTCGGCTCGGGCGTCGTGACGAAGGTGATCGAGTAAGCGAGCAGACAAGGCGCGCGGATGAAATCCGCGGCCGTGCGAGAAGGATTGCGTCATGGCGAAGGCCAGCAAACGCGAATGGGTCTGGCTGGAGTGCAGCGAGAC
>CAZONT010000263.1:0-1751 GCA_964581285.1 uncultured Planctomycetaceae bacterium | reverse complement strand
ACGCGGGAACGCACGCCATTCGCGACAGAGTTTGTTTTGTCCGTCCGGACTACCGCCCCGGGCCGCGACGTGGCGCGTTTGGGGCCAACGTGGGCGACCCGGGCGGGCCGGGTGGTACGCGGGCGCGTCCCGCGCCCCCGGTCGCAACGGGCGGCGTTTGTGGCGAACCCCGGTGACCGGGCTGACACGGAATTGAATGTCGGTGGGCGCACGGACGCGCCGCCGCGATGACACGGAGGTCGATCGATGAAGATTGAGTTGCGGCCGCTGGCCGACGTCAAACCGTACGAGAAGAACCCGCGCGACAACGATGCGGCGGTCGATGCCGTCGCACAGTCGATTCGGCAGTTCGGGTTTCGCCAGCCGATCGTCGTGGACGGCGAAGGCGTCATCGTCTGCGGGCACACGCGCTGGAAGGCAGCGCAGAAGCTCGGGCTCGATGAGGTGCCCGTGCATGTCGCGCGCGACCTGACGCCCGAACAGATTCGCGCGTACCGCATCGCGGACAACAAGACCAATGAGCTGGCCGAATGGAACATGGACCTGTTGCCGATCGAGATCGCCGAGCTGCGCGACGCCGGCATTGATTGGTCGCTGCTCGGCTTCGACGCCGACGACCTCGCGAAGCTCTTCGACGCGGCAGATGGCGTGAAGCAAGGCCTGACCGACCCGGACGACATTCCCGCGCCGCCGGACGACGCAATCACGCAACCCGGCGACCTGTGGATTCTCGGCGATCATCGTCTGCTCTGTGGCGACAGCGGATCACCCGCGGACCTGAACCGGCTGCTCGACGGCGCGCCGATTCACCTCGTAAACACGGACCCGCCGTACAACGTGAAGGTCGAGCCGCGCAGCAACAACGCGATCGCCGCCGGACTGTCGTCATTCCAAGCGACCGAAGCCGCGCGCCGCGATGGAGGCATGAAGCACCACCAGGGGTTTGATCTGGCCCGCGACCCCGAGAAGGCGAAGCGCACCACGAAGAAGATGCGTCCGAAGGATCGGCCGCTCGCGAATGACTTCGTGTCCGATGCGGCGTTCGACAAAATGCTCGCGGCGTGGTTCGGCAACATCGCCCGCGTGCTGCTGCCGGGACGTGGCTTCTACATCTGGGGCGGGTACGCGAACTGTGGGAACTATCCGCCGGTGCTGAAGGCCTGCGAGCTCTACTTCTCGCAGGCGATCATCTGGGTGAAAGAGCATCCCGTCCTCACCCGCAAAGACTTCATGGGCAACCACGAATGGTGTTTCTATGGTTGGCGCGAGGGCGCCGCGCATCTCTTCCTCGGTCCGAACAATGCGGTCGATGTGTGGTCGATTAAGAAGGTCAATCCGCAATCGATGATCCATCTCACGGAGAAGCCCGTGGAACTCGCGGTGCGCGCTATGCAGTACTCGTCGCGCCCGGGTGAGAACGTGCTCGACCTCTTCGGCGGCAGCGGCTCGACGCTGATCGCCGCGGAGCAGACGGGCCGCCGGGCGTTCCTCATGGAGCTCGACGCACCGTACGCAGATGTGATCGTGCAGCGCTGGGAGAAGTTCACCGGGCGGAAGGCGGAGAGACTCTCAGGCCGAAGAGACGCCCCCGTTATTGCGGAGGCGTCGAGGGAGGGGTCGTGATGTGCGTTGCGTCAGGCAGCGAACTCGAACTTGCCGCGTTCGACCTTGCGGAATCGGGCGTCCTTTCCCTTGGCGTTGATCTCGCGCAGGATCGCGGCGTACAGCGTCGCGTGCGGCGTCTTGCCGCT
>CAZONT010000262.1:0-1765 GCA_964581285.1 uncultured Planctomycetaceae bacterium | reverse complement strand
CGTGTCGATAGAGTTTATGTGCAGCACGGCTCAGGCGACGTGCAAGGCGACAAAGCTGGCGTGCAGGGTGGTACAAGGCCGCGTGCATATTGCGGCAGACTCGATGCAGGTCGGTCGAATTGGGGTGCACGGGCGCACAGCATGAGTGCCGTGGCGAAAGATCGTGTTGCGGACGGTGCAATCGGGTTGCGGCACCGCACCGATTACGTACAGCGTGTGGCGGCGAGTGCGCGGCTCGCAATCCGCGGCGCTCGGCAGTTCCCACGCGACTGTCTTTGTGCGGCCTTGGTCGGCAGCGATGGCAAGCGGGCACTGCGACCAGCACCGAGCACTACCGCTGGCGTCATCCAGCCTGTCGGCGTGAGTGCAGGCCTTGTCGCGTGTGCGCCTCCCAGTCTGTCTATGCATTATCACTTTGTGCTTGCGAAGGTCGTATCGCTGATCGAAAATGCAGTTGAGGTGGCCGGCTCCACAGAGTCGTTTCGTCAATGGCTGCTGAGTGTACGCCGCCTCTACGATGGACCAGTGATTACACATACTCTCGTCGGGACGCAGTTCAGCCGATCAAACTAAATCATGGTTGGTCCGCCGCCGGCTGCGGCGTGATCGCAGTTTATGGAGGGAAGACGCGATGAATCAACGTGAAATTCGTCAATACAACATGTTTGGCCGGGTCGAGATCTTCGGCAAGGACAACGCCGCCGATTTCGAAGCCAACACCAAGGCCGCCACCTACTTCGCCCAGATTGGGCGCATCATTGATGACCTCGACAAGGTTAAGGTGAATCAGAAGGCTGCCAGCTCGACGGTGCGGGGGCTGCAGGTTGATGCCTTGGTCGTCGATTTGAAGAACATCATCCGCACCGCGCGCGCCATCGCGCAAGACGAGCCGGGCTTTGCCGACCGCTTTCGCCTGCCCGATCGGCGCTACAATTCCGTACTGACGGCTGCCGATGTCATCCTAGCCGAACTCAAGAAGCCGGGGATCGCCGACAAGCTGGTCGCCCACGACATACCGAAAGAGTTGATCGAGCACCTAAGCACCAATCGCCAGGCCATTGCCGCAGCACAGGACGCCAAAGAAAGCGGCAAGGCCGTCGGGATCGAAAGCACCGCCATGATCGCCCGCTTGATCGCCGAAGGGGTGAAGACCGTCACCTATCTGGATGCAATCGTGCACACCAAGTACAGCGGCAATCCCGAGAAGCTGCGCGCCTGGGGCAGCGCCAGCGCCGTAGAACGTAAGGCGCGGCGTGAAAAGACCGCACCCGCCGAAGCAGCCGCCGCGACGGCCTGAACGGGCTCACCTGGGACATCCACTCGATGCCGGCGCGAAAAGATGCGGCCATAGAGCAGGACACCCACGGGAGTCCTGTCCGGAAACGCCCGGGCATTCGACAGCTTGCGAATGCCACCGCACAGAGGGCAGCAGCTTTCGATGGCGTCGGCAAGAGTGGGTGTCCACCCGACCTGTACTGCTAGCCCGCATGATTCATGAGACTGCTTGCCGCGGAGGCGGCAAACATCAACGCGACCTTTTTATTGAACCACGAAGGCACGAAGAAAGACTCTTCAGGGGGAATTCTGAAGGATACCCATCCCGGCCGCTAGCCGGAACCAAGGATAAGGATTGAACAGGAGAAAGCGGAGGACACAGCGGAGAACAATCCCTCTGTTCTCTCTGTGAAACAAACGTCCCAATTCTTGTCAGCGCGCGCAAATTTGGGATGCCTTCACATCCCCCCAAAGAAGCCAACGCAGAGCC
>CAZONT010000261.1:0-1769 GCA_964581285.1 uncultured Planctomycetaceae bacterium | reverse complement strand
CGCGCTCTCCGTTCGGCGAGGCAGCGATGCCACGGGCGGATTCTCCGCGCACCTCGCGCAACCGCCCACGTGTGTCAACCGATAGCAATCGCGTTGGAGGCGACGCCTCGCCCTCACCCTCCAGATCGCGGAGACTAAACTCTCGCTTCACAAAGTAGCCAATTGTGCTGCCCCCTCGGACAAATCCCGAAAACTCATCCATCAGCGCGTGCCAGCAGAAGTCCTTTTGCATCAGTGACCGACACGAAGCGGACTCGCTCAGTCGATATCGCGCGAAGCCCATCGGGCACGCCAATCGAGTCGCAGCGGCATTGTAAAGAAACGACATCACATACTTGCCGTCCGGAGAAACCGCCAGGATTCCCCGACCATAGAAGTTTGAGTCAAACATCGGTTGCGATGGCAAGATCGCTCGCAACTCGCTGGTTTTCGCTTGAAGAGAACTTCCGGCGTGCATGGATGCTCCACGCCACGCCGCCAGTCCGCGAGCCGACGGATTCCCTGCAAGGCGAACCAGACGCTGGTCAGTAACCTGCCCGGCAGGAAGTGATTGCCGAAACAAACGCCATCCGCTCGGGTTCAATCCGTTCGAATCGCGCTGAGTCGTCGCGCCCGATGTTTCGATTGTGCGCCAAATGACGTAATCCGCCAGCCCGACGGACGCACACGCGGGCTGTGAGGACTGCGCGCACTTGCCGGCCGTCCCGCGCTCCCCGTCCGTCCCGGAGCAATGTGACGAACTCGCCCCCGCAGCGAGCAGGACGTGCAAGACCACCGTGCCTCTGATTCCGAGTCTCATCCAACTCACCGCCAACAACCGTCCCGAATCCTCATCGTCCGCATCCCATGGCGTCCAGCAAATACGCCGCGATGCGTGCCGTCCGCATCGTTCAGTCTCAACCGCGCCCACATCATACCAGCGGTGCCCTACCCTGATTCGCCCACCCCGTGCTTCCGCAATACCCCCAACCCCCTTCGCTGTGACCTCCCCCGCCCCCTGGAAAGGGGGCGGGCCTGGTCGAAGACTCGCCGTGGCGAGGTGGAGGTCGAACTCGCCCCCCCCTTTCGCACTCGGACCCTCCGTGCCTCCACAAACTTGACTTTCGTAATTCCGCTGCCTAAACACTACCCAAACATCGCCCGTTGAATCAATACAGGGGGCGACCCGGTGGACTCCGCGCAAACCCCGGCTCAGTCGGGACCCGCTCAGATTCCGCGCCGGCTCAATGCGATATCCATGGGGGCTTCAACGTGTCTCACGCCGCGCGAATCTCATCTCGAAGAGTCGCCTCGGCGACCGTCTCAACCAAACCCGAAAATACCCCGCCCCAAATCTCAACAATCTCACGCGACAACCGCTGTATTCACCCCAAAAACGCGGTCCATCCGCGAAATCTCACAAATCTCACCACCCCGTCTCACGTCTCGAACTCGCCTCGGCGACAATCTCACCGCCAATCTCAAACCAGCACCGCACACCCCCGCCCCTCCAACCGCGCCACCCACGCCCCATCCGCCGCCACCAAGTTCCACCGCAAATCCACCTTCTCCAGCCGCGGCAATTCACAAATCCACTCCGGCACGCGCCCAATCCCGTTCGACCGCAAATCCAGGTGCCGCAGCTCGCGCAACCGTCTCACGGCCTCCGGAATCTCACGAATCTCATTCCCGCGCAGACTCAGCCACCGCAGTTCACCAAGCCCCGCAATCGAAGCCGGCAACCCAGTCAGCCCATTCCGATCAGCATGCAATTCCCAAAGCCCGACCAG
>CAZONT010000260.1:0-1779 GCA_964581285.1 uncultured Planctomycetaceae bacterium | reverse complement strand
GTGCGGGTATGACTTGACGAAGAATGAGTCGGGGGTTTGTCCGGAGTGTGGGGTGCACTTGGCGGGACGATCAACAGTTACGATGCCAATCGGGGCGGAAGAATAGCGGTTGAGGGCGATGAGAGCATGGGCGCGGCGGATCAATTGACGATGAAACCGATCGAGCGAGAGACGGGCTCGATGGCACGCGTCTTTGGATTTCGGCGGCTGTTGCGGATCGCGTTTGCCGCGATGATCGTTGTCTGGGTCTTCAGTACGCGTGTCGAGATGTACTTCCGGCTGTCGGGCGGCACGGCCGTGCATGTCGTGTATGGGACGATCTGGGTATCGCGCGTGGTCGGTTCGCCGGCCGACGTGCAGAAGACCTTGAGCAATCCGAGCTGGAAAACCAAGGCGGGCGTTGCATTGCCTGATGTGTGGGTTTCCAAGGTATTGCTGACTCCTTTCGCATGGGGATTTCAGCTTCCGCGTTCGATTCGGTCCGGAGTGATGCAAGAGTCCTACGGCTTTCCGATCTGGATTCTGGCGTCGAGTGCGGCGTTCGTCTGGTTGTGCGTGTGGCTGTGGCCGCGTCGTCGGGTACGGCCGGGACACTGTCGGCGGTGCGGGTATGACTTGCACCTGAATGAGAGCGGGCAGTGTCCGGAGTGTGGGATGCGAGTGGAGCGGAGCGAGGGAAAGGAGAAGCCCGTTGAAACGGGCTGATGACAAAACAAAACGGAGCTGGATTCGTCGACGGCGAACCAGCCCTGAAGGGCTGGCCTATTGGCCCGCTGCGGCGGGGAAACGCCGTGAACGGCGTTGCGAGGAGGCGAAGACAATTGGATGGCGACGGGTTGCGGCGATGGGAGTGATTCGATGATGCGAACGATTCGGATAGCGGTTGTGGGGGTCGGGGTGGTGTGGGTTTGCGGTGGGTGTGTGATGTTTGAGGCATCGATGGGGAAGGTCGCGTATACGGGCGGCGTGGAGCGCGAGTTTGCGGTTCAGCTCGTTGAGAAGAGCAAATACAACGCGGTAAGCGATGATCCGGGGCGAAACTATCGGAAGCTGGAGCTGATGACGGAGAGTTGTCCAGCCGGTGAGTGCACCTGGCGCGTGGTGGCGCAGAGGACGATTTCGGCGAAGGAAAAGCAATCGCACGACCGGGCGAGCGCGTTTGAGCTGGGGGCAATCGACGGGTGGACGGATGCGACGCACGAACGGGTGTGGCTGGTGGAGCGGTCGAGTGGGCGGGTGGTGGCGACGTGGGATCGGCGGAACGGGGCGGTGACGGGGATTGATGAGGCGCGGCCGGTTTGGGCGGAGGGCGGGGAAAAATTGGTCGTATCGTCGAAATGCGATCGGCCGGGTGATCGCGTAGGGAAGATGACTGAACGATCAGCGCAGACGAACTCTCGCACGGCCGCAAATGCAACGCACTAACATGCCGAAGGGACGGCCGCGGGCAGGTGAATATTCAGGAAATTGGCGAGCATGGCCGGACCGTTGGGGGTCATGAAGCTTTCGGGGTGGAACTGGACGCCTTCGAGGGGCATGTGTTTGTGGCGGATGGCCATGATTTCTTTCTGGTCGGTCCAGGCGGAGCATTCGAAGTCGGGGGGGAGCGTGCCGGGGATGATGACGAGCGAGTGGTAGCGCATGGCGGTGAGGGGGTTGGGGAGGCCCTCGAACAGGGTGCGGCCGTCGTGGTGAACTTCGCAGGTTTTTCCGTGCATGATCCGGGGGGCGCGGTCGACGGTGGCGCCGAAGACGTGGCCGATGCACTGGTGGCCGAGG
>CAZONT010000259.1:0-1813 GCA_964581285.1 uncultured Planctomycetaceae bacterium | reverse complement strand
CGGCGAAAAGCCCCACGGATTCGTCGTTCCTGTTGCAGACATCGTGCAAGCTCCTTGCCGGGTCGGCCGGTCTATGCCTTCGTCGCTTTCGCTCGGCCTGCCCCCTCCAGTCGATCAATCCGCTTGTTCAATTCGTCCATTCGCTCGAGCACGCGCTCCTCCATGCCGCGCACCAGCGACACGAGGTGATCCGAGTCGACCTTGGACGGCATCTGCGCCGCCGCAAGACCCTTCTGCAGGAACTGGTTGATCGACTGCTGCCAGGCCAGCGACGTCTCCATGCCCTGCTTCATCATGTTGAGGAACGCCTCGCTCCGCATGAACTGGTCGGCGTGGGTCGCCATCGCGTCGAAAAACGCGCGGCGCATTTGATTCATGAAATCCTGCGACGGCTGCGGCGTCGGCATGCCTGCCGCACCCATCTTGCCCATGAAGTCGCCCCAGAACTTCATGAACGGATCGAACCCCGGAATCGACGAATTCTCAGTCATCGCACGCTCCTCGCGGCTGAGCGCCGCTTCGATCCGTCTCTCAGCCGACACGCTCGATCGCGATCGCGATGGCCTCGCCGCCGCCGATGCAGAGGGCCGCCACACCGAGCTTCTTCTGCTTTGCCTTCAGCCCCGCAATCAGCGTCGCCACGACCCGCGCGCCGCTCGCACCGATCGGATGCCCCATGGCAATTGCGCCGCCGAATACGTTTACCTTGTCGTGCGGCAGACTCAGATCCTTCATCGCCGCCATCGTCACGCACGCGAACGCCTCGTTCACTTCGAACAGATCGACGTCCGCCAGCTTGAGCGACAGCTTCTCGCTCAGCTTCTTCATCGCGTGAACCGGCGCCACCGTGAACCATTCGGGCTCCAGCGAAGCCGTGCAGTACCCGAGAATCTTCGCCTGCAGCGGGATGTTCAGCGCCTTCGCCCGTGCTTCGCTCACGACGACCGCCGCCGCCGCGCCGTCGCTGATCTGCGACGCATTTCCGGCCGTCACCGTGCCGTTCGGATCGAACGCCGGCCGCAGCTTGGGGTATTTGGTCTCATCGAACTTGCTCGGCCCCTCGTCGCGGTCATAGACCGTCGAGCCCTTCTTGGTCGTGATCTCAACCGGCACCAGCACCTCCTTGAGATAGCCGGCGCTGTGTGCCGCGATCGCCCGCTTGAAGCTCTCGATCGCGAACTTGTCCTGCTCTTCCCGCGTGAAGCCGTACTTCTTGACGCACTGCTCGGCGAAGACGCCCATGGCCTTGCCCGTGTATGCGTCTTCCAGTCCGTCGCGCATCATCGAGTCGAGCACCTGTCCGTGCCCGAAGCCGTATCCGCTGCGACCCTTCGGCATTAGGTAGGGCGCCTGCGTCATGTTTTCCGTGCCGCCCGCCACGATCAGTTCGGCGTCGCCGCACTGGATGGCCTGCGCCGCGGTCGTGATCGCACGGAGCCCCGATCCGCACATCTTGTTCATCGTGACCGCGCCGCACGCCGGCGGCAGTCCCGCGCCCAGCGCCGCTTGCCGCGCCACGTTCTGCCCGAGGTTCGCGGCAATGCAGTTGCCCATGTAGACTTCCTCGACGTCCTTGGACGAGACCTTCGCCCGCTCGATCGCCGCCTTGATGGCCGCGCTTCCGAGCTTCGCCGCCGAGAAATCGCTGTAGTACCCGTTGAAGGCCCCCATCGCTGTGTAGGATCCACCCGCCAGAAAGACGTTCTTGATCACGGCCGTGACCTCCTCGTGGATGTTTCAGATAAGCACGAACGACATGAACACCGGCCCCGGTCCGAGCTTCGGCATCCGCGGCAGGCGTCGATTTGTGCCT
>CAZONT010000258.1:0-1831 GCA_964581285.1 uncultured Planctomycetaceae bacterium | reverse complement strand
GCCAACCGCCCGGCGCTCGCCGACTCGGGCGTGGGCAGCCTGTTCTTCGTGTTCAAGTCGTTCTCCATCTTCATGATGGAGACGATGACGTTCCTCGCCAAGACGAACCCGAAGTCGGCCGTGTTCATGCTCGGCGTGCTTGTGCTGATGGCCGGGGTCGAGGGGCTACCATTCGCGGAAGACCTCGAAGACCTGATCGACGTGCTGGCCCAGCGGCTGTTCGGCGAGCCGTTCAACTCTAAGCGGTGGCTGCGCAACACCCTGAAGTCGGCCAGTGAAGCGGTCGTCGGCACCGATCTCTCGGGCGTGCTGATGCACGGCGTTGCCAACTCGCTGACAGGGCTCAACTTCGCTAGTCGGGTTGGCGCCGGGAACCTCATCCCGGGCACCCGGATCGGTGCGGCCGACTCGGATTATCGCCGCGCGATGGACGAGATCCTCGGCCCGGTGGGGGGCATGGTCTCCGGCATGGTCGAAGGCGCCGACGCGCTGAGCAAAGGCGACTTCCTTGAAGCGGCCAAGAAGGGCCTCCCGCTCGCCGCGAAGAACGCCGTCAAGGGCTGGGAGCAGTTCGAGAAAGGCTATGCGACGGACGCCGGTGGGCGCAAGCTTGTGGACGTCGGCTCGTGGGAGGCGTTCTGGCAGTCGGTCGGTTTCAGCTCCTCGGCCCTGTCGCAGGTCTATGAGTCCGATCAGATCGACCGCCGCACGGTAGCGTTCTACAATGACATCCGGACGCAGTTCACTAAGGAGATGGTCGGCGCCATCCGTGACGGCGACCGGGCTGCAGCCAACGAGGTCGGGCAGGCGATCATGGCGTGGAACCAAGCCCATCCTGACATGCCGGTGGCCATGTCGCCGGCCGGCCTCCGCCGGCAGGTGGCATTGGCTGGAATGCCGCTCAACCAACGCACGCTGCTGACTATGCCGAAATACCTGCGGGGCCAGTCCGAGGCGGCCATCGGCCTAGCAGCCGAGTAACCTGACGGGGTATAATTGACCATGGACATTGCGATCAAACAAGGCTCCACATTCGCGCTGACGCTGAAGTATGGCCAGCCGCAGTTCGCGGTAAAGGCCATCACCGGCGTCACGAAGTCAGGTCA
Organism: uncultured Planctomycetaceae bacterium; assembly: GCA_964581285.1. GTDB lineage: Bacteria > Planctomycetota > Phycisphaerae > UBA1845 > UTPLA1 > SpSt-539. The sequence goes on along the minus strand of CAZONT010000258.1, from coordinate 725 downwards.
GGCCGTCGTCACGGCTACGGGCCATGGGCTGACGGTCGACTGGCCTGTGTGGGTCGTCGGCGTGGCCGGCATGGACCAGCTCAACCACACCTCGGACGAGCTTCGGGACGCCTGCGCGGCGTACTACGCCTACTACGTCGACGCGAACAGCCTGCGGCTCGACGTCGACACGACACGATTCAATGCCTACACGGGCGGCGGTGAGGTGCTTTACCACCCGCCGGTCAACCTGACGGGGTTCACCGCCCGGATGCAGATACGCGAGACGGTCGAGTCGACGACGGTGCTGCACTCGCTGACGACCGAGAACGGCGGGATCACGCTCGGCGGTGCCGCCGGCACGATCGCCCTGACGATCAGCGCGACGGACACGGCGGCATTCACGTTCGATACAGCGGTATACGACCTGGAGGTCGTGAGCGGCGGCGGCGTGGTGACAGAGATCGCGTCCGGCGCTGTATTGATGAACAACGAAGTTACACGGTAAGGAGACACGAGATGCCCAAAGGAACCGCCACCTGCAACAACATCATCAATCTCTACTACCGCGCCGAGGCCATCGCGAACATCGCCGACAACGCGGCGTCGAGCCCCATCACCAACATCAAGATGCGCCTCGCCACGGCGAGTTACGGACCGTCGAGCACCGGCTCGTCCAACGAGGCCACTTACACCAACTACGCCGCGCAGGACGTGCCGCGCTCCGGCTCCGGCTGGACGGCGGC
>CAZONT010000257.1:0-1837 GCA_964581285.1 uncultured Planctomycetaceae bacterium | reverse complement strand
ACCGGGCGCGGCAGTCGCAGATCACCATGGAACTTCTGGATATTGTCGGTGGGGCAGAGAGCCTCAAGTAGGAACGAGTCACGCAGGCACGATGGAAAGACCACAGGGCGATACGCCATGACGACGAACGGACATACGGTCGGAAAAATCACGCAGGTCATCGGGTCGACGCTGGATGCGGAGTTTCCCGAAGACAAGTTGCCCGGGCTCTACAACGCGCTGAAGTGCGAAGTATCGCGGCCGGTCGGCGAGACAATCGAGAAAGAGACGCTCTGGTGCGAGGTCGAGCAGCAGATCGGCGGCGGGCGCGTGCGGGCGGTTGCGCTCGGTTCAACCGACGGATTGCGACGCGGATTGGACATTCACGATACGGGCGGGCCGGTGAGTGTTCCGGTGGGGGCGGAGACGCTCGGTCGCGTATTCAATCTCGTGGGTGATCCGATCGACGGGCGCGGTGCGGTCAATGCGAAGTCGAGGCGGCCGATTCACCGGGCGCCGCCCAATCCAGTCGATCTGGTTCCGAAGACCGAGCTGCTCGTCACGGGCATCAAGGTCATCGACCTGCTGGCGCCGTTTGTTCGCGGCGGGAAAACCGGGTTGTTCGGCGGAGCAGGTCTCGGCAAGACGGTCATCATTCAGGAAATGATCGCTCGTATTGCGCGCGAGCACTCGGGCTTCTCGGTGTTTGCGGGCGTCGGCGAGCGGACGCGCGAGGGCAACGACCTCTGGCTCGAGATGCAGGAGGCGACGTTCAAGGACACGTCCGGCAAGGTCAAGAAGGTCATCGAACACACGGCGATGGTGTTCGGACAGATGAACGAGCCCCCGGGCGCGCGACTTCGGGCAGCATTGTCGGCCCTGACGATGGCGGAGTATTTCCGCGACGAGTCCGGATCGGACACGATGTTGTTCGTCGATAACATCTTCCGGTTCAGCCAGGCGGGATCCGAGGTGTCGGCACTGCTGGGTCGAATGCCGAGCGCGGTCGGGTATCAGCCGACGCTGGGCACGGAAATGGGTGAGTTGCAGGAGCGAATCACCTCGACGAAAGCAGGCGCGGTGACGTCGGTGCAGGCGGTGTACGTGCCGGCTGACGACCTGACGGACCCGGCCCCGGCGACGGCGTTTACGCACCTCGATGCGTTCATCGTCCTGGCACGGTCGATTTCCGAGAAGGGCATTTATCCGGCCATCGACCCGCTGGCGTCGTCGAGCCGAATTCTCGACGCAAATTACATCGGGGAGCGGCATTACAACTGTGCGAAGCGGGTGCAGCAGATCCTGCAGCGCTACCGCGATTTGCAGGACATCATCGCCATTCTTGGCGTTGAGGAACTGAGCGAAGAAGACAAGCTCATCGTCGCCCGGGCCCGCAAGATCGAGCGATTCCTCAGCCAGCCATTCTACGTGGCCGAAGTCTTCACCGGCTTCCCCGGCAACTACACGCAGCTCGAACACACGATCCGCAGCTTCGAGGAAATCTGCGACGGCAAGCACGACGCCCTGCCCGAGCAGGCGTTCATGTACGTCGGCCAGGTTGAAGAGGCCGTTGAGAAGGCGAAGAAGCTCGCGAGCTAGTCTCCCGCCAGAACACGCCGCGGCTCAGGCCATGTGCTTGATAACCGCGTCGGCAAATTCGCTGCACTTCACTTCGCGGGCGCCTTCCATGAGGCGGGCGAAGTCATAGGTGACGGTCTTGGCGGCGATGGCGCCTTCCATTCCCTTGATGATCAGGTCTGCAGCTTCTCGCCAGCCAAGGTAGCGCAGCATCATCTCGCCGGAGAGGATGACCGAGCCGGGGTTCACCTTGTCTTGATTGGCGTACTTCGGCGCCGTG
>CAZONT010000256.1:0-1958 GCA_964581285.1 uncultured Planctomycetaceae bacterium | reverse complement strand
TTGTCGCGGCGCTCGGTCGGGAGCGTGTCCCACCATGCGAGGGTGTCGCGAATGGTGTCGGTGACGGGGCGGAAGGCCAGCCCGGCCTTGACGGACTTGCTGACGTTGGAGCGGGCGAAGCCGGCGCTTTCGCCTTCGCCGGGGACCCAGACTGGCATGTCGCCCCACGGGGAGACTTTCTGCTCGGCGAGGAACTCAGCGTTGACCCAGGTAAAGGTGGCGTTGCTCTTCGTGACGGACTTGCAGGCGTCGAGCAGGCCGCCGATGGTGAGTTCCTTTGCCGGTCCCGTGGCGTTGTAGGTGCCGGTGATGTTCTTCTCGATGACGCGCATGACAAAGTCGGCAAGGTCGCGGACGTCGATGAACTGCACCGGATCGGCGGGCGAGCCGGGGGCGAGGACTTCGCCGCCGCGCTTGACCCGGACGGGCCAGTAGGTGAAGCGGTCGGACGGATCCATCGGGCCGACGATCAGGCCGGGGCGTATCGTCGTAACCTTGCCGGGCAGCGATTTCTCGGCGGCTTTTTCGCAGAGGGCCTTGAGGGGGCCGTAGGACTCATTCGTCACTTTTTCGACGCTTTCGTCGGGGATCGTGCCGACGGCGGCTGTTTCGTCGGCGCCGGGCTTGCTGTTGTCGCCGTAGACAGACATCGTCGAAATAAAGACGTAGTTCTTGCAATCTTTGAGAAGCTCGGCTGAGGCGCGGACGACGCGCGGGACATAGCCGGAGGTGTCGACGACAGCGTCCCAGGTGCGGCCTTCGAGGGCTTTGAGGTCGCCGTCTCGATTTCCGCGGAGCTTCTCGATGTCCGGGAAGAGCTGCGGGTTGGTCTTGCCGCGGTTGAACAGGGTGACGGTGTAGCCGAGCTTTTTGGCGGAATCGACGACGGCGGGACCGAGGAACATCGTGCCGCCGAGGATAAGCAAGGATTTCTTCTTGCCTGCGGGGGTCGTGTCGCCGTCGCGGTCGGCCGCGAGCACCTGTGGTAGGTGGTCCCCCAGGGCCAGGGCCGAACCAGCGGCGGCGGACAATCGGAGAAAGTGTCGGCGGGTGGTGCTCATGGCGACTCCTTTTGAAAGGTACACAGTGGTCGCGGCGCTGGAGAGAATACCCGATTCCGCCGACGGTCACCCTAGCGGAGAACGGCGATCGTGGACGCCGTTTTCGCTGAACCTCCTCCCAACGCGCAGATTTTCAACCCCCGGATGGAACGGGCGCTTTGCTCTTCGCATGCCAGGCGACGAGCAGCTCCTTTTCACGGTCGGCGGTGAGGCCGGCTTTCATCTTGGCGCGGCGCTCGGCGGGCTCTTTCTTGTACCAGGCCAGCGTGTCGCGGACGGTCTCGGGCAGGGGGCGAAACGTGAGGCCGGCGGCGAGTGCTCTTGAGATATTGGACGTAATGAGGCCGATGCCTCCCTCTTTCGGGTCGACCCAGACTGGCAGGTCGGTCCAGCCGTTGACCTTGTTTTCCCTGAGGAACTCGGCATCGACCCAGGTGAAACGGGCGTCGCTGCCGGAGACTCTCTTGCAGCAGTCGAGGAGTTCGCCGATCGAGAACGGCTTCGCAGGGCCGGCGGCGTTGAAGACGCCGGTCGTTCGGCGTTCGAGGAGGTTCACAATGAAGATGGCTAGGTCGCGAGAGTCGATGAACTGGGTCGGGTCGGTCGGCTTGTCCGGGGAGAGGACTTCGCCGCCGCGATCGACGCGGACGGGCCAGTAGGTGAAGCGATCGGACCAGTCGCGTGGACCGACAATGAGGCCGGGGCGAACGATGCAGGTGCGATCGGGGAAGGTCTTCTGAATGGCCTGCTCGCAGAGGATTTTCATCGGGCCGTAGTTGTCGTTCGACATGGTGCTGAGATCGGGGTCGGGCGTTTCGTGCAGCTCGGAGGATTCGTCGAGTGGCTTGCTGAAATCCTTGTAGACGCCCATCGACGAGACGAAGACGTAGAAGCCGC
>CAZONT010000255.1:0-1962 GCA_964581285.1 uncultured Planctomycetaceae bacterium | reverse complement strand
GTGGCAGTGGACGATCTGGCTGGTTTTCGCGGCGATGGTTGCGGGGATCGTGCAGTCGGTCGTCGAGTGTCCGGCGTGGCTGACGTGGGGGCTGCGGCTGGTGGTCACGCTGTTTACGGCGCTGCTGGCCGTGCCGCTGTTTCACGAGGACGTGACGGCGGCGCGGCTGGGCGTGGCGGCGGCGGTGCTGGTGTTGTGGACGGTGCTGGACTGGCTGGGCGAGCGGCTGCGCGGGGCGACGCTGCCGCTGGCGCTGCTCGTCGCTGCGATTGCGGCGGCGGTGGTGCTGGAGCGGTCGGCGAATGCGAAGCTGTCGCACCTGGCGGGTGCGGTGGCGGCGGCGTGCGGGGCGGCGCTGCTGGTCGGGATCTGGCGGCCGCGGCTTTCGCTGGCGCGAGGGGCGGCGGGTGTGTTTGCGGTGGCGATTCCGGCGCTGCTGGTGAACGGGCAGGCGACGAGCGACGAGGTGCCGATGCTGGCGTTTGGGCTGGCTGCGTTGGCTCCGCTGGGGATGGCGTTGGCGGCGGCGGCGGACTTGCGGCGGTTGTCCTTGTGGAGGCAGGCGGCGACGGCACTGATCGGGGTGATTGTTCCGGCTGGGATCGCGGTGGGGGCGGCGTTTCAGGCGACGATTTTCGAGTCGATGTGAGTTGGCGTATTCGCGCAATTGCTCAGTGCTTCCGCGGTTGATACGAGGCGGGGCTACGACGCGCGCTGTCTGCTCGTGCTGCGGCGCGGATTGCGGCACAAGCGCGTCACTCCGACGGTGAGAATGAGGAGCGTTGCGGGCTCGGGGACGGGCTGGAAGGTGAGGGTGAACGAGCCCGAACCATTGGCGAGCGCGCCGGAGTTGCCACGGGCGCGAACGTCCATTCCATAACTAATGATACAGGGCTGGTTGGCGGGGATGAGACCCACGCGGTCCCACTGGAACGTGCCACTAGCGGGAGCAGGCGAGACGAGCGTATCGGCCTGGCCGACGACCTGGATGTAGTTGGTCGTGAACGACGGATTAGAAATGCGAAGCGTCGCGATCGTGTCCATGCCGCCGACGGGCATGAAGTAGGAGTAAGAGCCGGTCAGATGGGCGATCAGGGGCGTGCTCGTCATAAACAAAATGCTGCCATCAGTGAAGCTGTGATAAAAGGTACCACCGAGATCTGGCGTCGCATGGTTCCCGGCGATTTGAAACGAAGCATTTTCGCCGGACCAAGCGAAGTCGTAGGCGGTCGACGCTGTGCCGGGGCCGAGGGCGGCGGAATGCGAGTTCACGAACGGACTTTGAACTGTTTCGAAGACTGCCAAGTTCTGCGACGAATTCCCAAGATTCTGAACCGCGGACTCCAAATACCAATCGGAAACAGCGAATTGCGCGCGAACGGCCGTTGGCCAAGCGAGGGCGAATAAGACGAAGAACAGGCCGCGTTGATATTGCGTCGTCATAAGGCGAACTGTCAATTCTATGCGGCCAACCGGATGGCTTCGACTATTGAGGACTGTCAAATAAACTTGTCAGCGCGGTGAGGGCGGCGGGCAGCGGGCGAGGGCTGGCTGGTTGGCGGGGATGTCGCGCAGGAAGAGGATTGCGCGGCCGTCGGAATGGACGAGTCGCCACTGGGGAGAATTGAACAACATTTGATAGACGAGGGGCAGGCCGCCGCGCGGGGGCGGGGTTAGAAGGAACGCGCCGATCTGGAACTGGTCGACGATGCGCTGGAACTCCTGCGGGGACTCGCTCACGGCGAGGAAGTTCTGGCGGTAGAAGTTCAGGTCATCCACGAAGCCGTGATAGTAGAGCTTGCGCTTTCCGTCCCACCGCCAGGCGAGGTAGGAGCCGAAGGAGTGGTCGTTGAAGAGGTTGGTTTCGAGGCCGATTTGATCGATGAGGTCGGCGGCGGCGACGGGGTGCATGCGGTCGTCGAGGCCGAGGCCGGGGCGGCGCGTGGCGGCGAGGGTGGGGAG
>CAZONT010000254.1:0-1990 GCA_964581285.1 uncultured Planctomycetaceae bacterium | reverse complement strand
ATTGGGGGCATTGTAGCCGGGCCGGGGGCGGATCGCGCTATTTGTCGGGGTTGGGGGAGACCTGGGTGGTCGGCTGCTGCGATCTTGGATAGCGCCAGGCGTCGCGCTCACCCACGCGCTTGATGTCTTCCTGGATGTGCTGCTTGAGGAAGGGCAGTTCGGAGGCGAAGACGCAGCCCTTCGAGTCGTCGATGAGGTGATCGATGGACTTGGCGGCGCGGCCACGGTCTAGGATCCAGTCGCGGGCGATGGACTTGTAGATCGCGAGGTCCTTGGGGAGGCGGAGGACTTCGCTCGCGGTCAGGGCGCGCGTCGATGCGCGGCTGAGGCGGACGTTGACGATGATGATTGAATTGCCGAGGTCGGCGACTTCGAGGCGATAGTGGTTGTCGGCGAGGGCGAGCTGGCCGGTGGGGTCAACGTCGTACTTGGCTTCCCAGAACATCAGGCGGGAGTTTCCGGGGGGGAGCATCTTGGGATCGCTGGGGCGGGCGAGCAATTCGGTGCGGACCCAGCCGGCGTTGTTTCGGTCGGGGATTGTGTGGACGAGTAAATTCGCGGGCATGGGGATGTCGATGGCGTAGACGTCCTGCAGCACGTCGGTACTGCCTTCGCCGGTCGGGACGAGCTTGATTGGGAAGAGGGCGTCGACGAGGTAGGTGCAGGCGATGGGTGCGTGGTAGTCGACGTCGCGGCGGACCTGACCCGTGGCGTCGGCGTTGAGGAAGGTGATCGGGCAGCCGCCGAGAATCTTGTCGGTCTTGTCGGGGTGGTAGAGGGTGATGACGCCGCGCTGGCCGTCTTTTTCGTAGCCGACGGCGACGAACTTGCCGTTCAGGACGCGGCGGTCGGCTTCGTGTTCCATGCCGTGCTCGCCGACGACGTCGAAGATTGCGATGTTGCCGGGGGCGACGCCGACGTACGGGGCGCGTGCGGAAGCGGCCGCGGCTTTTTCGGCGGCGGCGATGACGCTGCCGGTCGTGAAAAGGGCGGCTGCGGCGGCAATGATTGTTGCGAATCGGCGGGCGTTTTCAGGGGTGAGATTCAACGCGGAACTCCTTGATTGACATCGCGTAGACTGTATTCCGGCGGCGCGGCCGGGTCCAGCGAGCGGCTTGCGGGAGGGCGCGTCCCGTCATAGCTTGGCGCGGATGGGCGACAGCTCGCCAAACTCGACGGCCGTCATTGAAGCTGCGGCGCCAGGACGATCGCCCGGGGCGTGGATGTCGGGCCTGGCGGTGTCGGCGCTTCTGGCGGTCGTGCTGATGTGGCTGCTGGCCCGGGTTGTCTGGCTGCCGGCGTACTTCGGGGTGTTCTTTTTCCTTGTGGCGGGGATGCTGGTGGGAGCGGCGGGCTTCCGCGTCGCGCGGGCTGCGCGGCCGATCTCGACCTGGAATGTGGCGGCCGGTGTGGTGGCGGTGACAGTCGTGGCGACGGCGGTGGGGCTGACGTGGGAGTATCGGTATCGAGCTGCGACGATCGGTGAGCCGCCGAAGTTTGGCGAGGCGCGGAATGAGGCCCGGCAACAGGGACGGTCGGTGTCCGAGGTTGGGGCGCGGGTGACGGCGGCGTTTCGTGATTTTCTTCGCGAAAACTACTGGCCGGGCGGGGTGGTGGGATACATAAGATGGGCAGCCGGCAGCGGGCACGTGAAACTAACGCTGACGGACGGATTCACGGATGAGGCCGAGATCGGCCATCGCCGATGGGCGTGGGTGATCCGGTCGCTGGCCGCGTACGGATTGTTCGCGGCGGGGTTGTGGTATCAATTCGAAGCGCTGCGGTCGGCGCAGCCGGTGTCGAATATTCTAGCGCCGGGGGCGGAGGCCGAGGACGAGGACGAAGAGTCGTAACGGCCTTTCGGACCCTAATCGTCGATATCGGTCCCGGTACAGCCGTCCCGGACGGCTTTTTCCTCATCTTCGGGACAAATCAACCGAAAAAAGCAGGGGTTGAATCGATTTCACCGCCTGTAGCGGACATAGGATTG
>CAZONT010000253.1:0-1996 GCA_964581285.1 uncultured Planctomycetaceae bacterium | reverse complement strand
AAGCAGCTCGTACACCTGCTCAGCGGCCTGCCCGACGGCGTCCTCGGCATGAGCCGCGCCATCAAGGGTCTCGTCGAATCATCCAACAACGTCGCCGTCATCGCCTTCGATCGAAACGGCTCGCAGGCCACGGTCCGCGTCGTCGCCTCGTCCCGCAGTTCCTCCGGTCCGCATCTCACCGCCGTCATGGATCAGGTCGCCGGTGTCGCCCGCCTCGCCGGCTGGAAGCCGGAGCAATCCGACGGCTACCCCGGCTGGCAGCCGAACCCGAAGTCAAAGCTGCTTTCCGTGTGCGAGTCGTCCTACCAGAAACTCTTCAATGAAAAACCCCACGTCACCGCCATCCACGCCGGCCTCGAGTGCGGCGTCATCGGCGAGCGCGTCGGCGGCATGGACATGATCTCCTTCGGACCGACCATCAAGGGCGCGCACTCGCCCGACGAGTTTGTCTCGATCAAGTCGGTCCAGAAGTTCTGGAAGTTTCTTTCGTCGGTTCTGGCGTCGCTGGCCGCCTAAGACTTGGACGGCTCGATGATTTCGCCGCTGCGCCGGGCATAGCTGACCTGCGCCGGCTCAAATCGGATCGCGCTCTCCTGCCGCAGCTTTGGGGCGTGAACCGACTGATAGCGCTCAAACTCCTGCCGGGACAAGAACTCGAATTGCACCAGGTAGGTGTTAGACGGGCTGTCGAGCCGCACGATCCGCCCGGACTTTGCCCCGGCCGTCACAACCCGATCGATGTGCTCGCTGTTCATCCAGCGGACCCATTCGTCGGCGATTCCCAGGTCGAGGATGGTCGCCGTCACCTCATAATAATAGCGGCCCATCAGTGGAACTCCGTTTGACGCAGCGCTAGAAGCATAGTTGTATGAGATGGGCTTCGCACACGCAACCGCCGGATTTGCACCGGCGACCGCGTGCGTCCGTCGTCGGAGAAGTTGCCGCGCATGTTGACTGAACCGTTGCCGGATTCGTTGCATCGAGTGCTCGTTGAGAGCGGCCTCGACGGCCGTCCGATCCTGCTCTCAACGCGGACCGACATCAATCTGCCCGGCCGCATCGAGGAACAATGGCTCGTCGTAACGGCTGATGACCTCTCCGTCCTGGCCGACGGCGATTCGCCCCGCGCCATCGGCCGCTGGCCGCTCGCGAACATCTCAAGCTTTCGCACCCACAGTGTCGTCGGCTCCGGCTTCCTCCAGGCCCAGATCGACGGCCTCTGGGTCGATATCGTCCGCTACTCCAACGCACAGGCCGATCGCTTCGCAAAGGTGCTGCGCAAGCTCCAGCACTTCAAGTCCGACGGCGAGATGCACATCGATGCCGACGACGAAGTCGACGCCCGCCGCTGCAAGACCTGCGGCATGACCCTTCGCTTCGTCGGCGACGTCTGCCCTCGCTGCATCAATCGCGGCGCCGTCATCAGCCGCGTCTGGGAGCTCATCCGTCCCTATCGGGGCGCGGCCCTCGGCATGCTCGGCCTGCTCATGATCAGCGTCGCCGCCGAACTCGCCCCGCCCAAGCTCCAGCAATACCTCGTCGACAACGTGCTGCAGGTCCAGCACCGCGGTCCGAACGCCGCCAATCTCGTCGCGACTCTGCTCGTCATCGTCGTCTCGCTCGCCGGCACGCGCGTCGTCCTCGCCGTCGTCAACGAGTTCAAGGGCCGCCTTTCCAGCCGCGTCGGCACCGCGATGACCTTCGACCTCCGCGCCCGCATGGTCGAAAAGCTCCACCAGCTTTCCGTCGGATACTACGACCGCCATCAGGTCGGCGTCCTCGTCAATCGCGTCGCCTACGACACCGAAGTGCTCCACGGTCTCGTCCAGCAGCTCACCGGCGGCTTCCTGCTGCAGATTCTCCAGCTCGTCGGCGTCGGCGTCATGCTCTTTACCCTCAATAGCAAGCTCGCCCTCCTCACCATGATTCCCGCCCCCTTCGTCGTCGCCGGCAGCGTCTTCTTCTGGCGTTTCGTCTATCCGCGCTACTACCGCTA
>CAZONT010000252.1:0-2026 GCA_964581285.1 uncultured Planctomycetaceae bacterium | reverse complement strand
CAGCAGCTGGGTCGAGTCCTTCGCGGTCTCCCGGAACGCGGCGAGGTCATCACCCGATTCCGGCGCCACCAGCCGGAGCGTCACGATCATCTGACCGCCCACTCGCTCAATGCGGCCGGCGATGACACCCTTGGCCCCGCTTCGCACCGCCACCTCGCGCGCCGGGGTGAGCGCAAGGGCGCGACCTTCCGGCTGCTGCATCAGCCGCAGCGTCGACCGGATCTGCGAGGAAGAGAGCAACTGCAAAACATCCGACTGTGAGAGGTCAACTCGCAACGCCTCCGTCAGGGCGCTGCCGAGGGCGGAATCCCCCGGAACATCGACATCGGCAAGTACTACCTGGTCGCGCGACCGGAATTTCCCCTCGGCCATCAGGGTGCGCGTCGGAAGGAGGCCAGCGGCGCTCAACCCGAGCACGACCGCCGCAATCACGCCCGCCGCGATCAGGAGCTTCTGCAGGCCGCTCATGCGCCGGGGGCGGACTGCAATCGGCGGGGTGACGAGCGTGCCCGGCGCCGGAGTGCCGACCTGGTCCAGCAGGCCGACGAGGGTGGCGGCCGACGGGCGGTTGGCCGGCTCCTTCGCGAGCAGCCGACCCACGAGCGGCGGCAGGGAAGGCGAGAGGTCCTGGCGAATGCTGTCGAGCGCCGGGGCTTCGCTGGTGAGCTGCGCCGCCAGGATGGCGCGCGGCGTAGTGCCCTTGAAAGGCGTCTGCCCGGTGAGCATCTCGAAGCCGGTGACGCCCAGGGCGTAGATGTCCGCTGCCGGCCCCACGTCGGGATCGCCGGCACCCTGCTCGGGTGCCATGTACGCCGGCGTCCCGATCACGGTGCCCACGCTCGTGGCCGTCGTGTTGACGTCAACCGATGTGGCCGTGCTCAAGGCCTTCGCCACCCCGAAGTCGGTGACGACGGCGTGGCCGTTCGACAGCAGGATGTTGTCGGGCTTGATGTCGCGATGGACGACGTTCTGGCGGTGGGCGTAGTCGAGTGCGTCGGCCACTTCGCGAATCACCCGCATCGCCTCTGCCGACGTCATTGGGCCCTTCGCGATCCGGGCCCGCAGCGATTCGCCCTCGATGAACGGCATGGTGAAGTAGAGCAGGGTCGTGTTCGACCCCTCCAGCTTCACCTCGCCGGCAGCCAGCAGCGGAACGATGTGGGGATGCTGCAGCCGGGCTGCGAGCTGGATCTCGCGCCGGAACCGGTCGGCACTGATGCCTGCAGCGAGCTCGGGCGAGAGGAGCTTGATCACCACCCGGCGTCCCAGCGCCGTCTCGGTGGCCACGAACACCCGGCTCATCCCACCGCCACCGAGTTCGCGCTCGACCCGGTAGGTGGATCCGAGCGCGCCCTGCAGTGCGTCGAGGAGGTCGCTCACGCCGGCAGGGTCACCGTACAGGTGGTGTCGAAGCCGCCCCTCGTGTTGTAGACCGTCGTGACGGCCAGCTTCTTCGGCTTGAGGAGGCGGAAGAGGTCTTCAGCCAGCCGGGCAGTGGCGTGTTCCTGGAAGATCCCGACGCTGCGATAGCTCGTGACGTAATACTTGAGGCTCTTGAGCTCGACGCAGCAGTTGGACGGCACGTAGGTGATGCGAAGCAGCGCGAAATCCGGCAGGCCGCTGTACGGGCATACCGCGCTGAACTCACGAGTCTCGGTGACGATTTCCTGGTCCGGGCCCTCGTAGGGAAAGGTCTCGAGGACGGCGACGTCGATCGCCTCGGGCCCGGTGAACGGGACGGTCCTGCCTTCTGCGATGGCCATGTTCAATTCCGGTGGATGATTCCGCCGGAATATAGTGTCACGGACGCACTTACCGGGGGGCCTGCCTCCGGAAAAGCCGGGTCAGTCCCCCCGCGTCCCAACCATGCCGCGCTCCAGCCAGCCGAAGCCGCCGTCGAGGACTTTCCGGGCCACCGCGTAGGTGGCGACGTCGTCGTTCTTCCACACGGCGGCGAACTTCTCGTCGACTCTCCGGCGGGCCTGCCGGCAGAATGCGTCGGCCAGTTCCGTCGCGCTTGCCGCCT
>CAZONT010000251.1:0-2062 GCA_964581285.1 uncultured Planctomycetaceae bacterium | reverse complement strand
TCAACTGCATGATGTGGGAAGGCAAGAAGAGCGTTGCCTGCCGCATTTTCTACGGCGCGCTCGACCAGATCGCGAAAAAGATTCCGGATACGCCTCCGATCGAGGTGTTCGAGCGGGCGCTGGGGAACATCAAGCCCAATATTGAAGTCCGCAGCCGACGCGTGGGCGGCAGCAACTACCAGGTGCCGATGCCGGTCAGCCGGCGGCGGCAGGAGTCGCTGGCGATTCGCTGGCTGCTGGAGGCGTCGCGGGCGAAGAAGGGCAAGCCGATGATGGATCGGTTGGCCGACGAGCTGCTGGCGGCGTATCGCGGCGAAGGCGCGGCGATGACGACGCGCGACAACGTGCACCGGATGGCAGACGCTAACAAGGCGTTTGCGCACTTTGCCTGGTAACGACCGACATTCGCATTTCCACGGCGGTCAGACGATTCGGAGAAATCTCATGAGTCCACGGTTGAAGTACGCCATCGCGGGCGTGACGTGCCTGGCGATCGTTCCGGTTCTGCTGGCGCAGGTTGACTATACGAAGCTGCCGGAGAATCCGCAGAAAACGGCACAGCTTGCGGCTTCGGCGAAGACCGGGCTGAACGGGGCGGTGAAGGCGGCCGAGGACGCGACGAAAGGGAAGGCGACTAAGGTCGAATTGAGCCAGAAGGATGGCAAGCCAGTTTTCCTGGTGCATCTGATTGGCACCGACAAATCATTTGACGTGACGGTTGACGGCGTCGGCGGCAACATTCTTGACAAGCAGGAAAACCCGATGGTCGCGTTCGTGCTGCCGGGCGAGGCGGTTACGGGCGAGCCGGTGACGCTGCCGTCGGGTGTTTCGTATTACGACATCAAGGTAGGGACCGGCGATTCGCCCTCGACGAAGGCGCACAAGCCAATCCTTCACACCACTGGATACCTCGTTGATGGTCGGAAGTTCTGGAGTTCGCTTGATCAGGGCAAACAGCTCGACATGCCGCTTTCGAATTACGTCGCCGGCATGCAGGAAGGTCTTGCGACGATGAAGGCGGGCGGCAAGCGAAAAATTATCATCCCCGGTCCGCTGGGATACGGTGCCGCCGGAATGCCTCGTGCGGGGATTCCACCGCAGGCCGTTCTTATCTTTGATGTTGATCTTTCTGCTGTTCAACCTCCCGCGGATGCGGCCCAATCGCCCGCCAGCGGGTCCTGATATGCACGAGGAGATAGATCATGTACCCAGGTGATCCTGTCAGCGGTGAACCGACCAAGACTGCGTCGGGCCTGATGTTCTATGAGATCAAGGAAGGGAACGGTCCTGCGCCGAAGGGCTCCAGCGCGCGGGTGACCGTTCACTATAGCGGTTGGCTGACGGACGGGAAGAAGTTTGACAGCTCGGTCGACCGCGGACAGCCGGCGACGTTTCCTCTGAACGGCGTCATCGCGGGATGGACGGAGGGCGTCGGGTCGATGAAGGAAGGCGGCAAACGCAAGCTGATCATCCCGTACAGCCTCGGGTACGGCGAGCGGGGACATCCGCCGGCGATCCCGGCTCGGGCGACGCTGGTCTTTGACGTGGAGCTGATCAAGGCCAACTGAGAGCCTGAATTCACAACAAGAGCAGAACTGATCGCGACACGGCCCGATGAGTGCGGGCCGTGTCTTTTTTTGCGCGCTAATGATGCGGCCGGCGCATGCCGCCATGGTGCGGTCCGAGTAAACTAAGCGGCGAGCCGACGATGCCAGACGGTCGCGGCTCGGATTGGGAAGGGAGCGCCCCAGAGTGCCGCGTCGTGAAGACATTCGGACGATTATGCTGATCGGCAGCGGGCCGATCGTGATCGGTCAGGCCTGCGAGTTTGACTACAGCGGTACGCAGGCGTGCAAGGTGCTGCGGCAGGAGGGGTACCGCATCGTCCTGCTCAATTCGAATCCGGCCACGATCATGACCGATCCGGAGATGGCGGATCGGACGTATGTCGAGCCGATCACGCCGGCGTTCATCGAGAAGATCTTCGCGTACGAGAAAGAGCGCGGCACGCCGGTGAACGCGCTGCTGCCGACGCTGGGCGGGCAGACGGGGTTGAACTGCG
>CAZONT010000250.1:0-2079 GCA_964581285.1 uncultured Planctomycetaceae bacterium | reverse complement strand
CCCCACCACCAAAAGGCCACCATCATGAACCCGACGACGTATCGCATACACCCGGTCCTATGCGTATCCTCATCGTCGCCTCACCGCCCCACAAGTCCGCACCCGACCGGTGGCATGTCCGCCCCTCACGGCGGACATGTCTGATGCTTCACCACCGCTTTCCCGTCGCCCCAACCTCCACCCCACACTCCGGACACCGCCCCGACACGTTCAGCGTCAAGTCATACCCGCACCCCCGACAGTGCCCCGCCGGAATCCGCCGCCGATCGCAATACCAACCGATCGCCGACGGAATCCCAACCAGCAGAATCAGCGGCGGAAGCGGCAGCTCAGCCCGGTATTCGTAGAAGACGCTCTCCTTGTCATCCGCGACCACACCTTCCGCCTCCTCATCGCACAGGATGTCCGCCCAGTCCATCCGTTCTGCCCTCGGCCAGCCCGGCCACAGCGCCTCCCACGCGCTGAATGGGGCCGGAAAGCACCCTTGGAGCCGATTCGACGTTGGCGGCTCAACGACCAGGCCGGCCGGACCCTCACCGTCACCGTCGCCGTACACGACGAAGAGGTTCTCACTCGCCCACGGCCGCAGACCCAGCGAAAGAACGCCCTCTACCAGGTTCGCCTCCCATCTCCATCCGCGAAATCCAACGCTTCGAACAAACGTGCAGCCCCACGCCGAGACCAGGAGCACCAACGCACTCGTCGCCGCCCACTTCGAAATCGGTCGTACCCGCCCGCGATTCCGCATCTGTATCGGCTCACCGTCTCGCCCCAGCGGGGCGAGGGCCTGTAGCCACGGGCGCAAGCCCGTGGAACCCGATCTGCTATATATCACTCCGCCCCGGAGGGGCGGCGGAACTCTCACCGGATGCGCTGTTCATTCCATCGGCCGGCGTCCTTCTAGCAATCTCCACCCCACACTCCGGACAAATCCCCGACTCATTCTTCGTCAAGTCATACCCGCACCGCCGACAATGACCGGGCGAAACCCGCCGCCCACGCCACCAAGCTACAACAGTCACAATCGCAATTGGGAGCGCGGCAATCCAGAAAGGGACGAACACGAGATGCTGAACGCTAGTCGCCACCGGTGACGTCTCGCGCGGCGAGTGGCGCGAGATGAAAAGGCTGTCGCGAAGAAACCGGTACTCGGGAACATTTCGTACGGTCCACGCCGGCACCACCAAGCCGTAGCGACCGCTCGAGCTGATCGTCTGATTTCGCGCCGAAATGAATTGGAGCTGGGCGCCACCGTCCGTGTCCGATCTCGAGCGACAATGGGCTCCGAGGATTCCACCGCGCATCAGGCGAATCTCGAAGTAAGTCCCGCCGTGAAGCATAAAGTCCGGCCCCTCACGCGCCGATTGATAAATGCATCCTTCAGCCGGTCGCCCCGAAAGCGTCAAAGAGAAAGCCCAACTGGCCAGAACAAGAACGGTAACCACGACCCCCGCCCACTTCCCCACCCGCCAAACTCGCGAGCGCGATCGACTCATCGACTACGCCTCGCCTCGCGCGCCAGCGCTCGGACTTGCGTCTTCACATTCCACATTCCGCGATCCGCAATCCACAATCGTTCCGCACTCCGGACAAACCCCCGACTCATTCTTCATCAAGTCATACCCGCATTGCATGCAGAACCCGCTCCGCGAGCCGCGACGATCGCGGCGCCACGCCAACGCGGTTGGGTCGCCCAACAGCGCCAATAGCACCCAGAGCGGAACATTCGCACCTCGAATTCCTTCCTCTGATATTACTTCCGGCCAACTCAGCCCAAGTCGTTGCAGTCGCGACTTCGGTGTCGGATACGGCCAAGTCCCCGGCGACCAATGACCAACTCCTTCCCACGAGAAACTGTCGCCGAGCGGCCGCACGACGACTGCTACCGATCCGAAAGCCAACCACGCTTCGTACGGCCGATGAAAAAACATCCATGCGTGCCCGCTGCGCGAAAGAATTGGGACCGTCATCGCCCACGCCCCAACAATGACTGCGCAGGCAACAACCCCCGCCCACTTCCCCACCCGCCAAACTCGCCCGCCCTTCCGGATCAACGCTGCCTCTAACGCATTCGCCCCA
>CAZONT010000249.1:0-2177 GCA_964581285.1 uncultured Planctomycetaceae bacterium | reverse complement strand
ACGCCGCCGGTCAGCTTCGCCAGCCGCTCCTGCAGCTTCTCGCGGTCGTAGTCGCTCGTCGTCTTTTCGATCTGCTTGCGAATCTGATCGCAGCGGGCCTCGATGTCCTTCCGCTTGCCGGCGCCCTCGATCAGGGTGGTCGTCTCTTTGGCAACGACCACCTTCTTGGCCCGGCCCATCTGGCCGAGCTCGAGACTCTCCAGCTTCAGGCCGCGGTCCTCGCTGATGAACTCGCCGCCCGTCACGACTGCGATGTCGCCCAGCAGCGCCTTACGTCGATCGCCGAAGCCCGGCGCCTTCACCGCGCAAATCTTCAGGATTCCGCGCAGCCGGTTCACGACCAGCGCCGCCAGGGCCTCGCCCTCGACGTCCTCCGAGATGATCAGCAACGGCTTGCCGGTGTTGACCGCCTTCTCGAGCAGCGGAATCAGCTCGCGCAGGCCGCTGATCTTCTTTTCCATGATGAGGATGTACGGCTCCTCGAGCACGCACTCCATGTCGGTCGGATCGGTGATGAAGTAGGGCGAGATGTAGCCCTTGTCGAACTGCATGCCTTCGACGACTTCCTTCTCCGTCTCCATCCCCTTGCCTTCTTCGATCGTCACCACGCCTTCGCGGCCGACCTCCTCCATCGCCGTCGCCAGCAGTTTGCCGATCTCAGCGTCACCGTTGGCCGAAACCGTTGCGACTTTCTCGATCGCGTGCTTGTCCTTCACCTTGGTCGACAGCTTGGCGATCTCGGCCACCGCCACCTCGACCGCCGCGTCGATGCCGCGCTTGATGAGCAGCGGGTTCGCGCCGGCCGTGATGTTGCGCAGGCCTTCGGTGAAGATCGCCTCGGCCAGAACGACCGCCGTCGTCGTGCCGTCGCCGACGGTGTCGCCCGTCTTGCTGGCGACCTCGTTCACCATCTTCGCGCCCATGTTCTCGAACGGATCGGGCAGCTCGATCTCCTTGCTGACCGTCACGCCGTCCTTGGTGATCCGGGGCGAACCCCAGCTCTTCTTCAGCACGACGTTCCGTCCCACCGGCCCCAGCGTGATCTTCACCGCCGCCGCCAGTTTCTGGACGCCCTTCTTGATGCCCTCGTGGGCCGAATCGGAATACATCAGTTGCTTCGCAGCCATGTCGGTGGCTCCATTCGTTGGTCAGTCGCGTCGCCCCGAAACGGGAACGCCGCGATCGTCAGTCACTCTTACTCAAGCACCGCCAGAACATCGCTCTCGCGAATCACGGTGTACTTCTTGCCGCTGATCTCAACCTCGGTCCCGCTGTATTTGCCGTAGAACACTTCGTCGCCGACGCTCACGTTCAGCGTTCCGCGCTGGCCGCTGTCCAGCAGCTTGCCCGGGCCGACCGCCAGCACCTTTCCGCGCTGCGGCTTTTCCTTCGCGGTCTCCGGCAACACGATTCCGCCGGCTGTTTTCTCTTCCGCCGACGCCTGCTCCACAACGATCCGATCATCCAGCGGCTTGATCTTCAAACTTGCCATTTCTCTACGCTCCGAAATCAATCCGTAAACTTCTGTTCCACACGCGAGTCAGACTAGAACCCGCCCATTCCACCCATTCCCATGCCGCCCATGCCACCCATTCCGCCCATGCCTCCCATGCCGCCCATCTCGTCGTCCATCTCGCCGCCCGGGCCGCCGCCCTTCTTGTCAGCGTCCGGCTTCTCGGTGATGCAGCAATCAGTCGACAACAGGATGCGGGCCACGCTCGACGCGTTCTCCAGTGCCGTGCGCACGACCTTGGCCGGATCGATCACGCCGTCCTTCACGAGGTCGCCGTATTCGCCCGTCAGCGCGTTGAAGCCGAACGAGCCGCTGCCCTTCATCACCTTGTGAAGCACAACCCGCCCGTCAAATCCCGCGTTCCGCGCGATCGTCTGCAACGGTTCGGTCATCGCGCGGCGGATGATGTCCACGCCGGTCGCTTCGTCCTCGGTCTTCGTCTTGACCTTATCGAGCTCCGGCTGCATCCGGGCCAGCGCCACGCCGCCGCCCGGAACCACGCCTTCTTCGATGGCCGCCCGGGCCGCGTGCAGAGCGTCTTCGTACCGCGCCTTCTTCTGTTTCATCTCGGCCTCGGTGGCCGCCCCGACCTTGATCTGGGCCACGCCACCCGCCAGCTTCGCCAGCCGCTCCTGGAGCTTCTCGCGGTCGTAGTCGCTGGTCG
>CAZONT010000248.1:0-2179 GCA_964581285.1 uncultured Planctomycetaceae bacterium | reverse complement strand
TGCTTGTCCGGCCGGCTCGCGGGCCGGCGGCCAAATGGTCCGAATCGCCGTCAAGATCGTCCGCGTCGCGGCCGACTTGTTCAGCGTGTAGAAGTGAATCCCCGGGGCGCCCTTCTGCATCAGGTCGAGGCACTGCGCCGTCGCGTAGGCCACGCCGAGACTCAGCACCGCCTCCTCGCTCTCCTTCACCCGCTCCAGTTCATCCAGCAGCGACTGCGGGATCGTCGCCCCGCACATGTTCGTAAACCGCTTCACCTGCTCCACGTTCGTGATCGGCATGATGCCCGGGATGATCGGCACGCCGATTCCCGCCGCCCGCGCCCGGGCCACGAAGTCGAAATACTGCTGGTTGTCGAAGAAAAGCTGCGTGACGAGAAACTCGACCCCCGCGTCGATCTTCTTCCGCAAGTTCTCCATGTCGCGCACCGCGTCGCGCCGCCCGTCGCCGTTCGTGCACTCGGGGTGTACCTCCGGGTAGCACGCCCCGCCGAGGCAGAACTGATACTTCGACCTCACGAACGCCGCCAGCTCGTTCGCATACCGAAACCCGTCCACCGCCGGCTCGAAATGTGTCGCCCCCTTCGGCGGATCGCCCCGCAGCGCCAGCACATTCTCAACCCCCGCCGCCGCCAGCCGATCCAGCACCGCCGTCAGATCGCTTCGCGACGAACCCACGCACGTCAGGTGGGCCATGGCCTGAAACGGATTCTCGCGCTGAATCTCCGCGACCAGCTCGACCGTCCGGTCGCGCGTGCTGCCCCCCGCGCCATAGGTCACCGACACGTACGTCGGCTGCAGGTCGCGCAGCGACTGCACCGTCTTGCGCAACCCCTCCAGCCCTTCGTCCGTCTTCGGCGGGAAGAACTCAAACGAAAAGCTAGGCCGCCCCGTGCTTAGAAGTTCGCGGATTCTCATACGCTGTTTTTCGGTGCCCGGCCGGCCTCGCTCGACTATCCGATGGGGTTTGCCTCAGCCCTTCTTCGCGTCCGACGGCTTCGCCGCCAGCGACTTCTCCAGGGCCTCGATCAGCTTCTTGTTCTTCAGCGGCTCGTCCGACGGCTTGAACCGCCCGACGAGATTCCCGTCGCGATCAACGAGGAACTTGGTGAAGTTCCACTCGATCGGCCCGGCAAACTTTGGATCCGTCTCCTTGCTCGTCAGGAACTTGTACAGGTCGCAGGCGTCCTTGCCCTTCACCTTCACCTTCGAGAACATTGGAAAGGTCACCGCGAACTTGTCGGTGCAGAACTTCTTGATGTCCGCCTCGCTGCCCGGTTCCTGGCTGCCAAAATCGTTGCACGGGAACCCCAGCACGACCAACCCCTGCTCGTGGTACTTCCCGTACAGCGCCTCGAGACTCTTGTACTGCGGCGTGTAGCCGCACTTCGACGCCGTGTTCACGATCAGAAGCACGTTCCCCTTGTACTTCGAAAGCTCCACGTCCTTCCCATCGATGTCCTTCGCCCTGAAGTCCAGCACGCTGTCCGCCTTGGCTGCGTCGTCGCTCTTCTTCTCTCCGGCCGCCTTCGCCTTGGACATCGGCTTGGGATCCTTGGCCAGCGCCACCGCCGCCAGGCCCGCAATCACCACGCCCGCCACCACACGCCGAACCGCTGCCGCTTTCATCGCAATGCTCCTTACATATCCGAACACGGGGCGCGCCACCCGCGGGGCACATTATAGTGCATCCCGGCAAAACGCGTGCAGCCCCCGAATGGACAGTCCCGCCAATTGACAGCCCGCCCGCCGCGCTCCTAACCTCGCCGCAACGATCGGAGGCCCGCCGTGAACGTCGTCGCCGTGATACCCGCCCGCTATGCCGCCGTCCGCCTGCCCGGAAAACCTCTGCTCAAGCAGACCGGCAAGTACCTCATCCAGCACGTCGTCGAGCAGGCCCGCAAGGCCCGGCTCGTCTCGTCCGTCCTCGTGGCCACCGACGACAACCGCATCGCCGACGCCGTCCTGTCCTTCGGCGGCCAGCCCGTCATGACCCGCCCCGACCACCAGAGCGGCACCGACCGCATCGCCGAAGTCGCGGCCGGACTCGACGCCGACATCGTCCTTAACGTCCAGGGCGACGAACCCGAAATGGACCCCGGGAACATTGACAAGCTCGTCGCCCTTCTCCGCGACCAGCCCGACTGCCCCATCGGCACCGTCGCCTGCCACTTCCCCGCCG
>CAZONT010000247.1:0-2213 GCA_964581285.1 uncultured Planctomycetaceae bacterium | reverse complement strand
CCACACGACTGCTGTCTGGCCCAAGAGCGCCGCCTTGCTGGGTCCTTATCCGTAGCTCTTTTCACTTCAGTTAGCTTTGCCGATCACGAAATCGGCCTGTTATTCGCCCGTGCTTACCCTTTCGGTGACGGCCTGACCGCGCAATCAACATCACTGGCGGCCACCCGCAAATTATCGTCCTCGAACATGCCTCTGATTCTGTTTGGCGTGGCATTCCACTGGTCAACCAAGTGGAAGAGTGGTGAGAAGGGGAAGCGTGGATTCCCCCGTCATGGCGATAAGGCACCTCAAGGAAGAAGGCGTTGCCGGCAGTTGCGGGTTGAGTCAAACTAGCGCACAATCGTTCTGGAGAGTTGAATGATTGTGCAAACCCGATCCTACGTCGACGACGAGCGTGCTCTGGTCCGCCTGGCGACATCGCAGGGCGGGTTCTTCACGTCCAAGCAAGCCGCCGCCATCGGCTACACCGCGCCGAAGCGAAACTACCACGTCAATGCCGGCAACTGGGTTAGGGAACGCCGCGGAATCTTCCGCCTCGCGCTCCACCCACTCCCGTCGCGGCCGGACCTCGTCCTCTGGTGGCTCTGGTCTCGCAATCGCCCGGACGAACCGCAGGGCACCTACAGCCACCAGACTGCACTCTCCCTGCACGAACTCACCGATGTGATGCCGTCGCGCGTCCACATGACGGTCCCCCGCGACTTTCGCCGTAGCGCAGCCATCCCGAGGGCTCTTGTCCTCCACATGGCCGACGTCCCGGCCAACGAAGTTGAGATCGTTGACGGCGTGCCGGTGACGAAGGCGCTTCGCACCCTTCTGGATGTTGCCGCAACCGAAACCGTACCCATCGAGGATCTCCGCGCCGCTTTCGCCGAAGCAAAGCGCACCGGCAAGATCACCCGAAGCGAGATCGCTGAAGCCGAGTCCGACCCGACGCGCCGCGACCTGCTGCGAAAGCTCAAAGGAGGGAAGCGCTGATGCCAGCAAACCGAAAATACGCCACGGCGGGCGCTTTCCGGCAAGCGCTCGAAGAACGGCTCAAGACGATGTCTCGCGATGGACGAACCGACTTTCAGCGCCTCTGCCGGCAGGTCGCCTTTGATCGATTCCTCGCGCGGCTCGCTCGCGTCGACAGCCCAGACTGGATTCTCAAGGGCGGCTACGCGATGGAGCTTCGCTTCGACACCGCCAGGTCCACACGCGATCTCGACTTCACGTTGCGCAAGGGTAACAACGACGCGGGGGGGAAAACGGGACAGCCTGATCTGCGTAGTTTTCTTCTAGAAGATCGAGGCTCTGGAAATCGAGCCGAACCGACTAGCGACGCGATTTCACTGGAGTTGAAACCTCAGACTGGGAGGGCGAAAGCTCAGCCACTCGTCGTAGGCGCGTCGCGGATCCAACGGTACCGACAGTCGCTGCGTCGCCGTTCCACCAGTCCGCTGACCACGTCCCGAACCGTGCAAACTGAATGCGCGGGGAGAATCCGCGAGCCGCCACGTGTCCGCCTCAGCCTCGAATTCCTACTCCGGGCGCTCATCCCGAGCTGATTTCTGAAATCTCGCTTGCGTCTCCTATCCCTTTCATCTGAAGCTGGTTAGTAGGGTCAGTCCGCGTCCCGTCCCGAAAAAAGGGATCTTGCCCCAAAACCGTTCACAACACTTCTAAGTTTATTTTCGTCTTCTAACCGCTCACAAATCATTCATTTCCCTCTAGGTACCCCACCCGGGTACCCCGTAAACGCTTGCACTCGATTGGGACAATAAGGGTAGGAAGGCAGATTATTTTATGGCTCTTTGTACCATTTGTCATCACCCCAGGCGCGAGGATATGGACGCGGCTCTCTTGGATGGCACCGCCGACGCCGCCGTTTCCCGGTCCTTCGCCGTATCCCGGCTTGCCATTCGCCGGCATCGCATCAATCACCTCCGCAACACGCCCCACGATACCCCCGCCGCGTTCCGCCGCGACTTGCGCCGCTTCATCGACGCCACCAACGAACTCTTTCTCCGCGCCCGCGACAAGGACCCCGTCGCCGCCCTCCGTGCCTCCAATCACGTCGAGCGACTCTTCCAGCTCCGCTGGAAGTTCATGCACCTGCCCGCCGAGGACGAACCCGTCAGCTCTCATCAACTCGAACGCTTCCAGTCCCGTCTCGCCGAAACCCTCTCCCCCTTCCCGGAAGCCAAACAGGCCGTCGCCCGCCTGATCGC
>CAZONT010000246.1:0-2215 GCA_964581285.1 uncultured Planctomycetaceae bacterium | reverse complement strand
TCGTGCACGGCGTCGGCCGGCAGTCGAGAAGCTGCATCAGCTCGCGCTCGACCTCCTCAAACGTCGGCTCGTGCACATACCCCGCGTCGTTCGCATTGGCAAAGCAAACAGGGCACGTCAGGTTGCAGCGGTTCGTCAGGTCGATGTTGGCGAGCACGGCCACCGACTGGTGCTGGTTGCACAGCCCGCAGTCGCTCGGGCACGAGACAGCGTGGTTGACCTTCGGGTTCGTCAGCCCGGGCTGCTCCTCAAACGTCCAGTAGTTCGCCCGCAGATAAACGCGAACGTCGCTGTTGATGCAGTCGCGGAAGTAACCGTGCTGCGGACAGGTCTTCTCGATCAAAACGCGGCCGTTCTTGACGTAGTACCGGCCAAGGATGTTGCATGAGCACTCGGGGCAAAGCGTTTCGAGCGTCCGCGGCAGCCCGCGGACGACCGGATTGATCTTGGTCCCGCCGAATGTGTGCGTCGGCGAATCGGCGTGATCGCTCTTGGCATCCGGATGGAAGATCACGTCTTCGTGGGCTTCGTTCACCGTGCCGCAGCCCGGGCAGCGGATGGTCAGCACGACCCGATCGCCGACCATGTGGAACGTGGAAGGCACCGTCGCGTCGCAGGTCGGGCACTCCGACATCATCTCCCACGGCAGCTTCGCGTGCTTCGGGTCGTAGCGCCGCAGCGACAGCTTGTACTGGTCGAGCTTGCTCTTCGCGTTCTTCTTGGTGACGGCCGGCCGCGGCTCGTAAGGGAGATAGGTCGGATGCTTTTCAGCCCAGCGTTCGAGGTGGGCCGGGACTTTCGGAAGCTGCTTGGTGGTGGCCACCGTGGTCTCCCTTCAAGTGGGGTGGGCATCGCCCACGTTACGCGAGCAGCTCCTGCTCGCGGAGTCGGTTCTCTACTTCATCGGCCGTCAGCGCCTGGCCGCCGTTGAGACCTCGCACAATTTCCGCCACGACCTTCTTGGCCTCGTCCTTGCGGCTCTCGCGAAGAAAGCCGTCGAAAAAATGCTCGCCGGCCATGGCTCGGTTGATCTCGTTTTCCTTGTTGTGCTCGGTCAGCTCCGTGAAATAGACGACGCGGAACAGACGGCCGTAATCGGCCTCGCGATAAATCTCGAACATAATCTTGTCGGAAGATGCCACGCCCGCCTCCTGCCCGCTTCAAGCGCTCGACCGGACAGTTTCGCGGCGTGTTGCACGGTCCGCAAGATGTTGCCTCATTCCGTTGGTCCGCCCCGGGCCTTCACCCGGCAAACGAACCGCGATCAGACGCCGACCAGCTCGCGCGAAAGTTCCACGCCGTCGGCCGCGTCGTACTGATGCTGCAGCTTCTGGCGCATCTCGGCCAGCCGCGCTTCGATCTGGTTCATCTTCTGCTTGCGGGCCACCATCTTGTCGCGATGCCGCCGCAGGAAGTAGCCGATCGTCTCAACCCGAATCTTGATCGAGCCGGTCGGCTTGTTTTCGTCGATGTCCTTGAAACAGAAGTAAGGCGTTCCCGAGTTCTCGATCACCTCTTCGATGACCGTGTAGATCGGCGCATCGTGGCCGCACTTGAAGCTCGAAAGCTCCAGCGCCACCAGGTTCGGGTGGCGGGCGGCATACTTCGCGGCCCACACCTTGCGGTTGGTGTTCTCGCTGTAGGCGTTCTTCCACGCGTCCTCGATTGAGAGTGGGCTCATGAAGTCGCCGCGGCGAACCTCCTCGCCGAACAGCTTCTCGAGGATCTCCGGGTCGCGCGGAAGCGTGTCCATCGTGAAGATCGGATAACCGAGCTTCTGCAGCTCGTCGGGGATTTCGTGGCAGACGCCGGGGTCGTTGTGATACGGCCGGGCCAGCACGACGACGCCGATCTCGTCGTTCTTCTCCAGCTTCTCGAGGACCTCGCGGGCCTGGTTGCGGAGGTCGGCCCAGAACTTGTCGTCGTAGGCCCACGCGACCTTGCAGGCGCGAGCGTTTTCTTCAGGCGAGAGGCCGAGCTTGTCGGCGAACTCGTTGAACATCTGCCGCTCGGCGAGTGCCGGCTCGCTGAAGTTGAGGAACGTGTCGAGGTAGACGATTCCGAAATCGGCAAAGACGTTCGACTCCTTCGTGAAGGCGGCCTTCACCGCTTCGGGCGTCGCCGACACCGTCGGGCACGCCCGCTGGCTCAGGACACCCTCCATGAACGACGGCAGGCAGTCGATCATCGGGAAGAAGATGTAGTTCAGCGGCGT
>CAZONT010000245.1:0-2336 GCA_964581285.1 uncultured Planctomycetaceae bacterium | reverse complement strand
TCGTCTTAAATACAATCCGCGAGAAGGTTAATCGCCTACCTCCAGACGACACCCCCGGAACGGAGCGGGTCATGGCACGGCTGAAACAAAAGCTGGGTGAACTCCTGGTCGCCCGTGGAACGGTCACGGCCGAACAGGTGCAGCAGGCACTCGCACACGCCCAGAAATCCGGCAAACGGATCGGGGAAACCCTCATCGAACTCGAATTGTGCTCCGAGGACGACGTCTTCAAGGCCCTCGCCCAGCAGCACGGACTCGAGTTCGTCGAGCTCAGCAAGAATCTCATCGCCCCCAACGCGATGACTCTGATTCCTGAGAAGCTCATCAAACGCTTCAACGTCCTGCCCCTCGCGAACGAAAACGGCAAGCTGCGGGTCGTCATGTCCGATCCGCTCGACCTCGAAGCCCTCGACACGCTCCGCTTTCAGTGCGGGGCCGCCAACATCGAGCCGGTCCTGACGCCGCCCAGCCGCATCAAGAACTACATCGACAAGCTGTTTAACTCGGCCGACGCCTCGCTCGACGAGCTGTCGCGAAGTCTCGATGCCTCGGTCGACCATTCGCTCGACCGCGATGCCGGTACCGGCAAGAAGAAGACCGCCGCCGCCGAAGACCCCGACGCCCCGATCATCAAGCTCATCAACATGATCATCGCCGACGCGGTCCGCGGCCGGGCGAGCGATATTCACATCGAGCCGATGAACGACCGCGTCCGCGTCCGCTATCGCATCGACGGCGTCTGCGTCGAACGCGAAAACATCCCCAAGCGGATGCAGGGCGCCGTCATCACCCGCTTCAAAATTCAGTCGGGAATGGACATTGCCGAAAAGCGCGTCCCGCTCGACGGCCGTATCAAGCTCAGCATCAGCGGCAGCAACATCGACTTCCGCGTGGCCTCCTGCCCCAGCGTCCACGGCGAATCGATCGTCCTTCGTATTCTGCGGCCCGACAACGTCAAGATCGGCCTCGGCAAGCTCGGCTTCGAGCAGGACGACTACGAGCTCTTCCAGCGCATCATCAAGCGGCCCAACGGCATTTTCCTCGTCACCGGGCCGACCGGCTCGGGCAAGACCACCACGCTCTACGCCGCCCTGCAGGAGCTGAACCGCCCCGACAAGAAGATCATCACCGCCGAAGACCCGGTCGAGTACAACTTCCCCGGCATCAACCAGTGCCAGGTCAACGACGGCATCGGCCTGACCTTCGACAAGATTCTTCGCTCGATGCTTCGCCAGGCGCCCAACATCGTGCTCGTCGGCGAAATTCGCGATCTCGCCGTCGGTGAGATCGCGATCCAGGCCGCCCTCACCGGTCACCTTGTCTTCTCGACCCTCCACACCAACGACGCGCCGTCGGCCATCACGCGACTGATCGACCTTGGCATCAAGCCCTTCCTCGTCGCCAGCTCGATCCAGGCCATCATGGCCCAGCGGCTTGTGCGCGTGATCTGCGAAGAGTGCAAAGAGGTCGACCCCGCGCCCGATCCGTACAATCTGCGCCTGTGCGGCCTCACGCCCGACAAGATCGCCGGCCGGCCGGTCTATCACGGCCGCGGCTGCGGGCGCTGCAACAACACCGGCTATCGCGGCCGAAAAGGCATCTTCGAAGTCATGATCATGAATCATGAAATCCGCGAGCTGGCCTTCAAGCGCGCCCCGACCAACCAGATTCAGCGGGCCGCCCGCGCCGCCGGCATGCGGACGCTCCTGCAGGACGGCCAGCGAAAGATCCTGAACGGCATGACGACGGCCGATGAAATCATCCGAAGCACGCAGGCCGAGGGTCTGCTGGGCGACGACGAATCCGAAGAGGAAAAGAGCGAGAAGAAGAAGCAGGAGGCCGCGGCGTAAGCACGCGCGCTTGCCGCACGGCGGTACTCTAGGAAGAAGACGAAAAGGGCATGGCCACCTTACACATCGATCGAATCCTCGAAACCTGCATCAAGCGCGGCGGCGCTGACATTCACTTGTCCGTCGGCCGGCCGCCGGTGCTGCGGCTGCACGGACACCTGCGCTCGCTCGAAACGAAAGTGCTCGAGCCGGAGGACACCGTCGCCCTCATGAAGGCGATCACCCCGGACCGCAACCAGCAGGAGCTTCAGGAGGAAGGCGGCACCGACTTCGGCTTTGCCTTCGGCGACGCCGGCCGTTTCCGCGTCTCGGTCTTCAAGCAGAAGGGCAACGTCTCGATCGTGCTGCGATTGATTCCGTCTCGCTTCCTCACGTTCGATGAAATCGGCCTGCCAGCCATCTGCAAGGCGCTGTGCAGCCGGCCGCGCGGGCTGTTCTTGGTCACCGGGCCGACCGGCTCGGGCAAGACCACCTCGCTGGCGACGA
>CAZONT010000244.1:0-2350 GCA_964581285.1 uncultured Planctomycetaceae bacterium | reverse complement strand
AGTGATTCGGAACTTCCCCCCTTAGCAAGGGGGGACCAAGGGGGGTTTGAAAAAGATACAAAGACATCAGCACCAGCGACTCACACCAAGAACAATGCTCCCCATTCACCAGGTAATCCCACCCCCAGCGCCCCAGGCAGCGCACCCCGACCCACTCACAAAATCTTCGGCGGCGGCCCCTGGAAACCCAGAGTCGACCCCGCCCTCGAAGACGCCGAAGACGAAGCCAACCGAAAAGCCGGCCGCCCCGTCCCCTTCGACTTCAACCCCTAGCGCCGCGATGCGCTCGCTCGCACAGCGCGATTGATAGTCGCTATCCTCTCGCCGTGCTCTTGAGGTTCTCCGACTATCGCCTCGTCCTCTCGCGCGGCCTCCGACTCCGCTGCCCCCAGTGCGGCCAGTCCAAGCTCTTCTCGACCTGGCACACCCTCCAGCATCGCTGCCCCGTCTGCGACCTCGACTTCCGCACCCACGATCAAAACACCTGGGCCTTCATGTACCTCTCCACCGCCTTCGTCACCGGCCTCATCGTCGTCGCCATGCTGCTCATCACGCCCGTCAATCGCTGGGCCGCGCGCGCCGTCGTCCTGGCCGTCGCCATCGCCGCCATCCTCGGCACGCTCCCCCTCCGCAAGTCGCTCGGCGTCGCCGTCGAATACCTCGTCGACCTCCGCAGCGATCACACCCCCGGGCTCAAGCTCCGCGATCCTCACCCCTGAATCGCCCCCATCAGCACCGCGTTCACTTCTTCCGCGTGCGTCAGGTTGATCATGTGCCCGCCATCTTCAATGAACTGCTTTGCCCCGCTCATACCCGGCGGGATGATCCAGTCGCGCTGCCCATGGATCTGGTGGATCGGAACGTTCCCGATCTCCGGCCCCGCCCCGCTCATCCACTCGACGCACGCCCGCGAGCCCCATCGCACAAATCGGATCGGCGCCGCCGCCGCCATCGCCGCCAGCAGCATCCGCTGCTCAACGCTGATCCGCTCTAGCCCTGCAAACGCCTGCAGCAGCGGCCCGGCCGCCGTCGCCTCCAGCGACTCCGGAACCATCCGAGTCAGCATCTCCAGGTATCGCAACCGCCCCGGCGCCCCAAGCCCGCCCCGCGAGCTTCCGATCAGCACTACCCCCGTCGTCCGAACATGCCGCGCCATCTCCAGCGCGACCATCCCGCCAAACGACGCCCCACCCAACACAAGCCGATTCGCCCCGCCGAGGCCGAGGTGCTCAACCAGTCGTTTTGCGTAACCCGCCAGTGTCTCTTCGTGCGTTGGCAGGATCCAAGCCGGCGTCTCGAGCTCCGGCCAGGCCCGTCGCTGCGGCTCAAACAGCCGCCCGTCGGCCCCCAGCCCCGCCAGCAGCACCACCCTCACCGCCGACGTCACAACGATCGCCTCAGTCCCATTCAACGCGCGGCGCGTCGCCCCACAGCGTCTCCAGCTCGTAGTACGTGCGATGCTCGCGATCAAAGAGGTGAATGACGACATCCACGTAGTCGAGGATCATCCACGACGACCCGTCGAGGCCGGCCTGCGAAAACGGCTTTTCCCCGCGCTCGCGGCCGATCTCCTCGATGTGCTCGCTGACCGCCTTCATCTGTCGATCCGACGTGCCGGTCGCGATCACAAAGTAGTCACACACCATCGAGATGCCGCGCAGATCGAGAATGACGATGTCGTCGCACCGGTCGTCGGCCAGCAGCTTCGCAATGTCCCGGGCAAACACTTGCGCGCGGGCTTGCGCCTCCGTCGTCGCAGCGCGCCGCGCCGACCGGTGCCCGCCGCCCAGGGCGAGCGCCGCTGCCAACCGGGCCTTTCGTTTCAAGTTGACTGCTCTTTGTCCCATCCGACTCAATCCATCTTAATGGAAAAGCCCCGGTCCGGCCGGACCGGGGCTCTTATTACGTTGCGGTACGAGCAGCGAGTCGCAGAACCAATCGTCGGCAACTCAATGCGAGGCCTGCGGCTTCGCACCGTCGAAGTACTTCTCCTTCGGAATCCGCATCGAGTAGAAGGAGCGATAGACGAAAATCAGGGCAATGGCCAGCATGACGACGCCGAAAATCGCCGTGTAGTCGGTCCCCTTGCTCGCGTGTGCCGCCTCCTTCATCTTGACGGCGATCTCCACGGCAAGGAGCCCGAACAGCGTCGAGAACTTAATGATCGGGTTCATGGCAACCGACGTCGTATCCTTGAACGGGTCACCGACGGTGTCGCCGATAACGCTGGCCGCGTGTACCGGCGTGTTCTTCTCCTTGAAATCCACCTCGACGAGCTTCTTGGCGTTGTCCCAAGCGCCGCCGGCGTTCGCCATGTAGATCGCCTGGAAAAGTCCGAAGACGGCGATCG
>CAZONT010000243.1:0-2410 GCA_964581285.1 uncultured Planctomycetaceae bacterium | reverse complement strand
AGCTGACTTTGGGCGGGGTGCAGATGGATCTGACCCAGGCGCTGGTGAGGGATGCGGGACCAGTAAGTCAGTCTGTGCGGGACGGTGAGAAGAAAGCAGCTAACGATTGTGAATGGAGGCGTGTGGCATGACTCCTGATATGACGAATACAGATACGCAGCCTGATCCGTCGCGGGAAATGACGCCTCTCCCGCCGACAAAACGCAGATCGAACTGGTGGGTTCCACTAGCGATTCTGGCGGCTATCGTGGCGCTCGGTGTGCAGATGTGCACACCCGCGACCTACCGATGGAAAGAGGAAGTCCGACTGCACGACGGGCGGCTGATCGTTGTCGAGCGCAGCCGTGTGATGAGCGGGCCGCGCGAGCCCTTCCGCTCGGCGACGGTGGGGAAGTGGACGCTCGTCTTCGAGAATCCCGATAAGCCGGGGAAGAAGATCAGCCTTGATGTGCACGGGGGGGCAGCGCCGATGCTGTTGGGGTTTGTCGATGGCTTGCCTTACGTGGCGATCAATCCACGACGGGGCGACGCGAGGTATTTCTACAACTGCCCGCTTCCGCCCTACATCTTCTTTCGTTACGACGGGGAGTGGAAGCGGATTGAGTTGAAGGATTTTCCGAAGGAACTCAGCTTGAGAAATCTACCCAATCACACTGACGAATACGAAGCTATAGCCAATAGACATGGCACTATTTCGAATAGTGAATTACTAAAACTGCTGGAGATAGTTAAGCGAGAAGACTCAGTAAGAATCATTCGCCCCAACGGCGACGAGACACTTTACGACTGCAAGCGTCCCGGCGCCCTGCATGCACAATCGCCCTCGGCAAAGGCGAAGGAGCAGAACGCACCCGCAACCGAATCAATCAAGGATAACGGGAGGAAATAATCATGGCCGATCAAATCGACTACGCGCTGCTCGCTGGTGCTGCATATGTCTCAACACGAGATCCAGTTAATCAAATTCCTGTCCCGCAGGGCTGGGATATCATCGACAGTCAGTTGTATGCCGGTTCCGGGTTCGAGGCGGTGGCGTATAAGAATAGCACTGAAATAGTCATCGCTTATGCGGGAACACATCCCACCTCGGAAGTCGATTGGATTACCAACGCCACGCTCGGCGCCGGCTATGCCGCCCAGCAACTGCTGGAAGCGGCGCTGTTCTATGCCCGCGTCAAGCAAGTGGCTGGGCATGACAACATCACCTTCACCGGCCACTCCCTGGGCGGGGGATTGGCCGCCCTGATGGGCGTGTTCACCGACCGGGTTGCCGTAACGTTCGATCCCGCGCCGTTTCGCGCGGCGGCCAGCGAAACGAATGCCCAAACGCTGCGCCATGTTTTGCAATTCAACGGCTACCCGCCGGATGCCGGACTCAATAGCTTCAAAACCGGACTGTCCTTTACGGTTCCCTTTCTGCCCGGCTTTATCACCGTGCCGATCAGCATCCGCGGGGAAGAGAAGATTACGGCGATAGCCGTGCAAGGCGAAGCGCTGACCGGGCAGAGCGAATTGGATGTCCGCAACCGCTTGCGTATCTACGGCGGCAGTCTCGTGCTGCTTGACAATGGCTCGGCAACGCTTGGTCAGGCAATCAATCTGCACGCCCAGGAGCTGCTGGTGGCATTTCGGGCGAGGCCCGAGTTGCGGCAGGTCAGTTATACACTGCCGGAGCTTATACCGACCATATTCGACGGGGAACTATTTGCCAGACGTACTGAGCTTGACAAGCCTGATTTACTCAACCATCTCGTCCGTCATCATTTCGGCGTGGAGGAAGATGTCGCACCCGACGCCATGCTCGACCGTTTTGCGATTGACTTCCAACAACTGGCCGATCTCAAACCTGGCGCGACGGATGCGGAGATTGTGCGCATTCTCACCGAGATCGGTCTGCAGCACTACTACCAGCAGGACACCACGCAGGAATACGTCTTCCAGGCCCTGGGCGGCGGCATCCAGTTCGACCTCACTCGACCGCTGGGCGACACGGATACATCACTTGATCAAATCAAGGGCTACGCCAAACTCCTCAATTGGGCACGCCAGCAGCTCCTTCTCGATTTTTCAGATGGTTTTGAAGATACCCCGCCTGTCAGTGTTCTTGAAGAGCTGGCGTGGGAGCGTCATCGCTGGAACGTCCCCGTCGGCAGCTCCGGCCTCTCCGGCGGGATGGCCGCGGGCGACGCAAGCGACATCGTAATTGGTGGCAGGAGCGGTGATTTCTTCGACGCCGGCGGCGGCGACGATTTCATGGCGGGAGGGGTTGGCGGCGACGTCCTGAAAGGCGGTGCCGGAGACGACCGCATCTACGGCGGCAGCGGCGACGACCGTCTCGACGGTGGCGACGACGATGACAAACTCTACGGTGGTGCCGGCAAGGACGTCCTGCTGGGCGGCGACGGCGACG
>CAZONT010000242.1:0-2445 GCA_964581285.1 uncultured Planctomycetaceae bacterium | reverse complement strand
TCGCTCCAGGATTTGCGGCGCAAGCTTGCCAACCTCTTCCGCCACGTCCGTCCCGATCGACGACAACCCCTCCGCGTAATATCCGTGCCGGTTCATGAACGCCACGTACCGGTCCAGGTCCGCGTGCACGTGATCCTTGAGCTGCTGAATCTCCTCCGCCCCCTTGAATACCCCCGCGTCGATCAACCCCACCTGGATAAACACAAAATTCTTGAACGTCGATCCAAACAGCCGGAAGATATTCAGCACCGTGTGCAGCCCAAGCCCGTTGAACCCGTTCACCAGCAGAATCGCCGTCTTTCCGTGCGGCTCGCACGCCGGAACCGCCTTCCCGTCCCCGCCCGACACAAACGGCTTCCCGCCGGGCGCCTCCGCCGTCTTCACCAACTCGTCCAGCCGCCGCAGCATCTGCCGCGTGTGCTCGTAGTGCCGTCGAATGAACACCGCCAGCGTGATCAGTCCCCCCGTGATGATGATCGTGATCCACGCCCCCTCGTGGAACTTCAGCACCGTCACCGCCACCAAGATGAACGCAGTAATCAGGAACGCCGTGCCGTTCACCGCCACCGGCCACTTCCACGCCTGTACCCGGTGCCGTTGCGCCAGCCAGTGACGCACCATGCCGAGTTGCGACAGCACAAACGTCACGAACACGTTGATCGCATACAGCACCACGAGCTTCTGAACCGACCCCTTCGTCACGATCATCATCAAGGCGGCCGTCATTCCCATCAGGACGACGCCGTTTTCCGTCACGAACCGGTCGCTCAGCATGGCAAATCGCGTCGGGAACCACCGGTCCGACGCCATGTTGGACAGCACCCGCGGCCCGTCCAGGAATCCCGTTTGCGCCGCGATGAACAGCAGCGCCGCCTCCGACAGCAACGTCACCCACACAAATGCCTTCGACCACCCCGCCGGCCACCCCGCCGTGACGCGCTCAAACAGAACGGCATTCAGCGTCATGCCCTCCTGAAACGGCGTGCGATACAGCAGATAGCCGATCATCAGCCCGAATACTGTGATCGCCAGCGAGATCGCCATGTAGCGCATCGTCCTTCGCGCGGTCTGAACCCGCGGCTCCCGCAGCGCCGGCATGCCGTTGCTCACCGCCTCAATACCCGTGAAAGTCCCCGCACCCATGCTGAACGCCTTGAGTACGACGATCGCGATGCCCCAGAACCCCATTTCCGCGCCCAGTTGCCGAAGATCGGCCATGTTCTCCGACGCAATCTGCCCGATCTCCGGTACCTTGCGCAAGAATCCATACACGATCACGAACGCGTGCGTCACGATGAACGCCAGGAAAATCGGCACCAGCGGGATGATCGATTCCTTCACCCCTCGCAGGTTCAGCACCGACAGAAACACCACCGCCCCCAGAGCGATCTCAAGCTTGTAGTTGTCCCACACCGGCGGCAGAAAGCTCAGCACCGCGTCCGCCCCGCTCGCGATCGATATCGTGATCGTCAGCACGTAGTCGACCAGCAGCGCGCACCCCGACACCATCCCCACCGTCGGCGAAAGCAGCTTGCTCGCCACGAGGTATCCGCCGCCCCCGTGCGGAAACAGCTCGATGATCTGCGAATAACTCGTCGACAGGACAAAAATCGTGATCGTCGTCGCCAGCGCGACAAAGATCCCAAGCGAATGGTGCTGCCCCAGCGCCCGAAACGCCTCTTCCGGCCCGTAACACGACGACGAAAGCCCATCCGCCCCAAGCCCCACCCACGCAAAGAAAGCCACCAGCGACAGATGGTGGAAAATGCGATGGTCGTGCGGGCTATGCGGTGCCCCGATGAAGACCTTGCGTATCCGCTGGCTCAGGGTGGTGGGAGTTTCGGTCAACGAGGCTCCTTGACGGAACCTCTATTATTCCATGTCCGCCCCACTTTCGCCAATCCAGCGACAATGCACTAACTAGCTCATCTCAATCGACTTATATGGACCACCCGCATGCCGCCCTCCACCCCCACCCCGTGAAACGCCCCCGTCAGACCCGGCCTCGCCAGCGCCGGCCCACGCACGCAAACCACCCGCCGCGAGAATCCATCGCACACGCACCCCGTTCGGCCTGAGGCTCCCAGCTTACGGCTTATAGCTTACGGCTCTCAAGGATGTGGAACGGTGGGCGCGTATATGACGTGAAACAGCGAGGACAACGTAGCCCTCGCACCAAAACCAGAACCATCCGCACGGCATCCGCCCTCGACGGACCCTGAGCTTGTCGAAGGGCGGTCCCTGAGCCTGTCGACGGGCGGTCCCTGAGCCTGTCGAAGGGCCCTGCGCGGCCACGGAGAAACTGCGCGCCGACCGCAACCGAATTCCAACGCGAAAAGGCGTTCAAAAACCCAATGAATTCGCGAATTCCAATGAAAACAACTTTCCGACCCCCGAGCCATTCCAAGCCCCATGCGGCCTCCGCCCGCCACCCGTTTCGACGTT
>CAZONT010000241.1:0-2468 GCA_964581285.1 uncultured Planctomycetaceae bacterium | reverse complement strand
ATACTTCGCTTGGTCATGCGGCACCATATTGCCGTGCTCGGAATCGCGGTTGCGGTACTCGGATTCGCAGCCATTGTTGCCCGCGGACTGGGAACCGAGTTTATCCCACGATTGTCCGAAGGAGCGATTATCGCCAACGTGATCCGCTTGGCGGGGACGGATCTGGAGGAGTCCACTCGCTACAACACGCAAATGGAGAAGGCGCTTCTGGCGGCATTTACGCATGAGATTCGCCATGTGTGGAGCCGGATTGGGACTGCCGAAGTCGCCACCGATCCAATGGGTGTCGAACTGACCGACATCTTCATGTCTCTGACACCAAGAGCACAATGGAAGCGAGCCACGACACAGGGGGAATTGGTCGAACTCATTATGCGCGAGTTGCGCGACATGCCCGGCCAGCGCGTCGCCATGACGCAACCCATCGAAATGCGCATGAACGAGATGATTGCCGGTGCGCGAGGCGATGTGGCGATGAAGCTCTATGGCGACGACCTCGACATACTCAAGGCCAAAGGCGATGAAATCGGCGCGCTTTTGGGATCGATCCAAGGCGCAGCGGACCTGAGCACGGAGCAACTTACCGGGCAGCCTGTGCTACAGGTTCGAGTTGATCAGGAAGCCCTTGCCCGTCATGGCGTGCCCGCCAAGTCCGTCATGGATGTTGTTGAGTCGATCGGCAGCAAGCCGCTCGGCGAAGTGATCGAAGGACAACTGCGATTCCCCTTGGTCGCTCGTCTGCCCGATACCTATCGACGCGACGTTGAAGCTGTTCGCTCGATTGTGCTGCCGACAGCCTCCGGGCAACGCGTGCCATTGGTCAACCTGGCGACGGTCGAACAAATTGAGGGACCGGCGACCATCATGCGCGAATGGGGACAGCGCCGAACAACGGTCCAAGTCAATGTCCGTGGCCGCGACATGGGCAGTTACGTTGCCGAGGCCCAGCGACTCCTCGCGGAGCGGGTCCAGCTACCGGCGGGCCGATACCACATCGAATGGGGCGGGCAGTTTGAAAATTTTGAACGTGCGCGGACGCGCCTGATGATTGTGGTGCCCGTCGTGCTCATCATGATTTTCCTGTTGCTATACGCGACATACCACCGCGTCCTCGACGCTGTTCGCGTATTCACGGGTGTTCCATTCGCCATTGTCGGCGGCGCGATTGCACTGTGGACCCGCGAATTGCCTTTTTCCATTTCCGCCGCCGTCGGATTCATTGCCTTGTCAGGTGTTGCCGTGTTGGGCGACATGGTCTTGGTTTCCTATGTGCGCCAGCTATTGGCGCGGGGATTGCCCCTTCGCGAGGCGATCACGGAAGCGGCCATGACACGGCTGCGACCCGTGCTGATGACGGCACTCGTGGCATCGCTGGGATTCCTACCGATGGCGTTCAGCACCGGAGTCGGCGCGGAAGTTCAGCGTCCCTTGGCCACGGTCGTCATTGGCGGCGTCATCAGCAGCACATTGCTGACGCTGCTTGTGCTGCCCGCCATATACCTCGTATTTGGTGCAGTCAGCGCTGCAAAGGCGGCCAAGGAAGACGAATCGAAAGATGCTATTGAAACACCAAGTCCGTCTTTGGAGCCCGTTGGTCAGGTGACCCGGCCGGGGACGGAGACAGTCCATGCATGAGGAGAAAAACCATGCGATTTAGAACTAAGTGTAAGTCGTTTTTGCTCGTCCTCTTTAGCACACCCCTCATGATGGGCGGTTGCGGTTGCGACCGCAAGAGCGAACCGCCGCCGGCGACCCCTCCGACGAATCCGCAGGAACACGAGCCCGACAAACCGAAAGAACCCTTGATCAAGAAGGCCGAAATCGTTGACTGGTGCCCGGAGCATGGCGTGCCGGAGTCCATCTGCACGCGCTGCAACTCCGAGTTGATCGAGAGCTTCAAGAAGAAGGGTGACTGGTGCAAGGAGCACGATCTGCCCGAGTCTCAATGCGTGGCATGTCATCCGGAACTTAAAGCCAAGTTCGAGGCGATGAAACCGAAGGCTCCCTAATGACGGAGGTTGACCGCCGAAATGGAAGCCCGAACCGTGCTACGGTTCGAGAACGGCTGCTCGCGGCGTTCGTCGTGAGTGGGTGCGCCGCACTGCTCGGCATCGCCAGGACGCTTACTCCCAGCTCCACGGGCGTCGGCACGCATATTCAGTTGGGATTGCCGCCGGATCCCATCCTTGAAGCCACGGGCGTGCCGATGCCGACCTGTGGAATGACTACAAGCTTCGCGTGGTTCGTCCGCGGCAACTTGTTCGCCAGCGCATATGTCGAGCCGATGGGAGCAGTGCTGGCGGCAGCGATCACGGCGGCCTTGCCTGTCAGTCTGTTCATCGCTGTGACTGGGCGACCGATGCATCGCAAACTCGCGCCTCTGCTGCGCCGGCGCACTGTGGTGGCCCTTGGGGTACTGGTGGTGCTCTCGTGGGGATGGAAGGTAGTTATCCACCTGAACGGCTTGG
>CAZONT010000240.1:0-2493 GCA_964581285.1 uncultured Planctomycetaceae bacterium | reverse complement strand
GCGGTGCGGGTATGACTTGACGAAGAATGAGTCGGGGGTTTGTCCGGAGTGCGGGATGGCGATCGAGAAATCGAATGGGCGTGCGGTGGCACCTCAGAGCGAGTGATTTATGCATGAGTTGCGAGTTTGGAACATAGCGTTGCGTACGATCATGCTTGGCATTCTTGCGCTCGCATGCGGGGGTTGTCGGTTTCAAGGGTTGAGCTTGGGAGAGGGATTCGCGCGCGCAGTGGCCGCCGATGCGATCCGCCATACGGGGTTTCAGCGCCTGGCGATGGTGCTGGTCGTCGAGCGATTGTGCGGATGCGGCGAAGCGGAGTTGGCTGGGGCGGGCGGGCAGGTCTTTGAGTTTGATAAGGAATTTCCTTGCGGCGATTTTCCAGATTCCACATGGCTGATCCATGTCATCGGCGTAGCGGATTTTGGAGAGAGTCTTCGCGGGGCGTGGACGCGCGAAACGTACGAGGCGAGCGCAACCGAAACAAGCAGTTACTGCGTTCGGTTCCGAGACGCGCTGAAAGAGATCACGCCCGTTGGGCAAGTTCACGGCGATCTGAGTGCGATCTATGTCGGGAACGGTACGAGCGCGATTTGGCGAGTGCTTTGCCTTACTCTGGAAAGGCCGGAGCGGCCGGGAGTCATCACGGTGACGATATTGAGCGTTGACCGCGCGACCGATTCGAATTCTGTGGCGTTGCGTGGATGAAGTGACTTGCCGAGGAATGAGTCGGGGGTTTGTCCGTAGTGCGGGAGGAAAATTGAGCGGACGCGCGAGCGGGGGAAGCCCGTTGAAACGGGCTCATAAGTAAGGATTGTGTTGAGAGAGGCATGCGCGGGCCCGCTTGCTGGCGCGCGCGGCTCGTACCGTGGGTCCGCTTGCTGGCGCGCGCGGCTCGTACGGTGGGTCCGCTTGCTTGCGCGCGGCTCGTACCGGGTGCCGGCTTGCTTCGGGTCGCCGTGGTTACGCGTCGAGGTCGGGGCCTTGTGCTTCAGTGACGTAGCGGATCGCTGCTCGTACGCCGGATTCATTGTTGAGATATCGCGTACTGCAGTGACGGGTCCAGAGTCGGGCGTTCGAGGCAACGAGTCCGGCAGTGCGAAGGCGGCGGGTCGCCCACGCTTTGAACTGGCTTGCTACCTGTTCCGGTGATTCCTCATTTGCCGAGACAACGACGTGCACGTGGTTGCTGCGGACGTTGAAGGCGAGCAAGTCCCACGTTCGGAACTTGCAATGGTCGACGATCGTCTGCTCGACAATCGCGCGCGAACGCGAGTCCAAACGGAACGGCGGGTGTTTGAGAGTGGTTGATTCGCTTGCCTCGAGCCGAAGGTTTGTGTCGAGGCGCGGGGTTTGTGGGACATTGTGGTTGCGATCTACGGATTCGCGTTCGTCGCCGTGGAGCCATGTGCCGTACGTGGTCCAGGTCAGGAAGAATGCGAGTGGAGCGGCCACGGAGGAAATGTAACGCGCGTGCGGGTGGAGACGAAATTGCATGCGCGGGCCCGCTTGCTGGCGCGCGCGGCTCGTACGGCGTGGTCAGCTTTATTGCGCGCGCGGCTCGTACTTGGCGAGCAAAAGTTAGTGCGCGGTCGCTGTGGGGATGAACTTCAGGGTGCAGGCCAGGGCGATGACGATTGCGGCCAGGAGGATGTTGATTCCGAGCCAGCGGGGTAGGTTGCGGCGGAGGGGTTCGAGGGCGGGGGAGCGGCCGACGAGGGCGCTGCCGATGAAGAAGATGACCATGGCGAGGATGAACTTGACGCCGAAGAGGGCGTGGTAGAGGGGCTGGCCGCGGTGGTTGGGGATGGAGACGGCCATGTAGTTGTAGAGGCCGCTGATGAGGAGGAGGGCGATGCAGAGCATGAAGAGCATGGCCCAGCGGCGGCGGATGTTGGCGCGGAAGGATTCGACGGTGTCGGGGGGCAGGGTGAGCGTGGTGGGGTGGAGGACGAAGCGGATGAAGACCGCGCCGCCGACGGCGATGACGGCGGCGATGATGTGAACCCAGCGGGTGGAGATGGCGATCCAGTCGAGATTCATTTCGATGCTCCGTGTGATGCGCGGCGCGCGGCTGGTCAGTTAGCGGATCTGGTTGGCGTATTGTGAGAGTTCGTGTTCGAAGTTTCGGAACGTGAAGCCGAAGGCGGCTTCGGCGGGCTTCGGGTCGCAGGTGCTGTCTTCCTGGGACATCTGGACCTGGGCGAGATTGAAGGGGATGCCGAGGCGCGTACCGAGCAGGAGATCGAGGGCGTCACCGCTGGCGCCGATGATTTTTGCGATGGGGACCGGGACGCCGACTTTGGGTTTCCAGCGCTTGCCGCAGGGGATGAGGCGGCGGGCGGTTTCGTAGAGTTCTTTCCACGAGTAAGCGGTGTGGCCGCCGAGTTCGAAGACTTTGCCGGCGGTGTCGTCTTTTGAAAGGGCGGTGACGAAACAGGCGGCGACGTCGCGGACGGAGATGGGCTGGAGCTTGTTTTCGCCGCGGCCGAAGT
>CAZONT010000239.1:0-2548 GCA_964581285.1 uncultured Planctomycetaceae bacterium | reverse complement strand
TGGGGACGAGCTTGATGTAGTCCGACGCGGCGATGACCGGCCACGGCTCGGATTCAAGCAACTGCGTGACGAAGGGCTTGCGCGGCTCTTCGGCCGGGTGCATCAGGTTCCAGCGCTCGGCGAGGATGCCGTCGCGATGCAGCTGCTTGTAACTGGTGGCGCTCCAGACGTCGGCCGCGACACCGAACTTGTCGGCGAGGATCTGCTGGCCGCGCAGAACTTCGCGGAGGATCGTGCCGCTGCCAAAAAGATGGACGCGCGGCTTGCCTTCCGGCTCGGCGGCCGGGCGGAACTTGTAGAGTCCGCGAAGGATGCCGTCGCGCGAGCCCTCGACCATCGGCGGCTGCTCGTAGTTCTCGTTGTAGAGCGCGATGTAGTAGAAGATCGACTCGTCGTTCTGGTACATGCGGCGGATGC
This sequence comes from uncultured Planctomycetaceae bacterium, assembly GCA_964581285.1. GTDB lineage: Bacteria > Planctomycetota > Phycisphaerae > UBA1845 > UTPLA1 > SpSt-539. Next base: position 2,131 of record CAZONT010000239.1, on the reverse strand, counting down.
CGTCCTGGATGATGACGGCCAGCTCGCAGGCGAACGCGGGATCGTACGTGACGCAGTTCGGCACCGTCGTGGCGAGAAGCTGGCTGTGGCCGTCCTGGTGCTGCAGGCCTTCGCCGTTCAGCGTCGTGCGGCCGGCGGTCGCGCCGAGCAGGAAGCCCTTGGTGCGCATGTCGGCGGCGGCCCAGATCGAGTCGCCGATGCGCTGGAAGCCGAACATGGAGTAGAAGACGAAGAAGGGGATGCACGGTACGTCGTGCGAGGCGTAGCTGGTGCCGGCCGCGGTGAATGAGGCCATCGAGCCGGCCTCGGTGATGCCCTCCTCCAGAATCTGGCCGTCTTTCGCTTCGCGGTAGTAGAGCAGTGTGTTGGAGTCGACCGGGTCGTAGAGCTGCCCGCGGCAGGAGTAGATGCCGTACTGGCGGAAGAGCGATTCCATGCCGAAGGTGCGGGCCTCGTCGGGAACGATGGGAACAACGAGTTTGCCGAGCTTGGGGTCCTTCAGCAGCTTCGCGAGCATGCGGACGAAGGCCATCGTGGTCGATGCTTCGCGGTCGCCGGAGCCGGCGGCGAACTCTTCGAAGACGTTGGCCGGCGGCGGAAGATTGACGACACCCGCGGCTCGGCGCGGGACGAAGCCGCCAAGGGCGCGGCGCCGCTCGTGTAGATATTCAAGTTCCGGGCTGCCCGGATCGGGGCGATAGAAGGGCATGCTCGCGATCTGGCGGTCGGAAATCGGGATGTTGAAACGATCGCGGAAGTCCTTCAGCTCCTTGTCGTTCAGCTTCTTCTGCTGGTGGCTGACGTTTCGGCCTTCGCCGGCCTCGCCCATGCCGTACCCCTTGACGGTCTTGGCGAGGATGACGGTCGGCCGGCCCTTCGTCTCGGTTGCCGCTTTGTAAGCCGAGTAAACCTTTACGGGGTCGTGGCCGCCGCGCTTGAGCTTGGTGAGCTGCTCGTCGCTGAGGTGCTCGACGAGCGCGGCCAGGCGCGGGTCGGTGTTGAAGAAATCCTGCCGGATGTAGCCGCCGGATTCGACCGTGTACTTCTGATACTGGCCGTCGACGACTTCTCCCATGCGCTGCACGAGCAGGCCGTCGCGGTCGGCGGCGAGGAGGTCGTCCCACTCGCTGCCCCAGACGACCTTGATGCAATTCCAGCCGGCGCCGCGGAAGGCGGCTTCAAGTTCCTGGACGATTTTGCCGTTGCCGCGGACCGGGCCATCGAGCCGTTGCAGATTGCAGTTGACGATCCAGGTGAGATTGTCGAGGCGTTCGCGCGAGGCGAGCGTAATGGCGCCCAGTGCCTCGGGCTCATCCATTTCGCCGTCGCCGAGAAAGGCCCAGACGCGGCAGTCGGCCGTGTTGGCGAGGCCGCGATGCGCGAGGTAGCGGTTGAAGCGGGCCTGGTAGATCGACGTCAGCGGCGAAAGGCCCATGGATACAGTCGGGAAGCCCCAGAAATCGGGCATCAGCCAGGGGTGCGGATAGGACGACAATCCACCACCCGGGGCGAGTTCGCGGCGGAAGTTCTTCAGGTGTTCGACCGTCAGGGTGCCTTCGAGGAACGCGCGGGCGTAAATGCCGGGCGAGGCGTGGCCTTGGAAGAAAATCTGGTCGCCGTTGAACTCTTCGGTCTTGGCGCGGAAGAAGTGGTTGAAGCCGATTTCGAAAAGCGTCGCGACCGACGCGTAGGTCGAGATGTGGCCGCCGATGCCGGGGAACTGCTTGTTGGCGCGGACGACCATCGCCATCGCGTTCCAGCGGATGATGCTCTTGATGCGGCGTTCGAGTTCGCGGTTTCCGGGGAACTCCGGCTGCTGCTCGACGGAAATCGTATTGATGTACGGCGTGTTCGCGGCAAACGGCAGGGCGACGCCGAGCTTCTGGGCGTGGCAGACTATGCGGGCGAGCAGCGAGCGGGTCTGCTTCGCGCCGCCCCGCATGTGAAGCTCGTCGAGCGATTCGAGCCAGTCGTTCAGTTCGGCGCGTTCGTCCTCGGTCTCGACAACTTCGACAGCGGGCGGGGCCGGCTCTTCGAACGTCGGAACGTCATGGGTGGGTTCGCCGGGTGTGATCATTGATTCGAGTACTTCCTGTCCTTCCTGAACAAGGTTTTCGTTTGAGTTGTGTCC
>CAZONT010000238.1:0-2643 GCA_964581285.1 uncultured Planctomycetaceae bacterium | reverse complement strand
GCCAGTTCACCTGCCAGCGCAGCGGCCGCCACGGCATCGCCGTCCGCGTAGTCCCGCAGCACGCACACTTAGCCCACCGCTACGACACCGGCCTGGTCCTCTGGGGCTAGCAATCGCGCACCCTTGTAGCGGCCGGTGCCCCCGTCAGCCGACGAACACGAGTTGTTAGGTTTTGCTCTACACGCACCGACCGCCCTCAACCCATCCGTGATTGCACCAGCGAATCGCTTGAGGTTTTGAACAGTGCGGACTGGTTCCACAACTCCAGGTGGAGCCCTGATCGCTACAGGAATCGCAGGCTTCATGAACCTATGAATCGGGGGTTTGGGCAAATCGCTACCGGTCATGGCTGCCACTCGATTACAATGCGGAGATGAAATGGATCGCACTCAAGAAAGCGCGTCGCTTGCAGGTCTTGACCTTCGCAGTGTTGTTCGTAATGCACGGCGGAGCCCGAGCTTCCACCGCGACGGCACCAGTGACATTCCGAACCATCGCATTGAACACGCAGCAAGCGCCTGGCACGGCAAGCGGTGTAACGATCTGGGGGTTCGATCTCCCAAAGATCAGCGATAACGCTGTCGCATTCTCGGCATCGCTGACTGGCCCCGGGATCACGGATGCGAACAAAACCACGATCTACTCTACAAGCCCTGGCGCACTGAGCCTGGTCGCACGGATGGGATCGCAGGCTCCCGGGTATGACCCCGGTGTCAATTTCGGATCGCTTCCGGTTTGGACGCTTGGGCCGGGCGGAAGTGTCGTGCTTTCAGCAGCGGTGTCCGGTCCGAGTCTTCCCGCGGCGGACAGCTACGCCCTCTGGTCAACGGCGTCGGGCCCGATCGCTCCAGTCATCCGCAGCAATACACATCCGCCTGGCACGCCGACCGGAGTCGTCTATTCCCAGTTCAGTCGGATGGCCGTCGATCGAACGGGCACGGCCAGCTTCATCGGGATTGTCAGTGGACCGGGCGTCAACATCGGGAACGACTATGCCGTCTGGTGTACGGATGGGACGACGACCCAATTGCTGGCTCGTGAAGGCGACGCAGCACCGGGGACAGACGCGGGAGTTGTATTTGGGCATTTTGTGACAACATCTCCATTGGCCAGCCTCGGGCGCAATCGCATCGGCCAGACAGTCATGAATGGCATGTTGTTGGGGCCCGGCATTACGAGCTCCAACAATTCTGGTCTCTGGATAGGCACGCCCGGATCGCTCTCGCTTGCCGCTCGGGCTGGTTCAGCGGCGCCAGGCGTCGGGCCGGGTGTGAACTTCGGATCGTTTGGAGTTACGGATTCCGACATCGTCGCCGGGCTGAATGACACGGGTCAGATCGCGTTCAAAGGACGATTGACCGGTAATGGCGTGACTTCTTCGAACAATTTTGGGGTTTGGGCCGGACTTTCGGATTCGTTGAGTCTGGTGGCTCGCACCGGAACGCAAGCCCCCGGCATGTCGCCGGGGGTTAATTTTCTGAGCTTCCAGTCCTCTCCAGCCAAGCCGGTACTGATTGACTCGCTCGGACATGTCGCGTTTCGCGCCACTACAAACGCATTGTTCACTACAGACCATGGGATTTGGACCAACCGGTCGGGCTCGCTCCAGTTACTCGCCGGAAAGGGGTCGCTCGCACCAGGAGGGGGCATCTTTAGCTACATTTCGGAGCCGGTCATGAACGGATCCGGTCAAATTGCATTCTTCGGAACGACCAACGTCCCGGGAGCCGTCGACGGAATCTGGGCGACGGATCGAGACGGCGTGCTCAAGCTCATCGCTCGGGAGTCGACACTCTTCGAGCTGGCGCCCGGCGACGTTCGATTAGTTACCGGCGTTAACATGCTGACCGGGACCAGCTCTCTTGATGGACGCGACACAAGCATCAATGATCGCGGCGAACTGGCAATGATCATCAGTTTTTCGGATGGGACTTCGGGTGTGTTCGTGGCTGCGATTCCGGAGCCCGCCACACTTTGCTTGCTGATGACCGCTGCCTTCCTGCTTCGCCGCCATGTGTTGAGTCGGCCCTAGTCACCCCGAGCTCTGCAAGAGATTCTGCTCGCAGCGTGGCCGAGGTCCTTTAATGACGCCTGAGAGAAACACGCAATTCTGCCGTGTAGCCACAAGCTAACCAATCTTGTCGCGCCTGGCCCGCCCGCTGCGGAACGCTGGCAGACCTTTATCTCAGCGACATCCCGGGGTCCCGGCCCGCCGGGACTCCCGCACAGAACGCCTGACTAGGCCGCACAGGGGATATTGCGCGCACGCACCGCCCACGCGGCCACGGAGAGATTCTGCGATGAAACGATACCGCCGACTTTTCAACCAGGAATGAAAATCGTCCCAGCCCGTCCCAGCGCGTCCCAGCGAAAAACAATCATGCAATCCCGTCCCACCAACCCGAATCGACCCGACGCCCGCCAGCGCCTCCGCGCGCCGCGACGAGACAGTCCGTCTTTGACGATTGCAACGACGAGGAAAGATCGCCAATCAGCGCCAACCACCGCCAATCCCCATGCGGCCCACAGGCCGCCTCACTCGCCCCCTCCGTCCCTCCGTCCCTTCGTCCCTTCGTCCCTTCGTCCCTCCGTCCCTCCGTCCCTCCGTCCCTGCATCGAACTCAATTCTCACCGTTCTAACTT
>CAZONT010000237.1:270-2647 GCA_964581285.1 uncultured Planctomycetaceae bacterium | reverse complement strand
CCCGCCTTCAGCGTGCCGAGCGACCAGCTCAGGTTCGGACCGCCGCCGTTCGCGGCCGGCGTGCTCGACACATACGAGATGCCGTCCGGAATGTTGTCGGTCACGGTCACGTTGTTCGCGTCGGCCTGCGACGGGTTGTTGATCGTAATGGTGTAGTTGACCGGATCGCCGGCGACGGCCGACGGCGTGCACTCCTTGTGCAGCGTCAGTTCGCACTGAACCCAGGTCTTGCTCGTGTTGCAGGTGGCGATCTTCACCGCCGGCTTGCAGCACTGGGTATTCTCCGGCCGCATGATTTCGATGCCGATGTTGTTCGTGCCCTTGGCCGGCGTCGTCTGCTTGATCGTGACCTTGGCATTGCCGTTCGCATCCGTCATGACGGTCTGCGTCTTGGTGCCGTTGTCAAAGGTCGCATCCGGACCGTCCATGATCGTGTAGGTCACGCTGTGGTTCGGCAGGAACGTGCCATCCGAGAACTTCGTGATGCGCGTGTTGAACTCATGCGTCGTGCCGACCGGGTTGGTCGACGGCGGCGGGCACTCCCACTTGATGTCGTACCAGTGCTTGACCGCGAAGACCTTGTGCTTGCCCCAGTCGTAGATGCCCGGGGCATAGGCCGTGATGTAGGTGTCGCCCTCGACCGGCGAGGTGATCACGCACCAGGTCTGGCCTATCTCGAGCGTCACGTCGTCCGACGGATCGTCGTTGCCGCGATCCAGGACGTGCGGGCCGTTGTTCGTGTGCGAAACGGCGTAGTGATTGTCGACCTTGTAGCCGCGCGAGGCGCGCCAGCCCGACTCGTCCACCTCGACGATGTCGCCGACGCTGCCCTGCGAGATGATCCACTCGACGCGGCGGTTCGGCAGGGCCTTGCCGTCCTTATCGCGAACGGTCGCGACCAGGACGTGCTGGGTGCGGACCGGATTCACGTCTTCCAGCGGGGTCACCTCCAACGAGACCGCATACGGGTCCCAGTTGGTGTAGTAGCCGCCCTCGGGCGGCTTGGGGTGCGATTGAACCTGGTCGCCCGAGTATGGCCAGGTAAACGAATGCGGCATGCTGTTGCGGCAGCCCAACAGCGCCGCGGCCGCACCGGCCATGGCAATGAGACCGACGCGAAGTCGCAGGGTCGAACGTGAACGAGGCGTCATGATAAATCCCCCAAATCAGGTTACGTCTGTCGTATTTCGAATTGCACACGCGGACAACCGCGGCGCAGCGCTACTCGCCCACGTCTTCGGAAAAGGGAGGGCGGAACTCAAGTTACGGCCGGACCCGCCAGCGCGGATTCGAGTGGTGTGCGTTTGTTATCGACCGGGCGCGGGCGGTTTCTAGTTGTCGCGGGCGGCGAAAATACGCACGCCGAGAACGAAGCAGACGGCTCCGACGGCCAGGAGCACTCCGCAAGGCAGGGCCATTTCGGCGGGGGAGTATCCCCGCCAGATCGCGCCTTCGAGCGCCTCGATGCCCCAGCGGATTGGGCTGAACATGCTGGCCTTCTGCATGAAGGGCGGGAGGAATGCGAGCGGCACCATGCCACCGCCGATCATGGCCAGCACGACCAGTATGGCCCAGGAGATGCCTCCGACGCCCTGCTCGGTTCGGCCGATGACGGAGAGCAACATCATGATGCCGACCCATGACAAGGCCGTGCAGAGAACGGCGATGGCGAGCAGGGGGATGCTGCCGAGTTCCATGTGGAAGGCGAAGCGACCGAGGGCGAGCATGAAGAGAAGCACGAACAGGCTCGCGAGGAAGCAGGCCAGCGCTTTGCCCGCCAGCAGCGAGGCGCGGGTGAGCGGAGCGATGCGAAGGCGCGTCAGGGTGCCGTCGGATTTTTCCTTGACCAGCGAGACTGCGAAGCCGGCGGCGCAGCCCATGACGCCCCACAACATGGCGGAAGGGAACGTTATCTGAAACGACGAATGAATCTTACTGAGCAACTTGTCCTGCGAAGAACTTTGGGCGGTGACGTCGATAGTTCGGACGCGGGCGGGCTCCATTGAAGGAGCGCCGGACATGGTGGACGGCTTGACGGCCCCAAAAAACGTATCGAGCGCGGTCATGAAGACGGTCAGAGCCAGGCGCTGGTCGACGGGAATTTTTGAATCGGCTCGAATTTCAGCGAGCGACTTCTGAACTTGCGGGCGCAAGGACTCGGGGTTCATGAAGCGCTCTTTCATCAGGGCCACCGTGGCCTGCATGATCAGACCTTCCAACATGCCCGTTTCCGCGCTGTGTGAAGGGTCAATTCCGACTTCCAATTCGGGGGAGTCGAAACCGAAAAAGCCTGCTGTTCGGCCGAACCCCGCAGGGATGTCGATGTAGGCCACGCGCCGACCGCGGCGAACGGCGTCCGTCGCATCCGGGAGCTTCA
>CAZONT010000237.1:0-260 GCA_964581285.1 uncultured Planctomycetaceae bacterium | reverse complement strand
GAGTTCGATTTTGAGCGCGTTTGATTTTCGCAGTTCGTCGACGAAACGGCGCGAATCCGCCGAATCGTCCTGATCGACGACCGCGATTTGAAGGGTTGCGGACTGCGACTTGTCGCCGCCGAAGAGGTACGCGAAGAACACGCCGTAGATCACGGGGAATATGAGCAGGAAGAATAACGCCGTCCGATCGCGAATAAGGAGGCGGAGGTCCTTGACGGCGATGGCGAAGATTCGGGACATCAGTCGCGCAGGCTCCGGCC
>CAZONT010000236.1:0-2704 GCA_964581285.1 uncultured Planctomycetaceae bacterium | reverse complement strand
ATCGAGTGCGAGTCGACGGCTTCTGGATGGATGCGACAGAGTTTACCAACGCACAGTTCCGCGCGTTTGTGGAGGCGACGGGATACAAGACCGTCGCCGAGCGGCCGGTGGACTGGAACGAGTTGAAAAAGCAGGTTCCACCGGGCACACCGAAACCACCGGATGAGCAGTTGCAGCCGGGGGCGCTGGTCTTCACGCCGCCGGATCATCCGGTGCCGCTGAACGACGTGGGAGGTTGGTGGAGATGGGTGACCGGCGCTGACTGGCGACACCCGGAGGGGCCGGGCAGCACAATTGCCGAGCGCGACAGTCATCCGGTTGTGCACGTCTCGTTTGATGACGCGGTCGCCTATTCGGTATGGGCGGGAAAGCGGCTGCCGACAGAGGCCGAGTGGGAGTTCGCGGCGCGGGGCGGGCTGACGGGGCGAAAATTCCCCTGGGGCGACGACGAACCGACCGACAGCGAACCGCGCTGCAACGTCTGGCAGGGCGAGTTCCCGTGGAAGAATACGGAGAAAGACAAGTATCGACTGACGGCCCCCGTGAAGTCGTTCGCGCCGAACGGCTATGGGCTCTACGACATGGCCGGCAATGTCTGGGAATGGTGCAGCGACTCGTTTCGAGCGGACGAGTATGCGCGGCTCGCATCGCAATCGCATGGCGGGACGGTCGTCAATCCGACGGGTCCGCCGGACAGCTGGGATCCGAACGAAGCGATCGTGACGACGACGAAACACGTCATTCGCGGCGGGTCATACTTGTGTCATAAGAGCTACTGTGAGTCCTACCGCCCGAGCGCGCGGCGGGGGCTGACGCCCGACACGGGGATGGCCCATGTCGGATTTCGATGCGTCATGACGCCCGAGGCGTGGAAAGCACGCAGCGAATCTCGGTCACAGCCCGCGCGGACGACAAATCCCGCCCAATAAGCCGATAGACAATCGAGGAGATTGCAATGGCTTTATCCAGGCGACTGGGATTGTGCACGGGGTGCGGCCTTGCAGTGTTGCTGGCATGCGCGTCGGTTTGGGCCGACGACCAGCCGGGGATCGAGCAGGTCGCACCGAGGTCGAGTCTCGTTCCAGAGTCGGCGGCGGGTCATGAGCGTGAGGCGGCGACGGAGCCGAGTCCCGGCCACGTGGAATCGTCGGGCGAACCCCAACCGACGACGAAGCCGGCGATGCAATCGCTCATTGCCAAGCTACCTAGTTACACTGGCGACTGGTGGTCGCGGCCCTATCTTTCCGGCGACTGGGGCGGCGCGCGAACGAAACTGGCCGAGCACGGCGTGCTCTTCGATACGACGGTGACGCAGTACCTTCAGGACAACGCCTATGGCGGCAAGAATACGAAGGGGGCCCTGGAATACGGCGGGATGGTCGACATGCGGCTGAAGTTTGACACCGCGCGGATGGGATTGTGGCCCGGCGGATTGATCGTGCTGCATGGTCAGACGCAGTTCGGGCGGGCGTCGAACGGCAACACGGGATCACTCATGTCGCCGAACTTCGACATGCTGCTGCCGGTCCCGGGCGATCCGGGTTTGACGACGCTCTCGGAGTATTACATCGAGCAGGCGCTATCCGAGAAGCTGGTAATCCTGGCCGGCAAGATCGATCTGACCGCGATTGCCGACCGAAATGAGTTCGCCGGTGATATCACGCATACGACGTCGTTTCTGAATACGGCGTTCAATGTCAACCCGGTTCTGTTTCCAGCCGCGCCGTACACCACGCTCGGGGCCGGCATCATCGCGATTCCGACAGAGTGGCTCCAGATCGCTACCGCCGTGGTGGGGAACAATCCGGATGGAGCGGCGACGACGACGGGATTCAACACGGCGTTTCATTCGCCCAACTGGCTGACCGTCGCACAGGAATACGACATTACCATCAAACCGTTCCAGAAGCTGGGGCACCAGCGAATCGGATGGTTCTGGACATCGCGCGACTTTGACGTATTCCAGGGCGATCCGCGCCAGCCGACACCATTTCGGATTGTGACGCCCGGGCGGTTTGGGCCGCGGCTGCTTCCGCGACCGCTCAAGCGACGCCGGCAGCGCATCGGAGACTTCGTGGCGCAGTTGTCCAATCCGCAACAACGATCGAGTAACCAGGGCATGTGGTACAACTTCGATCAGTACCTCGTCAGCGAAGCGGATGACCCGACGCAAGGATGGGGGGTGTTCGGGCGATTCGGAATCGTCCCGAGCAACGCGAACCTGGTTGATCAGTTTTACAGCATCGGCCTCGGCGGCAAGGGAACCATTCCGAGGCGCGACAACGATACGTGGGGCGTCGGGTATTACCTGGCGAATACCAGCAACGACGTTCGATCCGGGCTGGGAATGAGTTCGGAGCAGGGAGTCGAACTTTTCTATAACATCGAAATCACGCCGTGGTTTCACCTCACTCCCGACCTGCAAGTCATCGTGAATCCCGCCGCCGGATTTCGGGACCGCGAGACGGCCGTCGTGGCCGGCCTGCGCGGCGAGATTCGGTTCTAGTCGCCGCAACCAGCCGCAGAATCGGCGCATGGCCGATCGGCATAGATTGCCGATGAACACGTCGGAAGCTACGACGCTCGCCGAAGGGATCTCAGCATGCAAGACCGTCTGGATGAACCTGGCCGATCCCCATCGGCCCGCGCGCGGCGTAAAGGTGCGATATGACTCCGATTGACCCCAACGGCGAAATCATCACGT
>CAZONT010000235.1:0-2712 GCA_964581285.1 uncultured Planctomycetaceae bacterium | reverse complement strand
AATCGGGTAGGAGGGCGCCTCGCGGCGCCCGTCCTCCCACACCACCGGACATACTCATCGTATCCGGCGGTTTCCCTTAATGTTGCAACGCGGCATGTTGACGTTCGAGGTTGATCAGCCCAAGCTTCTCGAACCATGCCGTCGGCATGGCTTGATCCGTACTGGGCGTCTTCGAGAGTCGCCACCAACCTTTGCCGCTGCCTGCCGTCTTCCAGGCGTCCCCACGGGCGACGCCTTGCTTTTGCAAGAAGTCGGCGATCGTCTTGGTCCGTTTGCACTGTTTTAGCCGCACGCATCGCAGCTTCCGCCGGATCCACGAGTCCAAGCCTTTCAATTGACTTCGACACGTAGCGTGACGGAAGTACGTAACCCAACCCCGCAGAAACGAGTTGAGTTCCGAGATCACCCGCGTCAGGCTCACGCCTCGGTTGCGTCGGGTGATCCCGCGGATGCGTTCTTTGGCGCGTTGAAGACTCACCGGCGACAGCCCCAGCCCGCCGCCCACCAGCAGACGATGGCCCAGGAACTTTCGTTCCTGTACACCAGCCACCGCGCTTTTCTGGCGGTTCACTCGCAGCTTGAGCTTGCCTTCCAGGAACTTTGTCACGCTCGCCAACACTCGTTCTCCCGCCGCCCGGCTCTGCACATAGATGTTGCAGTCGTCGGCATAACGGCAGAAGCAGTGTCCGCGTCGTTCCAGTTCCCGGTCCAGTTCGTCCAGCAACAGATTCGCCAATATCGGCGAAAGTGGACCACCCTGCGGCGTCCCTTCTTCTCGCTCGACGCACACCCCGTTGCGCATCATGCCCGCCTGCAAGAAGCGGCGAATGATTCGCAAGAGACGCTTGTCTGTGATCCGTCGGGCCAGACGGGACATCAGGATGTCGTGGTTCACCTGGTCGAAAAACTTCTCCAGGTCCACGTCCACCACGATCTCCCGCCCGTCAGCTACGTACTTCCGCGCCGCGGCCAGTGCATCGCGCGCACTGCGCCCCGGTCGGAAGCCGTAGCTCGACGCCGAAAAGGTCGGGTCCAACCTTGGTTCGAGCACTTGCAGCATCGCCTGCTGAATTAGACGGTCTACCACCGTCGGGATGCCCAATTGTCGCATCCCGCCGCCGGGTTTGGGGATTTCCACCCCTCGCACCGGCTGTGGTTGATACGTACCGTCCAGCAACGTGGCAATCAATGCCGCACCATGCTCTTGCACCCAGGCGAACAGTTCATCGACGGTCATCCCGTCCATGCCCGGTGCGCCTCGGTTGCTTTTGACCCTACGATACGCGGCATTCAGGTTCTCACGGTGGCATACCTCCTCCATCAAACACGCGGTCAAGGCTCGTCCTGGGTCTAACGCCGTGGTTGCTTGCGACGCCTCGCACGCGGCAGGTCCGGTTCCGCCTTCGCCGCCTGCGCCGGGGCGCGGCCCTGCCATGAATGGCTCGGAGATACGCACAGGTCGTGCGTCCTCGAATAGCCATCCCTGGTCATGGCCGACTTGCTGTCGCTTCACATCCATCGAGTCGTTCCCGACTGACTCCTTGCATCCAAGGGATTCGGCCCTTCGTCCGTCGTTCCCGGTTCGGCTTAACTGTTCCCGCGCCTTTCGGCATCGCGGTGTCTAAATAGCCTCGCCGACTGCACGGCCTACTATGGCCTCTGCTGACTTCTCGCACGTCCTCCCGCCGTGTTGCCACGCCGGTAGTCCGACACGTCGCCGGACGATGTGCGAGACCTCTCAGGGTAAGTTGTGACTCCTTCACTCGGGCCTCGCCGGATTTACCAACCGCCGTGTCTGAATGACTTTCGGGCGTCCCACGTCTCCTGCCGGGTTGCCCCACGCGGCCGGCCTTGTATCCGGTTTCTGTTCGTCGAGTCCGAGTTTTGGCCCGCAGCTTCCTTCAGATTCCGCCTCGCGACGGACACCCTTGCTCGGCCTGGCGGTTCCGGTCATCTCGGCCCGCAGAGGACTTGCACCTCCAACAATCACAACATGCCTGACACACAGGAGCCGGCGAGCTTGCTCGCCGGGTTCACTCGCAGAGGAGAGTCGCTCCGCGCGGAAGCGCCCTGCATCGAACGCGCAGCCGCGTGACAAGCCACACTCTTCAACGACGCACCCGGCGAGCAAGCTCGCCGGCTCCTTACTCTCGCGTCCGGCGCACGTTCGTAATCGCCCGCACCCGACGAGCAAGCTCGCCGGCTCTTTCTCTCGTATCGAAAGCACGTTCAACATCTCGCGCGGCCGGACGAGCAAGCTCGCCGGCTCCTTCTACGATGCGCGCAGAGGCTCGACGCTCGCGCTCATCGCACCACTGATCGCGCGCATTGTCGCCCTCGCCGCATCATCCGCCCCCGCCCAGACCTGCATCCCTCGCTGGGATCCCAGCTTCGCCAATCCCGGCGCTGATTCCGCCGTGCGGGCCCTGGAAGTCTACGACCCCGGCGACGGCCCGCGCCTCTACGCCGGCGGCCACTTCAGCAATATCGCCGGCGCCTCCGCGAAATCGATCGCGAGTTGGAATGGCAACACATGGGAGCCCCTCGGCAACGGCATTAACGCCAACTCGTCAACCGAAATATTCGCTCTCGCCGTCTGGAATGGCCGCCTCTACGTCGGCGGCACCTACTTCACCCGGACCGGCGGCATCGCAAGCTGGGACGACTCGACCTGGGACTACTCCACCGGGAGCGTCAGCAGCACCATCTTCT
>CAZONT010000234.1:0-2723 GCA_964581285.1 uncultured Planctomycetaceae bacterium | reverse complement strand
TGCTGCTGCCGGAGATGTCGGTGAGGCGCTTGGCGACGAGGCCGCCGGTGCAGGACTCGGCGGTGGCGACGGTGTGATTCGACTTGAACATTAACTCGGCCACGGCTTCCTGAAGGGTTACGTCGCCCTCGCCAAAGACGATGCGCCCGAGGCGGCGTCGAATTTCGGCGGCGTCGTGTTCCATCAGGCGGCGGGCGGCGGCATCGTCGTGGCCGGTGGCGTTGATGCGGACGCCGATGATGGCGTCGGTGGCGGTCGTGCCGATGTTGGGGTTACGTCCGCGGGCCATCAGGTCGGCGATCTTCGCACCCAGCTCTGACTCGGGCGCGCCGAAGGTTCGCAGGACGGTCTGGAGGATGACGCCGCCGCCGCCGCGGCCGAGCAGGGCCGGCCAGATATCGGCCTCGAACATGGCTTTCATTTCGCTCGGCACGCCGGGGAGGACGAAGACGTCGGCCCGGGCGAGCTTGCAGCGAATGCCCGGGGCGGTGCCGGTGGCGTTGTCAATGGCGGTCGCGCCGATCGGCATCATGGCCTGCACCCGATTGGGCTCGGGCATTTCGACGTTGCGGCGGGAGAAGAAGCCGTGGATGCGCTCGAGAGAGTGGTGGTGCAGTTTCAGTCCGACGCCCATGGCGGCGGCGAGGGCATTGCGAGTGAGGTCGTCGACGGTCGGCCCAAGGCCGCCGGTGACGATGACGATGTCGGCGGTAGCCGCGGCGCGGGTGACTTCGTCGCGGATCGGCTCGACGTCGTCGGGGACGGTGATGTGCCGCTGCGTTTCGATGCCGGCTTCGGCGAGTCGCTGAGCAATCCAGGCGGAGTTGGTGTCGACGGTCTGGCCGAGTGCGAGTTCGGTACCGACGCCAAGGATCCAGGCTCTCATAGTTGCAATCATATTCCTTTATCCGCCGCGCGCCGCATCGACTGTTTCAATCGACGATTGCTTTGTCGACACTCTCTAGGCCGAATATCCGCTGGGCTTCATAGAGCGGTCCGCTTCCGACCGAGAAACGCAGCTCTCGCCGAAACGAATCTCGCATGTAGTTTGTGCGATCGTTTGTGCTGATCACGAAGATCGCAAGCGTCGAGACGACGAACGCACCCATCATAAAGAAACCAGCGCGGACAAATGATCGACTCAGTATGGAATGAGGCAGAGAATCGGTCACGGCGACGCGGGAACGACGGCGTCGGAGAATGAGCATCGCAATGCCGAGCGCGATGCCTAGGATCACCAACAGTGCATGCGAGCGAATGAATCGCTCAGACAATATCAAGATATTCGAACTTGCGAGCGGAACGACGACACAGGCTATAAGCATCACAAAAACCAGGGTACGACTGAATCGTGTTCGCTGCGGGACGCTAGCCAGTTGCGCGATTGAAAAACCCGCGACAGCCGATCCTGCGAATGCAATTGCAAACCACGTATCAATTAAGCGTAAGTCTGCGCGAACTCGAATCGCGACCACGATGGAGATCGCGATTGCCGCAATAACGCCGAACGCAAACGCCAACGCGCATTGCTGCCAGTTCAAGGTTAGAGGGCCGTTCGCATTCTGCTGGAGGGTCCGATCGACTTTGTTTGTCAACGCACGGATCAGTACAACAGCCGCGGAAAGTGATGCACCCATTGCCACAGCGAGTGCAGCGCCAGCTGCGGCCACGGTCGGCATGAACAAGATGGCATCGGTGATCGCCAAGTTGTATTGGACTCGTTGGCGCGTCGCGTCGAGCCAGTCCGGCTCATCGGATGTGAAATAGGCGACATCCATGCGAAACTTATCCCGCGCGAGCCGTAGTTGTTGCGCTGACTTGGGCGAGGTCGTTGGGGCAAGCCGTACCAACGTGTCGATTGCAAGCAAGAGATTGGCAACGGAGCTCTCATTGTCAACGAGTGTACGAAGCACCTTGTCGATGGCTCCGGAGACCGCTGCTGCGTCGCGACTCGCACTCGCCGCGGTCAATGTACTGCTCAATTGCGTGCATTGATCCGCGATTCGTGGGAGCGCGCCGATCGGTGCTGCGGTAATTGACGCGGACGGTGTCAGCATCGCCTGGAAACCGGGCTTGTAGGCGGCCGCGCCGACGTTGGACTTGGATAGCGCGGCGCTCCAGGCCTCCCACCATTGGTCGCGGTAGAGGGTGCAGCGGTCGATTGGGCCGTCGTCCATCGCTTGCCGGAAGGCCGCGGCCTGTCGAGTCGCGTCGCCGCCGGCCGCGCGTGCTTGCGTCGATGCGAGCGTCGCGGCGCAAAGACGGGTTACGCGGTTGCTCCAATCGGCGCCCAAAGCCGCTTTCAGATCGGACGGGAGCCGGCCGACTTCGATGCGACCGGAGAGGATCAATTCCGTCGTCGTGAGTGCGCTTAGCGCCGCCAGCATCCGGTCGGCCTCGGGATTGCCCGCGAGGGCCGCGCGGATGGCCTCGTCGCTCGATCGCCACGGCGGGTTCTGCATCAAGCGATACTGCCGCACCAGGTCACCTACCGGGCCACGCCAGAGCAACCAGCCGGAAAAGAACGTCGCGCCGAGTGCGATTGCAGTCAGCGCGACGACGGCGAGTTTGAAATTCTTCGGGCTGCGCGGGGCGGCGTCAGTAGGCCGAGGCCTGTCGGGTCGGGGTTTCCTCTCGTCGGCCTTTGTCCGGCGCGGCATAGGGGTGGTGTCGCACGGGCGTGTAGTGACAGGGCGTCAGCGCCGACCGCCGACACAGCTTCA
>CAZONT010000233.1:0-2793 GCA_964581285.1 uncultured Planctomycetaceae bacterium | reverse complement strand
GACGAGAAGGGTAGTTCGTCGCTCCGCGACGAGAGGGGTAGTTCGTCGCTCCGCGGCGAACGCTCGCCACGGAGTGGCGAAGTACCCGGTTCGCCTTGTGGCGACCCTGGATTCCCGCCTGAGCGAGAATGACGTGCCCTTGCCTTTCGACAACGAGGAGAGGCCACCGCCGTAAATCGCGCAGGCCCGATCGGTGCAGGGCCGGTCGGGCCTGCGTCATTGCCGGCGGTCTTCTTGCGTCCCGCGAAGCATGAACCACGAGAGATGCAAGTTCGCTGGTATGGGTGCGACGTTCATTGCCGAGCCGGTCGCGCAACCCAGTTCCCGAGGCGCAGCGGCCACTCCGCGATTCACGCCTCCGCCATTCCCGCCAAGGAGAATCGGGATCTTCCGAACCGGTGCGGCGCGGGATTCGTATGCACCTCGTAGGACTCCCTCGCTGGGAGCCTGAACCGATCCTTGGCGGTCCTGTGCCGTGCCCCTGGAGAATGCTCATGTCATCGTTCCCCGCCACTGCAACCATCCCGAATCGGACGACGTCAGACTCCGTTTCGAGTGCGTCGTGCAGCGTTGCCAGAGACGTGCGCCAGGCCCGGTCGAGCTGCGGCGCAGCGTCCCGCCGACGGCATGGGCGGGCGTTGATTCCGGCCCTGAGTATGTTCGGGATCCTCGCGCAACCCCTGGCCGGACGTCAGGGCGGGCAAGTCTGGTCGCCGCGAAACCTGACCACCCGCTATGAGCATGCCATGGCGTATGACTCGGTGCGCGGACGCGTGGTCCTGTTCGGCGGCATGTACTCCAACCTGTTTCTCGAAGCCGCAACATGGGAATGGGACGGACTGCACTGGATGGCCGTAAATACAGGCGCCGGTGCGCCTTCTCAACGGCGGGGGCACGCGATGGCGTTTGATCGGCGCCGGGGGGTCACCGTCCTGTTCGGGGGGAGAACGGATCGTGAGCGGTTGGGAGACACTTGGGAATGGGATGGCCGTGCATGGCGGCTGTGCGCTCCGGAGGGGCCTTCCCGCCGGTCGGATCACGCCATGACTTACGACAGCGTGCGCGGCGTGACCCTGTTGCATGGCGGATCAACCGACTTCGGCGGAGGCAATGAGACCTGGTCCTGGGATGGGGTGGCGTGGAAGATCGAGACGGCCGGGGATCCGGGCGCTCGTGCGGGTCATGGGATGGTCTTCGATGAGCGGCGCGGCGTGGCCGTCCTGAACGGCGCGGGCACTTGGGAGTGGAACGGTGTGCAGTGGACGCGACGAAGCACCACCGGCCCACCCACGGGGTTTCACCCCGGAATGGCCTACGACAGTCGCCGCGGCGTCGTCGTGCATTTCGGCGACTCGGATCTGGAAGGGGAGCCGGTGACGTGGCTTTGGGATGGCAATGATTGGAGCACAGTTCAGAACGCCAAGGCGCCGGTGCGCCCGGGCCTTGCCATGGCCTATGACGAGGCGCACGGGGAATGCGTCATGTTTGGCGGACGCATTCCTGACCCCTGGCTTGAAGACACTTGGTTTTGGGACGGCATCGAATGGGAATCCAGGCCCACGACCCGCAGGCCTCCACGCCCCTCCGGCCATGCCATGACCTTTGATTCGCGTCGCGGCGTGTCGGTCGCGCTCGGCGAAAACCCCTTCTTGTACAACTACGCCACCACCGAGTGGGACGGTCGGCTTTGGCGGGAGATTGTCGAAGGCGAGATGCCGGACACGAACGGCCGCAACATGACGTTCGACAGTCGGATCGGGCGCACTCTGGTCTTCGCCGGCAGCGACACGTTGGCCAACATCTGGCACTGGTGGGAATGGGATGGTGAAGGTTGGGTTCGGAACGAACCGTTGGATCCGCACCCGGTCGGTTACTCATCAGCGTTGGCTTTCGACGCCGCGCGCGGAGAAGTCGTCCGTTTCGGGGGCTACTCGGGCGACGAGAACGCAACATGGCTCTACGACGGTGCGGGCTGGCGACGCTTCGAGGGTGAGTCTCCCCCGAATCGCTATGACCACAGCCTGACCTATGATGCACGGCGGCAGGTGACCGTACTGTTCGGCGGTTCGGTCAATGGAATTGCATCGAGCGAGACGTGGGAATGGGATGGGACTGAGTGGACCTTCCGCACGGCGTCCGGTCCGCCGGCACGAAGCCGACACGCTGCGGCGTTCGACTCGAAGCGCGGGCTTGCCACAATCTACGGCGGAACCAGTTCGAATATCCGGTACATGGACGACGTATGGGCGTGGGATGGTGAGAAGTGGTCGCCCCACGGGTCCGGTCCAATCGCGGTTTACGATCATGCAATGAGCTACGACAGTCTTCGAGACGCAGTGGTCTATGTCGGCGGGGAGATGTATGCCAACTCAGGCAGGACCGTAACCGCCGCGACGTGGGAGCTGCTCGCCGATGAGAACGGCGACGGGCGGCCCGACGTGGACGACCCGTGCCGCTCGATTCGGGGCTTCCGCGCCCGCTGCCGCGCGCGAGGCGAGCGCGGATGGCGCGTCAGCGCTTCCTGCTTCGCGGACCTGCCCTCCGGCACACCGCTGACGCTGCGCCTCGACGGCAAGCAGGATCAACTACTGCTCGTCGAGACGCCGGGCAAGCGCGTCCGGGCACGGTGGAACGCCGCGAGGCCGGGCGTGCATGAAGTCTGCATCCTCCAATGCAGCACGGCAAATCGCTGTGTCGCCACATGGTGCGAATGAGGAGCTTCGGGGTCGTTCGTCGCTCCGCGACGAGAGGGGTAGTTCGTCGCTCCGCGACGAGCAGGGTAGTTCGTCGCTC
>CAZONT010000232.1:0-2818 GCA_964581285.1 uncultured Planctomycetaceae bacterium | reverse complement strand
CGCAGGAGATTCAGCGCCTCATCGGCCGCTGCATGCGGGCCATCTGCGACATGTCGCTCCTCGGCCCGCGCTCCGTCTGGATCGACTGCGATGTTCTCCAGGCCGACGGCGGCACCCGTACCGCCGCCATTACCGGCGCTTATGTCGCCTTCGCCGACGCCGTCGCCTGGTGCCGGCGGCAGAAGCTCCTGACCGCCAACCCAATCACCGGCCAGATCGCCGCCGTCAGCGTCGGCCGCGTCAACGGCCGCGTCATGCTCGACCTCTGCTACGAAGAGGACTCAAAGGCCGAGGTCGACTGCAACGTCGCCATGACCGACGCCGGCCGCTACGTCGAAATCCAGGGCACGGCCGAGGGCGAACCCTTCGCCGCCGCCGACCTCCAGCAGATGCTCAAGTTGGCCGGCAATGGCATCCGTGAGTTGCTGACAATCCAGCGGGCCGCCCTACGCTCCAATTCGCGGAAAGCCGAAAAGAGTGGAAGCCGACGATGAAGCAATTGACCCGCTCACTCCTGGCGCTGACCGCAGCTGCCGCGATCTTCGCGCCGGGTTGCAATGACGGCTGGAAGTGGTCGAAGGATGGAAATGCCGGCAAATCCGCGTCCGGATCAACCTCGTGGTTCGGCTCCAAGCCGAGCGGCGAGGAGTGGACGATCGAATGCGGCATTTACACCGAGGACGATCACCGCCGCATCGCCGACGAACTCTCCGAAGGCCTCCGCTCGCTGAAGGAACTCAAACCCAATCTCGTCAGCGTCAATAGCACGGACGCTCGCAGCATCGTCTACTACGGCGTCTACCGCCTCAACCGCGACCAGCGAACCGACATGATTCTCTTCACCGACGAGATCAACAAGGATTTGCGCTTCATCCGCACGTTATCGCCGGTCAACGGACAGTTTCCGTTCCTCGCCGCCCGACCCGTGCCGAAGCAAACCGAGTCAAAAGACCCCAGGACCGGCCCGCCCGAATGGAACCTCGCCAATGCAAACGGCATCTACACGCTCCAGGTCGGCGTCACCTACAACACATCCGGCTTCAACGAACGCATCGAGGCGGCCGTCGAATGGGTCCGCGACCTTCGCGGCCGCGGCTACGACGCATACTACTATCACGACACCGGCCGCTCCCTCGTGACCGTCGGCCTCTTCGGCGAAGACGCCGTCGTGCCGTCCCAGGACGGCCGTCCGCAATACTCCGATGCCGTCCGTGCCCTGCGTGCCAAGGAAGAGTTCTCACTCAACCTCGAAAACGGCATGAAAACCTCCTCGATCCAGGAAGACGGCACCCGCGCCGCAAACCCCTCCTTCCTCGTCCGCGTGCCCAAGGCGAATGTCTCTCCATGACCGACACGCCCAATCGCGTACTGCTCATCGCAACGCGTAACCCCGGCAAGGTCCGAGAGATCGCCGCCGTGCTCAGCGAAAGCGGCGACCCCGCCCTGCAACGCATCACTTGGCGCTCGCTTGACGAAGCCGCTCCCGACGCCGCCGACCCCGAAGAAGATCAGCCCACGTTCGCCGGGAACGCCGCCCTCAAGGCCCGCTACTGGTCGAAGCTCACCGGCCTGCGAACCCTGGCCGACGATTCCGGCCTCGAAGTCGATGCGCTCAGCGGCGCGCCGGGCGTCTACTCGGCTCGCTACGCGGCCGGCGCGACATTCGAACCCGTCGGCCGCGCCGCCCAGGACGCCGCCAACAACCGCAAGCTCATCGCCGCGCTTCGGGGCGTCCCGCCCGAACGCCGAACCGCCCGCTTTCGCTGCTGCCTCGCCGTCGCCGACGGCGACCAGATTCTCGCGACCGCGGAAGGCGCGATCGAGGGCGTCATCATCGACGACCCGCGCGGCGCCGGCGGCTTCGGCTACGACCCGCACTTCTTCGTCCCGTCGCTCGGCCGGACGACCGCTGAGCTGCCGTTCGAGCACAAGAACCGCATCAGCCATCGCGGCCAGGCGCTGCGAGCATTGCGGGAGCGCCTCGCGCGGCTTTTTTAGCGCAGCGACCGCGCGTTGCGGCTGATTTTTCTTGACCTGCCCCGTTGATGCTGCTCAACTATACACATTCGCCCTCCGCGCTCCCCACCGACCTTCCGGTCCTCAAGGTTGTCAGCGGCGGACGATTTCTGCGAAGAGGAAGAGAATAAATGCCCAGAGTGCTTACACGCCAGTCGTCGCCGACCGATTCACTGCGCGGCTGGACCATTCAGGACGCCATCGATCTCTACAACGTCGCCCGCTGGGGTGACGGTTTCTTCGGTGTCAACGACAAGGGAAACATCGACGTCTTCCCCCGCGGAGCCGGCGGCCCGTCCGTCGACCTCAAGGACCTCGTCGAAGAATTGCGCCAGCGCGACATCGCCCTCCCGATCCTCATCCGCTTCTCAGACATCCTCCGCGCCCGCATCGAGAAGCTGAACGAGGCCTTTCGCGGCGCCATCGCCGAGCACAACTACCGCGGCCGCTACATGGGCGTCTACCCCATCAAGGTCAACCAGCAGCGACATGTCGTCGAAGAAATCGTCCACTTCGGCTCGCCCTTCGCCTACGGCCTCGAGGCCGGCTCGAAGCCCGAACTCATGGCCGTCCTCGGCCTGCTCGAAGCCGACGAACCGCTCATCATCTGCAACGGCTACAAGGATCAGGAATACATCGACATGGTTTTGCTCGCGACCAAGCTGGGCAAGACCATCATCCCCGTCGTCGAAAAGTACGGCGAATTCGAGCTGATCGTCCAGCGGTCCAAGGCCCTCAACATCAAGCCCAAGGTCGGCGTCCGCATCAAGCTCTCGGCCCGCGGCTCCGGCCGCTGGCAGGA
>CAZONT010000231.1:0-2873 GCA_964581285.1 uncultured Planctomycetaceae bacterium | reverse complement strand
TGCCGGGCGGGCACGACGACATGGGTGGAATGGGCGGCATGGACGACATGATGTAGCGCTTTCAGAGCCGCGACCGTAAGGGAGCGAAGCGCTCGGCGACGGTTGCGGGAACGGTGAGCGAAGATCTGTCCCGACCGGGTCTGATAGGAGCTGACATGGTCCCGAATTTCAAGGTCGGCGATCCGGTTCAATTTGTCGAAGGTGGCAAGTCCGCTACTGCCATCGTCAGAAAGATTTGCACGAAGCATAGGAAAGGCGGCTTCGGCGTGAATCTGAGAAATGAGGAATTCCGTGACGAGTTGTCGTACGAAATTGAACTGATCTCGACGCGCACGACGATCCGCGCAGGGGCTGCGAGCCTTCTGCCGTTGGACAAGTAACGTTTCCATGAAACGGTGTTCGGCCAAGGGAGGTAGTACAAATGTCCCTGCGGCGAGCACTTCAGTACATGCAGATGGGCGACGACGCATGGAACTCCAAGTGCAGGAGCTGCTGGCACAATATCGGAGATCGCGCGCCGTTCCGGGCCCGGTTCGAACCAACTTCTCCTGGCGCAGACGATGACGAGTACCGGGAGGTGAAGTTCGCATTGTTGAAGACAGTAAGCATCACGGAACTCCCCCGTCCGAAATGGAACGCGATGACGATTACGCTGGTTGAGACAGAATGGACGACATGATGTAAGTCTGAAGCGAGAATGCAGAATTCAGAAGTGCGCCGTACCGCGGCGCGTTTCCCTTCTGAATTCTTCATTCCCACTTCTGAATTCTTTGCAAGTGACCACAACGATTTGAGAAGAATGGAGATTTAGCGATGGCCACCGCCACGATGAAGGAACCGAAGAAGAGCAGCACGAGCACGAAAATCCGCCCGACCGAAGACCGCGTCGTCATCGAGCCGTTCGAGGCCGAGGAGCGGACGCGCGGCGGCATCGTCCTGCCCGACAGCGCCCGCGAAAAGCCCCAGCAGGGCAAGGTGATCGCCGCCGGACCCGGCAAGCTGCTCGACAGCGGCGAGCGCGGCCAGATGTCGCTGAAGGTCGGCGACCGCGTGCTGTATGGCAAGTATTCCGGCACCGAAATCGAACTGGACGGCACGACGTACGTCATTCTGCGCGAGACCGACGTGCTGGCGGTGCAGGACTAGTTCAGAAGTTTGAATTACGAATTCAGAAGTAGCGACCGGCGCCCGCGCGCTATTCTGTGCTTCTGAATTCCTCATTCCGTACTTCTGAATTTTTACGGTAGAAACAAACTTTACGAGGCTCCGGCTATGGCTGCGAAGCAATTGATGTATTCCGACACCGCCCGCGCCCAGATTCTTGCGGGCGTCCGCAAGCTGACGAAGGCGGTCAAGAGCACGCTCGGCCCCGTCGGCCGCAACGTGCTTCTGCAGAAGTCGTGGGGCGCCCCGCGCGTCACCAAGGATGGCGTGACCGTCAGCAAGGAAATCGAGCTGCCCAATCCGTTCGAGAACATGGGGGCGAAGCTCGTCAACGAAGTCGCCAGCAAGACCGGCGACATCGCCGGCGACGGGACCACCACCGCGACCGTTCTGGCCGAGGCCATCCTGGCCGAGGGGCTGCGCAACGTCACCGCCGGGGCGGCGCCCACCGCGCTGAAGCGCGGCATCGATGCGGCGGTGCAGATCGCCGTCAAGGAAATCGAGAAGCAGGCGATCAAGGTGCGCGGCAAGGACGACAACTCGCGTGTCGCTACGATCTCCGCGAACGGCGACCGGGAAGTCGGAAAGATGCTGGCCGAGGCTTTCGACAAGGTCGGCAAGGACGGCGTCATCGAGATCGAGGAAGGCAAGGGGATCGAGACGACGTGGGAGCACGTCGAGGGGATGCAGTTCGACAAGGGCTTCGTTTCGCCCTACTTCATCACCAATCCC
Organism: uncultured Planctomycetaceae bacterium; assembly: GCA_964581285.1. Classification (GTDB taxonomy): domain Bacteria; phylum Planctomycetota; class Phycisphaerae; order UBA1845; family UTPLA1; genus SpSt-539. Next base: position 977 of record CAZONT010000231.1, on the reverse strand, counting down.
GGCACGCTCGAAGCCGTGCTCGACGACCCCTACATCCTGATTCACGAGAAGAAGATCGGCAGCATCCGCGACATGGTTCCGCTGCTCGAAAAGGTGCTCAACGTCGGCAAGCCGCTGCTGCTGATCAGCGAAGACGTGGAGGGCGAGGCGCTCGCCACGCTGGTCGTGAACAAGCTGCGCGGAACGCTGAACATCTGCGCGGTGAAGGCGCCGGGCTTCGGCGACCGCCGCAAGGCCCTGATGGGCGACATCGCCACCGTCACCGGCGGCGAGTTCATCAGCGAAGACCGCGGCATCAAGCTCGAAAGCGTGACGGCCGAGCAGCTCGGCCGCGCCAAGAAGGTCGTCGTCACCAAGGACAACACGACGATCATCGAGGGCGCCGGCAAGCGCAAGGACATCGACGCGCGGATCGAGCAGATCCGCATGCAGGTCGACAAGACCACCAGCGATTACGACCGCGAGAAGCTGCAGGAGCGGCTGGCGAAGCTGACCGGCGGCGTGGCGGTGGTGCGCGTCGGCGGCGCGACGGAGATCGAGGTCAAGGAGCGCAAGGACCTGGTCGACGACGCCTTTCACGCGACGAAGGCCGCGGCGGAGGAGGGCATCGTCGCCGGCGGCGGCGTGGCGTATCTGCGCACGGTGAAGGCGGTGCGCGAGGCCGGGAAGAAGATCGAAGGCGACGAGCGCATCGGCTATGAGATTGTGGCCAAGGCGCTCGAATACCCTGCCCGCCAGATCGCGGAGAACGCGGGCGAGGACGGCGGCGTGGTGATCGACGAGATCCAGTCGCGTGGCAAGAACTTCGGCTACAACGCGGCGACGGGCGAGTACGTGGACATGCTGGAGGCGGGCATCCTCGACCCGGCCAAGGTCTGCCGCGTGGCGCTGCAGAACGCCGCGAGCGTGGCGGGTCTGCTTCTCACGACGGACGTGATCTGCACGGAGTACAAGGAAGAGAAGCACAAGGAGCTGGA
>CAZONT010000230.1:0-2945 GCA_964581285.1 uncultured Planctomycetaceae bacterium | reverse complement strand
TGTGCCCGATGACCGGCAAGATGGAGACCTGCAAGACGATCACGACGCTCGAAGGAACGGGCAAGTACACGATGAAGATGATGAGCCCGACGCCGGACGGCAAGGGCGAGTTTGAGTGCATGAACATCACGTACACGCGCTAATTTCCGCAACTCAAGCCGTTCACGTTCGTGAATTCTGATGTGCCCCCGGATCCGACGATCCGGGGGCATTTTTTATTAGCGCTGCGCGGACCGAGGTTATCGGCCAAATCCTTGAAAAATGGGGCAATTCACGTTATTCTGGATAGACGGATGTGGGAAGGCAGCTCCCCCTCTGCCATTCAAATCGTTTTCGCGAGCGCAGCCGGCAGCGCGTCGCCGCCGCTATTCGCTCGCGAGGGAAGGTGCAAGAAATGTCGTATTCATCGAAGAACCGCCCCAACGGGCGACAGGTGTTCGCATCGACGCTGATCGCGATGGCGATCGCGTGCAGCTTCGCATCGGCCGCCGAGCCGAACGTAAGCCCGGCGCCGAAGCAAGTCAGCGAAGCGCTACCGACGGCGCCAACCGCGACGACATTCAAGTCGCTGCCGATCGAGCAGGTCGCGGTGCAAACGCTTCATGAGCTGGACCTTTCCGCCATTCGCACCGAGGACGCGCGGAACAACAACGACGGCACACCATTTCGATTCGCGATCCCGCAGCAGGTCCAAATCACGCCGTTCACGCACGGCACGTGGGAGCAGGTCGATCCAAAGATTCAGATGTGGCGGCTGCGCGTTGAAGCTCCGACGGCATCGCATCTGAACTTCGGCTTTACGCGGTACAGCCTGCCGCCGGGGGCGCAGCTGTATATCTACTCCGAGGACCAGCATTCGGCGATCCGGCCGTTCACCGATGCCGACAATGCCGATCACGGGCAGCTCTGGACACCGATTGTCCCGGGCAAGCACGCAGTCATCGAGCTGACGATTCCGGTCGAAGTCATGCAGAAGCTGGAACTGGAGCTGACCACCATCGGCGTCGGCTACCGCGGATACCTGATGGAGGATTTGACCGACGATGGCCCGACGCCGCGTTCGGGTTCGTGCAACATGGACGTGGCTTGTTCACCGGCGGATCCGTGGCGATTGCAGGTCCACGGCGTGTCCGTGCTGCAGATCAGCGGTACGCTGAATTGCACTTCGTTCATGGTCAACAACACCGCGCAGGATCTCAAGCCGTATCTCATGACGGCGGCTCACTGCGGCGTCACCTCGGGCACGGCCGCATCGGTGGTGGCGTACTGGAACTTCGAGAACTCAACCTGCCGACCGCCGGGCAGCGGCGCCAGCGGCGGAGCGGGCGACGGGACACTGACGCAGTTCAACAGCGGCTCGACATTTCGCGCCGGGAGTTCGGCGTCCGACTTCACGCTGGTGGAGCTGAGCTCTTCACCGAACCCCGCGTGGAACGTCTCATGGCTGGGGTGGGATCGCAATGGCCTGAATCCACCCGACGGGGCGTGCATTCACCATCCCGGCGTGGACGAGAAGCGCCTGACATTCTGGAACAGCGTCACGCACCCAAGTCATGGTTCTTCATGGGGCGGGGGCGAATCCGGATGCACGCCGTTCCCCGGACCGGGGGACAATACGCACATTCGCGTGTACTGGGATCCGAATCCGGTATTTTCTCCGGGAGTTCCGCAAGTGACGGAGGGAGGCTCATCCGGCTCGCCGCTATTCGATAATAGCAAGCGCGTCATCGGCCAGCTCCACGGCGGGCCATCGGCGTGCGGCTCCACCGGTAACTCACTCTCGGATTGCTATGGTCGCATTTCGACGTCGTGGACCGGCGGCGGGACGGCCGCCACGCGTTTGAGCGACTGGCTCGACCCGCTTGCGACGGGCGTCACGAATCTCGACACGATTTCGGGCGGCGGGCTGACCGTTACGCCTGCAACCAACACGCTCAGCATCGGCCAGGTCGGCGGACCATTCAGCAACGACACGGTTGTCTATACACTGACAAACCCGACGCCGAACCCCATCAACTACGCGGTTTCGCTATCGATCGACTTCGGCGTGCTGATCAACGGCAGCAATACGCCGGTTTCAGGAACGCTGCCGCCGACCGGCGGAACGACCAACATCACCGTGACGTACGGTCCGGCGATCAACTCGCTCGGCGCCGGCGTGTATGTCGAATCGATCGTGTTTGACGATTTGTCGAACAGCCGCACGACGACGCGGAACCACACGATCGAGATCGGCCAGGCGAACTTCACCGTGACGCCGGCGAATGGGTTGCTGGCGGGCGGACCGGTCGGCGGACCGTTCCCCGGCACGCAGGTGTACACGCTGACCAGCACGCGGCCGACGCCGTGCCAGGTTCAGATCTCGGCAAACCAGCCGTGGATCTCGATCGACGGCGGAACGTCGCCGGTGGTGGTGAACCTGCCGACGAACGGATCGACGGCGAACGTGACGATCGGCTACTCGGCGGCGGCGAACGGGCTGTCGGCGGGGCTGTACAACGGCACGGCATCGTTTGCGAACCAGACGACGCCGCCGGCGGGCGATACGACGCGGCCGGTGACGCTCGACGTCGGACGCTTCACGTATCCTTCTCTCGACGTACCGAAGCCGATCGCGGACAACTCGTCCGTGAGCAGCGTGCTCAACGTGGCGGACGGGTACTGCGTCGGCGATGTTCAGGTTGACCTGAATGTGACGCACACGTTCGTCGGCGACCTGCGGTTTGTGCTGTCGCATGACACGACCACGGTCACGATCATCAATCGACCGCAGTCGGGCGGCGGCGGCAACTGCTCGTCGAACAACTACGACATTCGATTGGAAGACTCCGGCGCGGGCGGATCGATCCAATCGACGTGCGGGGCGTCCGGAAGCGATCCGACGCCGACATCACCGCCGAGTTACACGCCGGCGAATCCGCTGTCTGCGTTCGCCGGAAAGGTTG
>CAZONT010000229.1:0-3027 GCA_964581285.1 uncultured Planctomycetaceae bacterium | reverse complement strand
CCGCAGGATCTGGCCGACGTCGCCGAGTTGCGGTCGCGGCACGGAGGCGCCCCGAGTGTCTGAGAACTCGCCCCCTCCGCGTGTGCCCACCGACGACGAAGCATGGCTTGTGCCCATTGACGATGAAGCATGGGCAGCGACCACGTTTGAAGGAAATCGCCGGCGACAGCGGGAGGAATTCCGCGCACTGCCGTTCCGGGAAAAGCTCCGCCGCATCGAGCAGATGTGCGATATCGCCGCGTTCTTCGCGGCCCGGCGGCGCCGCCCACCCGGCGATGCGACCGCCGCGGACGCGCCCGGCGGGCACCCCGCCCCGCCCTGGCGCACAACGGCGCACAACGGCGCACAATGCGTCCCGTGCGCGAGTCTGAAATTCGTTCTTCGCTATTCGCAATTCGCAATTCGGATTCGCTATTCCCCAATCAGGCGCGCGACGAACGGGTCAATGTCCGCCGCATCGATAAACGTGTCGCCGTTGACGTCGGCCAGGTCGCGACGGCACCAGGAGAATTGCGCCGCGTAGGCGTCGGGGTCCGTCAGCGCGAGGACGAATGCGTCGATGTCGCCGTTGTCGATGCGCCGGTCGCAATTCACATCCCCCGGCCGCGGCGGGTCATACACGGCGATCCCGCGGCCGGATGAGCGCGGCCACGGTGTGTCGTAGATCAGTCGACGCTCGCCCGACAGCGCATCGACGGCCCAGAGCGAATCGGCATCGGAAACATAAACGTACGCATCGTCCGGCGACATCGCGATCGCGACATCGCCGCCGGGAGTGACGAAGCCGGTCGCCAATAACCGGCGCGTGGCCGGATCGGCGGCGTCGTAACGATACAGATGTCCACTAAACGCAACGAAAAGCGTGCCGCTTCGGTCAAAGGCGATGGACCGCGCGAACCGATTGGGGGGGGGTGTGTCAAAGCGGGTGACATCACCGCTTTGCGAAACTTGCCAGATATCCAAGTCCGCGTAGAAGAGCGTCCCATCGCGGGCACATGCGAGAGCGCCGCCCGACAAGGCATCGGCAACATCCGTCAGAATGTGAGCCGGACCACCGCTCGCCGGAAAGCGCAGAATCTGAGCCGTGTATTCATTGGCCACGTAGAATGATCCGAGATCGTCCCACGCACATCCGTTTCGGCCGAAGGGGCCCCCGAGTCCGTCCGGACCGGCATAGAGCACGGTTAACTGTCCATCGTCCTCGAGTTGGAGAATGTTGTTCCGACCGAGATTCAGGATTCGCAGCGTTCGGCCGTCGGCGGCGAACGCGAGGCCGTTGTTGTTACACAGCCCGTCCTCGCGACCCACAACATCCCACGCCTCGCCCGTTTCCGGGTCGACCGCGACGAGCCAGTTGTTTGCTTCGGGAAGATGGCAAGCTTCGGGTTCGAGCTCCTCGATAAACACGCGGCCGGGGACGAACCAGCCGTCGCCGGCCAGTGTCGCTGCGCCGCAAGAGAACGCAAGCATCATCGTCAAGAAAACAGTTCGCATAGCGACGCCTCGTCGGATAATGCGTCCCGTGCGCGAGTCTGAAATTCGTTATTCGCGATTCGCGATTCGCTATTCCCCGATCAGGCGCGCGACGAACGGGTCGATGTCCGCCGCATCGATAATCGTGTCGCCGTTCACGTCGGCCAGGTCGCGGCGGCACCAGGAGAATTGCGCCGCGTAGGCGTCGGGGTCCGTCAGCGCGAGGACGAATGCGTCGATGTCGCCGTTGTCCACGCGCCGGTCGCAATTCACATCCCCCGGCCGCGGCGGGTCATACACAGCAATGCCCCGGCCGCCGATACGCGGATAGGGCGTGTCGTGGATCAGCCAGCGGTCGCCCGTTTGAGCGTCCACGCCGTAGAGCGCATTGGCGTCGGCGGCGTACACGACAGAATCGTCCGGCGAAATCGCGATCGCGAGATTTCCGTCCAATGGATAGAAACCGGTCGCAATCACCTGCCGTGTGCTCGCGTCAACACCCCGGTAGCGGTAGATCGCGCCGTTGAACGCAACAAACAGATTCCCCACGCGGTCGAACGCGATGGAAAGCGCAAACCTGTTGGGGCCCAGCGTGTCGAACAGGATCGCGTCGCCCGCGGGAGTGATTCGCCACACGCCTCGGTCGCCGTAATACACGTCCCCGTTCGGAGCGCACGCGACCGGTCCACCGGATACTCCGTCGTCGATGTCCGCCAGCACCGTGGCGGTCCCACCATCCGGCGGAAAACGCAACAGCTCGAACGAATACTCGTTGGCGACGAAGAAGAACCCGCCGACGTCCCAATCCAGTCCGTTCCGTCCGAACGGTCCTCCGAGACCGTCCGTGGTGTCGTAGACCAAGGTCGTCGTGCCGAATTGGTCCAATGCCAGCACATTGTTGCGCCCGAGGTTGAGGATTCGCAGGAACTGCCCATCTGGGGAGAACCGCATCCCGTTGTTGTTGCACAGACCGTCATCGCGGTCGGCCACATCCCAAGCTTCGCCGGTGGTCGGATCGACGGCGACGAGCCAGTTGTTCTTATCGGGGCGATAGCAGGCTTCGGGTTCGAGTTCTTCGATAAAGACACGACCGGGAACGAACCAACCGTCGCCCGCCAGCGCCGACGCGCCGAGCGAGAGAATCAGGGATGCACGGCATATGGCGCGCATGACACATCCTCGGCAGTCTTGCCCGGACAACATCATACGACGCCCCGCTGCGTGGCAACAGAAATTTCCATTGACACGGTCTGCGTGCAGGGTAGACAGAGAATCGACAGTTCGTTCCAACGCAGCTACGACGCCGACAGGAGAACGCGATGCGTCACTCGTGGCACGTCAGGGCCATCCTGCTCACCAAGTTGTTGTTCCTCGGAGCTCAAATCGGTCGAAGCCAGTCACAGACGGAGGGAGCTTGGGAAGCTCGGCAGGATTGGCCCCTCAAGGATCGCCCCGGGACAAACGACACGAGGAAGTCAATGTCGCTGCCCGGACGATCTGCGCCGCGAACAGTGGATCCGAAGACGCGCACGTTGTGCGCGCCATATCGCCGTG
>CAZONT010000228.1:0-3214 GCA_964581285.1 uncultured Planctomycetaceae bacterium | reverse complement strand
CGCAGGGTCCAGGCAAAGTTTGGTAAGTCGTTGAGCTGGGAGGGGCGGGGAGAATTCTCTGGCGTCGCCGAGCCCCCAGTGGCAAGCTCACTCCATGAGAGGGACCCGTCGGCGCGGGGGGAAGGAGGATGAGCAACGCGTCTTGTACCGAGGCAAGGCCTTGGACAGGAGCGATCTTGCCAGGATTCGGCGGCTGGTGAGGGGCGCGAAGCGGCAGAACTTCCGGCAGGCCTGCGAAGCGGTTTGCAGAGCTTTCGGGTGGTACCGGCCGAACGGAGCGCTTCGGGAGACAAGCGCGAGAGCCCTTCTTCGGCGGCTGGGCGCTCGGGGCCTGATCGAACTTCCCTCGGCTTGGGCGGCAAGGGCGAGGGACGGCCACGGGCCGACCAAGAGACCAGCGACGCGACGCAGCGGGGCTCCGGAAGCATGGCCGGAGTTGCCTCAGCCGCCCAGCGCTCACGAAGGGCGAGACTTGGTGGTACGGCCGATACTCTCCGAAGAGCTGTGCTCGTGGCGCGAGCACATGGAGTGCTACCACTACCTGGGCTGCGGCCGGCTTGTAGGCGAGTCGTTCCGATACGGCGCGTTTTTGGGGGGGAAGGTCGTCGCGCTCTTGGCCTGGGCCGGGGCGGCTTTGAAATGCGGCGTGCGCGATCGATTCGTCGGGTGGGACGAGGCAACGAAGGTCGCGAAGCTTGGCTTCGTTGTGAACAACGTTCGGTTCCTTATTCTGCCCGGGTCCGAGCAGAAGAATCTCGCGTCGCAGATCCTGGGCGCGAACTTGCGCCGATTGAGCGCGGACTGGGTGCGGGCGTACAGCCACCCGGTTTATCTGGCGGAGACGTTCGTCGACGCGACACGCTTCCGGGGAACCTGTTATCGAGCGAGCAACTGGTTGCTCCTGGGTGAGACTCGCGGGTGGGCGCGGTGCGGAGTGGGTTACCAGCATCACGGGGAGAGGAAGCTGGTCTTCGTTTACCCGATCTCGCATGGCGCCCTGGAATTCTTGAAGGCTTCGGAGCCCAAAACAGAAGAAGTGCGGAGGGTGCCCATGATTGACGTAGAGAAGTTGCCTTTGCGCGGGAAAGGAAGCCTTGTCGAGGAGTTTGAAGGAGTCGTCGATTTTCGGAAGCCCAGAGGGGTCCGTTTTTGCGTAAGCGCCATTCTGAGCATCGCGGCTTGCGCGACCTTGAGTGGAGCGAAGAGTTTCGAGGCGATAGCCCAATGGGCAAGCGAGCTACCGCGTGAAGTGCTTCTGCGCCTGGGGTGCCGACGGAAGTACCCGCCAAGCGAAAAGACCTACCGCAGGATTCTGAGCAACCTGGGAATGGAACGGTTCGAGGAGAAGGTTGGCCAGTGGTTCGCGAGAACCGCCGGGCTCAAAGGGGAAGGAATTGCCGTGGACGGCAAGACAGTTCGCGGGAGCAATGACGGCGAAGCCCCGGCAACGCACCTCCTCAGCGCCTTCACTCACAAGGAGGGCGTGGTCTTGGGGCAAATGCGGGTGTCAGACAAGACGAACGAGATCCCGTGCGTGGCGCCCCTGTTGAAAGATCTCAAGATTCCAGGCGCGGTGGTCACCGCCGACGCGATACACACGCAGAAAAAGACGGCTAACTACATCGTAGAGGAGAAGAAGGCGGACTACTTCTTCACCGTCAAGGACAACCAACCGGGTCTTCGTGACGACATCGCGCTTCTTCATCTCGAGGCTTTTCCCCCCTCAGGTGACCACGACGAGCAAGGGACATGGCCGCCTGGAAGTGCGCAGCCTCTGGGCGAGTGATCAGCTCGTGGGCTACGTGGACTTCCCGTACGCGAGGCAGGTCGTCCGGATCGAGCGAACGACGACGAAACTCAACGGGAGCCCCCTGCGGCACGAAGTGGTCTTCGGGATCACGAGCATCAGCGTTTCAAAGGGCCCGGGCGCCAGGCTCCTCGCTCTCAACCGGGGCCACTGGGGAATCGAGAACCGGTTGCACTGGGTCAGGGACGTGACCTTCGATGAAGATCGTTCGCAAGTCCGTAAGGGATCCGGGGCGCAGGCCATGGCGGCGCTGCGGAACCTTGCCATCGGGCTTCTTCGGCGGGCTGGCGCGACGAACATCGCGGCCGCGCTCCGCCACTGCGCCCGCTACGTTGACAAGGCGCTGCGTCTGATCGGGCTGTAGGCCTCAACGCGAAGAAGAGCCGGGGAAAACAGAGGCTCCCCGGAGATTCCCTGTCCGGACAAGCCCCAAAAGCGGTCCATTGGACGTCCGGCACCCGACGGCGGCGTGTAACTTGCCGCCGGGAAGGCCTCGCTCAGTCTTCCTGGCCGCTCTTCGGCGGCCAGGGGGGACTTTGCCGGGGCCTTGGTCAAGGGCGGGAAGCGCTTGACGATCCTCCGCCGAACGGAGCGACGGCGCGGCAAGGCCGAGCGTTTCCGGAACGTGGCGGCCAGTTTGACGGGGGACGTGCCCACAGGCCTTCCCACGTTCGCGGGCCACGTGTCGCAGGACTCACCTTGGTGAAGAGAGTTCCTGGGCTCCGGAGTTCCTCAGCCGGCGCCCGCTCCTCGAACTGGCGGCGGCCAAGGACTCCCGATTACGTGGGCCCTATACGCCGAGAGACAATTCTGACATGAACTCGACCGAGCTCGATTGCGCATCTACGAAGCGGCCGTGCGACCCTACCTACTGGCGGCGAAGAAGTCCCGCGTGCCTCGCGACGCCGCTCTCGCGGTCCAGCACGAGATGCGAGTCCGTTGCGCAGAGAAACTCCTGGCCGTGAACCCGCTCGGCGACTACGGTATCGAGAGGATGATCGGCGACGCGCGCGATGCGGTTGCTCAGATCGTCCATCCATCCGCTTTGGCATGGTTGCCTGACGTGAGCGCGCACTTCGGGATGTTCGAGACGTGAAGAAGCCCACACCGTCGGAGGCAGAGAGGGCGAAGTCGGCAGCCGTGCGCCGGATAGTGCGGCAGGCGATCCGCGACTTCCACGTGCGTGCCTTCGGGGAAGAGATGGCCCGCGTGAACTTCCTCCCTCTGGCCGAACGCCGCCGTCACGTCGCGGAGATGGTGGATCACGCCGTCCAGAAAGGCGTGAAGTTCGACAAGCCGGCCTTGGGCGTCACACCGTAGCGAGGGTCCGCCGTACCCGTCCGGCGCTTTCACCCGCGGGCGAGTGCCGCCGCTTCCGCCTCGGAGAGCCACCGCGAGTACACGCGC
>CAZONT010000227.1:0-3266 GCA_964581285.1 uncultured Planctomycetaceae bacterium | reverse complement strand
CGGAGGGGCGGCACGGGACGATCCGGCGGTCGGTCGACTCGCCGGAGCACGTTTTACGATATAACTGGCGTCGTGGACCTGAAATGTCCGTCACGGACATCGGATTCTGTTCCGTAGGGGCTTCGCACCGGGGGGGCGGGGGCGGTTTGGTGGGGGCGGCGGTGGGCGGGAATTGGGTGTGAACCCGAAATGTCCTGCGCTGACACAGAAGGTAGCTAGTGGCCAGTGAGCGGGGGAGGGGAACAGGGAACGCAGGGAACGAGGGGATCAGAGATCGAAGGGGGAACATGCATCCGGGATCCGGAACGTGCTGGAGGGTGGCTGATCCGGGGCGCTTGGCGTGGGAGGTGCGGTGCCGTGCGGACATAGAGTGGGTTCTGTCTGGGGAGGACGCCGAGCTTTGATTACGATTTTGCGCGGCGGTGTCCGGGCCGTACCGCGGCAAGGGCGGCGAGGGCGAGCAGGGTCAGCGTGGCCGGTTCGGGGGAGACCTGGATTATCGGCAACGTTCCGATGACGTTGGGCCCGCGGGGGTCCAACTGTTCGCCCGTAAGACTGATGACACCGCCGCCATTGAGATCGTCGAGCACGAAGCCGTGGGCCGGAACTGCTGGAGCGCCTGCGAACGATGAGTAGAACGGCTGCGGGCTGCTCAAGCCGAGGTCGGTAGCGGCAATGTTCGGCGCGCCGCCGAGTGCCCAGCCGAACGCACCGCCGGCGGTGCCGAGAGGATCGTCGGAATTGATTCCAGCGTTCGGTGGGATGGCGAGGTAGAGGGCTGCGCCGGCGGAACCACCAAAAGAGCCGCTCGCGATCAGGAAACCGGGGCCGAATGCACCCGTGTAGTCAGATGGACTGGCTGACGATACGACGGCGGACGATACGAATGACAGTCCGGTAAACACGTTCGTCGCTGGTCCTGGCAATCCGGGAGACGAGCTTGGCCATCGGCCGAGGGAATTGTTGACCGTGAGCGACGATACGCCGAACGTGCCGGGCGATCCTGTGATGTTGAGTTGCCCGCCGCGGGTTCCGGTTCCGCCGAATACTCCCATCAGAGTCGGGTCAATTTCCATGCAGAGATCTATGGCCCAATTACCCGGACCGGGTGGGAGCACGGGATTGACACCCAATGCCGAAGCCGCAGCGCAACTGGTTGCACCATTTATGGCCATCGGGCTAGCTGCGTAGAAGTTGATCATGGCCGCGTCGGCAGCGGTTGCAACCGCCGCGCCGACGATCAGGACGACGAATGACGAAAAGCGCTGCATGTTCCATCCCTCCCTTTTCCGCTCAGCGTTGGTCGCGCGATGGTCCGGGTGAATGGGCCTTGATGGCCGCGTCAGCCAGACATCGTTTTCATCGAGCCCATTGTAATCTGAAAACCACGCGGCCGTACGGACGAATCGGGAAGGTGGCATGGCGGGTGGGGCATCGTCCGCGGTGCGGGTTTCACTTGACGACGAATGTGTCGGGGGTTTGTCCGGAGTGCGGGGTGCGCCTCGCGCACGTATCGACGGTCTAAACGCCAACAGTCTAAGAGCGAGGCGGGTCCGACGAGCCGGGAAGCGCGGGCTGATGCGGCGACGTAGACGCTCGGCGCGCACGGGCAACGATTTTCGTTGGCGTCGGGTTGCGCGCCCGTCACTTGCGCTCCGGATTCGGATCTGGGTGGCGCGAACAGCTCGTCGCGAGCGACTAGTCGGGAGCGTCGAGTGGGGGGATTGCGGTTTCGATTGATTTTGCGGGGATGGGGTGGTCGTGGGTGGCTTTCGCCAGCGCGTTCATTTTGTGGGCGGCCCAGAGGAAGCCGGCGGCGGCGATGAGCAGCGGGTACGCGAAGTGGCCGGTCCAGACGTAGAGGGCCATGCCGAGACCCTGGGCGACGATGCCGCGGATGCCGACCATGGTGGTGTGGATGGCGAGGTAGTGCGAGGCGCGCGAGGCGTCGGTGCTGAGAGCGATGGGGCCGAGGGTCCAGGTCAGATTCACGCCGACCATGCCGATGGCGTAGAGCACGCTGCAGGCGACGAGGCCGCCGAAGTTCGAGATGATCAGCAATCCCACCGGATAGAGCGTGAGCCAGAGGAACGAGGCGGCGGCGAGACGCATCGGGCCGACGCGGTCGACGGTGCGGCCGGCGAGGAAGAACATCAGGACGATGACGAACTGGTAGATGACGATGGTGGCCTTGGTGTACTGACCGTAGTTGAGGTGGAGCTTGTCGGTGGCGAGGGCGGGGATGAGAGCGGTGCAGATCATCCAGCCGACGCCGTAGGACATGAAGGCGACTTCGTAGGCGGCGAACGCGCGGTCGGCGCGGAGAACGGCGTTCATGTCGCGGAAGGGGGCGAGCCAGGATTTTTCGGGCGGCGCGGGGCGGCGGCGCGAGGCGAAGATCGGCTGGCGGGCGACGTGCGCGAAGAGCGAGAGGCCGAGGAGCTGTACGGCGGCGACGGCAGGGAGAAAGTAGCGGAAGGCGTTCGGGGTGTGGTCGGACCAGCGGCCGATGGCGAAGCCGGTGAGCATGGCGGCGGACATCTGGGCGGTGGAGACGAGGCCGAAGACGCGGCCGCGACGGTGGGCGGGGTAGCAGGTGCGGAGGATGTCGGCGTTGAGCGGGGACATGCCGGCATTGCCGAAGGCGGCGACGACGAAGCAGGACATCACCACCCAGATGTTTGGGGCGAGGCCGATGAGGCCGATTGGCAGGGAATGCAGCAGGGCGATCGCGACGAGGTAGCGCGGGGTCTGCGAGCCGGCGTAGTGCTGGTTCCAGAAGATCGAGAAGAACTGCATGACGGGAATGGCGGCGGTGAGGACGGTGGTCTGCCAGTCGGAGGCGTCGAAGCGGAGGCGGGCGAGGAAAGGGAGGAAGGCGATGACGGCTTGCGTGGTGCCGAGGCAGGCGGCGGCGGCGATGTGAGGGAAGAGCACGCGGTTGATCGAGGGCGTGGGCGATTGGTCATGGGAGTGAACGGGGGGTGAATGGGGCACGCGGAGCGAGACCTCGGTGACTGGAACGCCGGGGGCGATGGTACGGAGGAATGGGGGAAAAACGAAGCAGGCGGATGCGGGGGGCGATCAGGCGGGGCGATAGGCCTCGTAGATCGACTCGATCTCTTCGCGCGTGCCCAGGAAGGCGTCGAGCACGACGGGGTCGAAGTGACGGCCGGATTCGGCGGAGACGAGTTTCATGGCTTCGCCGAAAGAGAAGGCGGGCTTGTAGACGCGGGCGTTGGTGAGGGCGTCGAAGACGTCGGCGA
>CAZONT010000226.1:0-3353 GCA_964581285.1 uncultured Planctomycetaceae bacterium | reverse complement strand
CTTCACACGAACGACGCGCCCTCGGCAATTACGCGGTTGTGCAACGTGGGCGTTGAGTCGTACTTGATCGGGGCGTCGGTCGTTGCAGTGCTGGCCCAGCGACTGGTTCGCAAGACGTGCCCGCACTGCAAGACGGAGTACGAGCCGCCGGCCAACGTGCTGCACACCATGGAAAAGGCGGGCATGCCCGTAACACACCTCGTGCGCGGGCTGGGGTGCCAGAAGTGCCATAAGACCGGGTACCTCGGGCGAATCGGCATCTACGAACTGTTCGTGCCGACGGACGCCGCGCGCGAATCGATTTCGAACGGGGCCAACCTGCAGCAACTTCGCGAGCTGGCGGTGCAGTCGGAGATGAAGACGCTGCGGCTCGACGGGCTGGCGAAGGTGAAGGCCGGCATCACGACGATCGAGGAGGTCTTCCGGGCGTGCGCCGGATGACGCGGCGCGCGCCGAGGGGGTTGACGAGCCATGCCGCAATTCGCATTTGTCGCGCGTGACGCCAACGGGGCGATGGCGCAGGGGACGCTTGCAGCGGCGAACCCGGCCGATGCCGCACGGATGCTGCGGAGCGAGGGGAAGTTCCCCGTTCGGGTCGCACCGGCCTCCGCCGCGACGACCACCACGGCTGCCGCCGCGCCACCGGGCATGCTGACGCGCGAGCGATTCCGGTCGGAAGACGTCATCTTCTTCACGAGCCAGCTGATGGTGATGGTCGAGACCGGCGTATCGCTGGCCGACGCGTTGAAGGGTTGCCGCAGCCCGAAGAATTCGCCGGCCTTCGCGAAGGCACTGGACAGCGTGATCGAACAGGTAGAGGGGGGGAGCCGGTTTTCGGCGGCAATGGCGGAACATCCGCGAATATTCACGCCGTTGCTGGTGAGTCTCGTGCGGGCGTCGGAGGCGAGCGGCGCCATGGGGACGATGCTGCAGCGGGCGAGCGAGTATCTCGTGGCACAGCGCGACCTTGCGAAGAAGATCCGCGGCGCGGTGACGTATCCGATCGCGATGCTGCTGTTCGCGGGGGGCGTCACGGTGTTTCTCATGACGTTTGTACTGCCAAAGTTCGCGGCGATCTACGCGGGCCGCGAGGCGGCGCTTCCGAAGGCGACGCAGTTTCTGCTCGGGCTGAGCGGGCACATCAAGTCGAGCTGGCCGTATGCGCTGGGTGGGCTTGTTGCGGCGAGCGGCGGGCTGGCGTGGCACCTGCGGACGGCGGGCGGGCGGCGACACCTGGACTGGGTGAAGCTGCACATACCGCTAATCGGAGGAATGTTCCAACGGACATACCTGGCTCGAAGTCTGCGGACGCTGGGGACGATGATCAACAGCGGTGTGACCATGCTGGAGGCGGTTGAGCTGACGAAGGCGGCGTGCGGCAACGCGTTCTTCGAGGACCTGTGGGGGACGGTGCACGGCGAGTTGCAGCATGGCAAGTCGCTGTCGGACGTATTGGGAGGGCACCCGTTTGTGCCGGGATCGATCGTGCAGATGATCCGGGCAGGTGAGCGGAGCGGAAAGCTCGGGCCGGTGCTCGAGCGGGTGTCGAACTACAGCGAGGCGGAGCTGGCAGTAGCGGTGAAGGCGGCGACGGCCATGCTGGAGCCGATCATCATCACGGTACTCGGGGCGGTGATCGGCGGACTGGTCATTTCGTTGTTGCTGCCGATCTTCACGATCAGCCGGGCGTTTCGGCCGCACTAGTGGCCGCGCTTGGACTGCGGGTCGCCCGGCAAGGTGTATGTCGCGATTCCGCTCCGGTTGTTGGGGCTTCCGTTGCTCGTGCCGGTGTTCGTAGGACGACGACTCGCCACGCGGCCAACTGGAGCCCGGTGCTTGTGTGGGTATGACTTGAAGATAAGTGTTTCGGGGACGTGTCCGGAGTGCGGAGTGAACTTCCACGGGCAAACAAGGTTGCCCAGGCCAACCGGCATCGATCGAGAGGCATTTAGCTGAAGCGGGGAACAAAACGCCCGGCGGGCACGGGGGTGGTTGTCCGTTGGTGTTGCGTTGCGCGCCGAGTTGCTTGTGCGCCGGGCTCGGACCTTGGCCGCCCGTCGACTTTCTCAGACCAGATCGAAGATGAGCGCTTCGGCGTCCGTGACGGCGTGGATGTCCAAATGCGTCTGGGCGGTGACCGAGGCGCCGTCGCCGGAGTGGAGGTCGTGGCCGTTGAGCTGGATATCTCCACGGAGGAGTTGGAGCCATGCGGCGCGGCTTTTCTCGAGGACGTACTTCGAATCCTGACCCTTCCGGAGCGCGGCGGCGAGGACGAGGGCGTCCTGGTTGATGCGAATCGAGCCATCGCGGCCAGTCGGCGAGGCAAGCAGCGTGAGCGCTGCGGCGGCGGACAGCGTTGGGAATTTTCGCTGTTCGTACTTCGGCGGATCGCCCCGGTGGGCGGGAAGAATCCAGATCTGCATGAGATGGACCGGAGTCGTCGGCGACGGATTGCGCTCGCTGTGTTCGACACCGGTGCCGGCCGCCATGTACTGCACTTCGCCGGGGAGGATGACCGCGCCGTTGCCGAGACTGTCGCGGTGTTCGAGTTCACCGGAGAGCACGTAGGTGAGAATTTCCATGTCGCGGTGGGAATGCCGGCCGAAGCCCTCGCCGGGGGCGACGCGGTCTTCATTGATGACGCGGAGGGAGCGGAAGCCCATGAAGCGCGGGTCGCGGTAGTCGGCGAATGAAAACGTGTGGTAGGTGTCGAGCCAGCCGTGGTTGAAGTGGCCTCGTTCGTCGCTGCGGCGAATTTCGATCATGAACCTGACCTCCGCGTGAAGCGAGCGTCCCCGCCGTGCGCTTACTCACTTAGCGTAGCACTTGGCACAAACTTTTGCCTGTGGCTGGCGTTGGCCGGTCGTCGGGCGAGCATTCCGACTGGCGTTATTGGGCTGACGGGGGAGCACGCGAAGTTCATGAGACCTAGGCGTAGCGTCGGAGGGCGAGGGCGGCGGTTTGGCCGCCGGAGAGGGCTGAGGCGGACGAGACGGCTACGTTGACGCGGACGTCGCGGGGGTCTTTGCGGACGACGTTGACATTGCAGTTGGGGTCGACCTCGTCGGTGTTTTGAGAGGGGGGGACGATGCCACGGTGGATGGCCAGAGCGGTGATGGCCAGGTCGATCGCGCCGCTGCCGGCGCCGTTGTTGCCCATGGCGCCCTTGGTAGCGAGGACCGGGACTTTCGAGCCGTGCTGGCCGAGGGCGGCGCGGAGGCCGGCGGACTCGGAGGCGTCGTCTTCGATCATGCCGACACCGGAGAGGTTGGCCAACTCGACGTGATCGGGGCTGACACCGGCATCGGCAAGGGCCTTCTGAATGGCGAGCTGAACCGGCCGGCCGACGGGAC
>CAZONT010000225.1:0-3380 GCA_964581285.1 uncultured Planctomycetaceae bacterium | reverse complement strand
GAAATCTTCTCTTCGTAGATGAGCACGAAGGCCTTCTCGAGCACGCACTCCATCGACTCCTGGTCGGTGACGAAGTGCGGCGAGAGGTAGCCGCGATCGAACTGCATGCCTTCGACGATCTCGACCGTCGTGTCGAGACTCTTGCCTTCTTCGATCGTGATGACGCCGTCCTTGCCGACCTTCTCGAAGCAGTCAGCCAGCCGCTCGCCGACCTCGCGGTCGTTGTTCGCCGAGATGGCCGCCACGTTGATGACGTCGTCGCGCTTGGTCGCCTTGATGGGCTTCGATAGGCCCTTGAGCCCCTCGACCACCGCTCGCACCGCCTTGTCGATGCCCCGGCTGAGCGCGAACGCATCCGCGCCCGCCGCGATGTTCTTCAGGCCTTCCTTGAAGATTGCCTCGGCTAGCACCGTGGCCGTCGTTGTGCCGTCGCCCGCATCCTCGGAGGTCTTCGAGGCCGCCTCTTTCACGAGCTGTGCCCCGAGATTCTCAAACTTGTCCTTGAGACTGATCTCTTCCGCGACCGTGACGCCGTCCTTGGTCACCGTCGGGACGCCCCAACCCTTGTCAATAATGGCATTCTGCCCACGGGGCCCCAGCGTCGCTTTCACCGCCTTCGCCAGCTTCTCAACACCGTTCAACAGCGCCGCACGGGCATTCGAATCGAAACTCAACTGCTTGGCAGACATGGCTTAACGATCTCCTCTCAGGTTGCTCGATCGCGTCGAAGACAGACAATGTGTTTCGAGAGGGTCACCGCGGATGCACCCTCTCCGGTTATCTCCAAATGCAACAAATGTGCCGCAAACCACGATCGTGGCCTGCGGCACATAACCATATGTAAATTAGAGGATTAAGAGAACTTCGGTGGTCGCCGACTTGCGGCTCTTTCCTGCCACATCGGCAGAAGCACGCCGCAAGCGCTGCCAACCGGATTCCGACTCAGTTCCCCGTGCAGGCCAGCGCCTCGTCCAATCGCTGGGAGAACGCGGCTGTCCCCAACCCGCCAAAGAACGGCTCGTTGTTGCCGACGAAGAATGCCGGCGTCCCGCTGCCCGGAATGGTTCCGATCCCAAGCGCCGCGCCGTTGTCAACATCCTGCTGGACCCGACTGGATTTGCCGCCACCGTCCAGACATGGATCAAACGTCGCATTCGAGCAGCCGACGTTTCCGGCCAACGTCTTGAGATTGGCCTTGGCGGTCGCCGCGGCTACCGCTGTGCCGTTGGCGTCGGCGAGAATCAACTGATTGGCGTAAACGCCGTCGACGAACTCCCAGAACTTGCCCTGGTCGCTTGCGCACTCGCTCGCCTGGGCGGCCACCTCGGCGTTCGCATGAATATTTCGCAGCGGGAAGTGCCGGAAGACCCACCGCACCTTGCCTGTATCGATGTAATTCGCCTTGATCGTCGGGAATGTATTGCGGGCGAACTGGCCGCAGAACGGGCATTGGAGATCGCCGTATTCAATCACCGTGAGCGGGGCGCTCGGCGAGCCCAGCACATGATCGTTCTGCAGAAGCGGCGGACCGCCGTTCCCCGAGAACCCCTCGCAGGTATCCACCGGCGGCGGGTTCGTCGTATCGCACGCCGCCCCCGACAGGCCGACCGCCATTCCGACGCAGAGGACCGCGCACAGGCCCGGGGTCATGAAAGTCTTCGCCATTCCACTCGTCTTTTTTGACACTGCTGACATTCGATACCTCATTACTCCACGGTTAAGGCATCACCGTGGTGGTTCAAATTGACATTACTGCGAGGAGAGCTTCTTCGTCCGGCGGGAGCGGACGCGGGACACGCGACGCAATCCTTCTGACATCGCGTTTTGCCACTGACGATTCTATTCATCCGTACTAACCCCGTCAATTCGTACTGTGATAAGATGTTATCGGACGCCAAATCGCCGCTGGACCGGTCGAACCCGTTTTCGGTGCAAAGTCGCGCACCGACCGCTAATAGGCAAACCGACGGTCGCCACGCGCCGATGATTCGGACATGAACCTGCTTCTAAGCCCGCCACTCGTCGCCCGGCGCGAACGCCGCCGCACCACACGACTTCCGCTCCGTTGGCCCGTGACCGCCCACCGCGAGGGTCGGACCGAGTCGCTGCCCATCCGGGGCGCAACCCGCGACATCAGCAGCCGCGGACTGCTCTTCGAAACGCAGCAGCCCGATCTGCAACCGGGTGACATCCTCGATTTTCGCCTGGAATTGCCCGCCGAAGATGGCGTCTGGCCCACGCCGGCCGCGATGACCGGCCGGGCCCAGATCTTGCGGGTGAACGTCGGCCGCACGCGGCCGTTCGAGGTGGCCGCCCGTTTCCTCGATCAACTCCGCTTCGATCTCTGATCCCGGCGGCCGTTCGCCGCCGCGAATCTACTTCCGAATCAGAATCGCCCCGTGCTCGCACGCCAGCGGCTGTGCGGCCGGGCACTCATCGACGCACGCATCGATCGTGGCCACGTGCCAGTCCAGGTGCTGGACCTGGGCCAGGTCGCCCTGCAGACCGACGCCCTGCGCCAGCAGCGACGGGTTGTTCTGTACGCCGATCGGGAAAAGATCGTCCGCCAGCGGCGCGACGCCGAACAGCGCATCGACGAAGAACACCTGATTGGCCGTTGCGGCCGGCGCCATCAGATCGTTCGGATCACCCGTGTGCTGCAAGCCCAGGAGGTGCCCGAGTTCGTGGGCCGCGACGTTCGCCAGGGCCCGCGCGACGTCCTCCGCGTTCGGATTGAGATAGTCGAACGTCTTCAACGATTCCGCGAAGATGATCGACTTTTGCTTCACGTTCGCGTTGAAGTTGTCCACGTTGTCCGACAGCCCGAGGAACTTGTCGCTCGTCCCGCCGATGTACATCACCGTGTGGTCACCCGTCGGCCGCACGTCGCGATCGCTCCGCAACAGCGTCACGTCGATGCCGGCGAAGTCCGACGTCATCTTCGACACCATCGCGTCCTTGATCTGCTCGGTCGCCCCCGCCAGCCGGAGCGCGATCCGGCCCGCGTCAAACGCCGGCACGTCATAGGGCGCTTCCTGCGCGATCCGGATCCCCGCCGCGCCGCCGAACTCGAGCCACACGACCTGCGCATTTGCCCGCACCGGCTGGTTCGGATCGCGGCGAATCCGCGCTCGAAACGTCCCCGACGAGAATCGACCCTGCGTCGATGCGAAGTACCGCGACCGCGAGACCGACACGCCGACCAGCGCGTTGGCATCATCCTCGCGCAGAATCACGCCGATGAACGGATCGAGCTGCCCGCCGTAATACGAACGATCGTCGTTGAGCTCGATCAACTCGCCCGCGCTGTTGAAAAGCGCCGCGACCGTATTGATCCCATTGTTTCCGGTGACTTCGACGATAATGCGATCGCCGCGCCG
>CAZONT010000224.1:0-3406 GCA_964581285.1 uncultured Planctomycetaceae bacterium | reverse complement strand
AGGCGAGCCCGCACTCCGGACAAACCCCCGACTCATTCTTCGTCAAGTCATACCCACACCCCCGACAATGCCCCGCCGGAATCCGCCGTCGCCTCAGCACTAACGATATCGCCGTCGGAACGGCCAGGATTAGGGCGAGCATCCAGCACGGGAGCACGACTGCCCGTGCGGAGTTGCGCGAATACGACCGCGGCGTCCGTGGCCATTCGAGACCATGTGCCGCCGGAATCCCGGCATCGCCAAACCAAGCACCCGAACTGACGCCAACAACGATCTCGCGCGGCGGTGGTCCGAGCGGTTTCGACGGATACCATGTACTGTAAGCAAGATCCAAATCCTCCCACGCCACCTCCACACACCCATCGGTGAGCCGAAGCCGAAAATCCGGTCGAACGACTCGCACATATGGCGAAGTCCATATGCTGAATACCCATCCCATACCGATGAGCATGCACCCGCCGAACAACACGAGCCGAATCAGATCCAATCGACAATGGACCCGCGAAAGTAGGTGCGCGACGATCGTCGCGAGGTAGAAGCAAATAAACGCACACCAGAACGGAATCGTCCCGTGCGCAGCCATGTGTCCCGCACTCGCCGAGAGGCGCCCACCCGGTAGAATCAATCCGAGCCGGCAACGAGTCCAACCATCATCTGATCGAATACGCTGTGCGTACCACCCATCTGCATTGGTCTGTCCACGAACGGATCGCGCGCCGTCAATGTGCAACTCAACTTGTCCGTCCGCGATTCGGAAGATCGGATCATTTTTGAGATAGTGAATCGAGACGAGCGTGCTCGCGATCCATGCCCCAAGCGTGACAGCACAACTTGCTGCGCACACAGGCACAAGCCATCGGCTTATCGCACGAATCCATCGCATCGCCGTCTCACGCTCGGTCAAAGCTGAATGCACATGGTATTTACGTCCATCGCATCCACTAGGTGCGCCCACTTCCCCACCCGCCAACCTCGCCCACGCGTACCCATCGCTGTCGGCTCACCGTCTCGCCCCAGCGGGGCGAAGGACTGTAGCCACGGGTGCAGGTCGCACCGAGCGACCGTAACCCGTGGACACCTGTCTTCTCTTCCTCACTCCGCCCCGGAGGGGCGGCGGAACCGAGACCCATCGCGCTGCTCGATCGACGCGCAGACGAGCCCGCACTCCGGACACCGCCCCGACTCATTCTTCGTCAAGTCATACCCGCACCGCAGACAATGCCCGAGGGCGATGTGCCGCTGGGCGAAGTACCAAAGCCCCCCGGTCGGGACCGCAACCACGAGCAACACGAACCAAAGCGGCGCCGTCACATACCAAACGCCCACATTCCCCGACGCCACGCGTCGTGCGACCGGAACTGTCACGCCGTATCGTTCGCGAAACGAGCGATCTTCATAGAACGGATGTCGATACCATCCACCATCGCAGTCTTCCAGCAGCGGTGCGTCCGCATGAAGCCAGTTCAGCACACCGCCATCCAATGAAACGATGTTTTGCGGACGCCTCAAGCCGACTTCGCCGTACACCGTCCACCACGGCATCGAAACGCTGTACAACCAGGTCAGCGCGACGGCGGCCATCACAACCGCCCCCGCCCACTTCCCCACCCGCCAAATGCGAACACGGCACGCCACGCCTCATCCCTCCGCCTTCGCGTCAGGATCGCCCCGTCCGAGTGCACAATCCGCATTCCGCAATTACTCAGCCTCCTTTGGTAGCGAACTGATGGTATTACCATTGCTGTCGAGGAGCCGAAGCTCCCCATGCTCGGTCTTCTCGTCGCTCTGCTTGCCCGCTTTGGGCGCTCCCTTTGTGTCGCGCGATGCCTTTGAACTTCCAGCAAGTACCGCCCGGGATTGCCCGTTCTTTCCCATCAGCAGCACGATCGGGCCTCGGTCGTCCGACGTTTTGACTAGAAGACTCGGTGAACCATCGGCCGTCGCAAGCACAATTCCCGGCTCGCCGAATGGGTCCACTGAGACCGACGCCCTCACTTGCCCAGCGCGATCTCGCAACAGAACACACGGTTCATAATCATTGGACGGTACGACGAGAAGCGAAAGTCGTTCGGTGCCGTGATCGTCAAAGAACTTCAGTGCGGTGCCTTCCCCCGGCTTGTCCGAGCCGCCGATGACGACCGTACCTTTTCCGCGGGGCTCTCGAATCGTCAGCTTTTCGGTTTCGATTGTTTTGACAGCGATCGAATCCTGCTTCCGTTGATCCGAATCGTCGCTGTTACCTCCCATTCCCAGCATTAGTGTCACGCCGCCCAAGAAAGCCACCGAGATCAGCCATGGCGTCCTGTCTTTTCGAACCATCGAGATTCTCCTTCTGTTCTTGACCGACTACGACAATGCTACAGTCCTCATACCCACACCTCTTCGCCCGCAGGGCGATCGATTGTTGCCAGGGGATTCATCCCCTGGAACTCATCCCCTGGCTGACACCGTCCGGAGCACGGACGATCTCCACCCCGCACTCCGGACAAACCCCCGACTCATTCTTCGTCAAGTCATACCCGCACCGCCGACAATGCCCCGGCGCATCGGCAAGCTTCCACGTGAGTCTCGCATACAACAGCCTGGCTACCACATAAGGAATCGCCAGTGCCACAGCGGTCAGCAAGACCCACATGCTGAACTCACCCAATCCGCCGCCGCGATTCAGCATCCTAAGTTGACCGACTCGCAGAAAATCAAGAACGATCGGAAGCGCCAACGCGACGGCGACGAATACTGCACCGGCTATTGCTACATTGCACCACCGCGGCACTCCATTCCGCCGCACCCAATGTGCCCGTTGGTAATAGCCCGACCGAACTCGGGGCATCACGCGCCGATACACGTCCGGTAGCCACAGCGGCGGAATGATGAGCAGGAGCCACACGGCCACGCGCGGCGCGATCGTCGTGGATAAGCCGGGAAACTGCCAAATGAAGATTGCGAACGGCGCGATCATGACGACGTAAACACGAATCAGCCTCCACCAGTGAAAGAGGCTTCGCCGATCGCGCGGTCGGCTAGTCAGGAAGTAGACGAGCGGCCCGACGGACAACCCGGCGACCAACCCTCCAAGGCCAACCCAGTTCATCAACCGTTGGTCTTGATAGTCCGGCGGCTTCCGGCCGAACAGCGGTAACAAGCTGCTCACTACGATGAGCATCACCGTGGGAGTCACCAGCGCCGCGCCCAGCCCGGCCAGCGCACTCGCCGACAAGAACACCCGATCTCGACGCTCACGCTTCAATTCGACTCACCCGAACGAAACGTCCCAATCGCCGCCCGCACAGCATGTTTCATCGCCGAATCTCCAATTCGCCGTCGGCCCGCCGCCCACGGCCGGACTATCCGGTCGTCCCACACCCCGTCGCGCAACGCTGATTTCGCAAGAATTTCCGAAATGCCT
>CAZONT010000223.1:961-3478 GCA_964581285.1 uncultured Planctomycetaceae bacterium | reverse complement strand
GCCTCGGCACCGCCGGCGCGATCGTCATCCCCTCCGACGCCGACATCCGCCAGGTGCTGGCAAACGTCGCCCGCTTCTACGCCCACGAAAGCTGCGGCCAGTGCACTCAGTGCCGAGAAGGCACCGCCTGGATGTACAAGATCGCACTCCGCATCGCCCTCGGCGCCGGCCGCAGCCAGGACCTCGACCTGCTCGTCGAGCTCAGCAAGGAAATGGGCATGATGCCCGGCCTCTCGATCTGCGGCCTGCCAGACGGCGCGGTCTATCCCATCCGCACCATCGTCCAGAAATTCCGCCACGAGTTCGAAGACCACATCCGCAACCAGGAGCCCGGCCGCACCGAGCAGGTCCTCCAGCGTCTGAACCCGTCGGTCTACGCGCTCCCCATCTACGGCCAGTCGCGGCTCGCCGCCGTGCTCTAGAATCCCCCATGATCCTCCCAACCTCCGACGACGACCTCCTCGAACTCGCCAGAAAACGCATCGGCGAAACCGCGCTCGCAGATCGCGTCGCCTGCGTCCTCCGCGCACTCCCCGACCTCGTCCGCCGCGATCTCCTCGGCGACCCCTGCTTCCACCTCGCCCTCGACGACTACCAGCCCGGCCGCGGCCGCAGCGTCTGGCTCGCCTGCCCCGTCCCCGGCAACGGCTCCAGCCGCTCCGTCGTCCTCAAGCCGCGCCTCGCCGACTGCGACGAGAGCTTTGCCCACTACGTCATCGCCCACGAACTCGCCCACGCCCACCTTCGCAACGGCGGCTGGGGCGACATCCACGACCCCGAGTGGGCCGCCGACGCACTCGCCGCCTCGTGGGGCTTCCCGCGCTGTTTACCTTGAACAAATTGCGCGTTGCCGCGCCCGCTGCCTCAACATCACAACACCCCAAACCCCGATCGCCACAAAAACCAGCAACGCCATCGTCGCCCGCCGGCAGATCGCCGCCAGTGGCTCGAACAGCGACAGATCCCACCGATACACACCCCACAAGTTCACCGCCACCGCCAGCACGATCAGCACGTAGCTAACCAGAGTTAGCCGCCCGCGCATCCCGCACGCCACCAGCATCAACAGAAACGGCATCGCGTCCAGCAGGTAGCGATTGCCGAACTGCACCCAGCCCGTCCCGATGAAGAACATCAGCGTCAGCAGCAGGGGGACCGCCCCGACCACCAGCGCCGCCGTGTAGCGCGATCGATACCGCCACGCCAGCAGTGCGTACAGCAGCGGCGGCGTCACGACGAACATGCTGTTACCGTACGCGTTGTACGTCATGGTCCCATCGGGCCGCCATACCGGCCGCCAAGTCAGAAAGTACGACTCCACGTTTTGCTTGAGATAGTGCGTGCTGAAAAGCCCGTACTTCTCGAAGTCCCCCTTGAACCGCCGGTTCGCTGTCGTCTCGAGTTGCGTCGCCAGTCCATCGTCGCGATAGCTGCCAAACCGCGCATGGTTGTACGCCGCCTGCACGCCCACCGCCGCGATGCACGGCACGCCGAACGCCGCCACCTGCACCGCAAACCGCCACCACCGCCCGACGCCGACCTCCGCACCACGCAACCAGATCATCGTCACGAAGAACAGCCCAAACACCGCCGTCACGCTTCGCGTCAGCGCCGCCAGCGAAAGGAACAATCCCGCCAGCATCGCGCTCCGCCACCCCGGCCGCGGCCCGCAGATCGCGATGCACGCCGCCAGCACAAACGTCAGCGCCACCAGTTGCGACGCCATCCACACCCGCCCGCCGCACGCCTGGTAGAAGTGCACCGTCCCAAACGCAAACAGCACCGTCAGCCCGCCGCGGCACGCCTCGCGGATCGCCAGCCCGCTGACCCGCTCAAACCGCCGCATCCACAAGTAAAACAACCCCACGTTG
This sequence comes from uncultured Planctomycetaceae bacterium, assembly GCA_964581285.1. Lineage (GTDB taxonomy): Bacteria > Planctomycetota > Phycisphaerae > UBA1845 > UTPLA1 > SpSt-539. The sequence continues at coordinate 1,607 of CAZONT010000223.1, read as the reverse complement.
ATCGCCCCGATCAGCGCGTTCGCCAGCCGGTCGCTTGCGCCCGGCCCAAACGCCGCCACAAACGGAATCATCGCGGCCGACGTCATCGGTCCCCAGTAGCCGTAGTACCGTCCGTCGACGATCGTCCAGTCATGGTCGGTTCCCTGCCGGGCCCACGCCACCGCCCGCGCTTCGCGCCGCTCCGGCGGCACGGCCCCGCCGCGCTCCAGCTCCTCGCGCTCGAAACGCGCCAGGAATTCGCGCTTCAGCCGTTCGTTCCGCGCCGCGATCACCTCCGGCCGCGCATAGACGTGCCCGTGCAGCATGCCGTCCGCGATCGCCATGTGATGCGTGAACCGCGTCGGTTCGAATCGAAACCGAAACCCGCCCGCGATGGTCAGGTAGATCAGCCCGCAACCCGCCGCCCAGGCGATCGCCCGCGGCGCGACGCGTGATTCGCGCACCACTTGCGGCGGTGGGGGAGAGTGGTCGCTCCGCACGCGTCGTGTGCCCATGCTCGAATGTTATCGACGATCACGCCTATCTCCGAACATCGCCGCTTCGCATCATTTTCAGCGGAGTCGGGGGGTGGCTGGGCGAGGGGCCATTGAAATAGTCAGAAGCGTTGAAATTTGCGAATTGATTGAGTTTTTGAGGCAGATTTCCG
>CAZONT010000223.1:0-951 GCA_964581285.1 uncultured Planctomycetaceae bacterium | reverse complement strand
TTTCCGCGAGATGGCGGGGGCTGCCGTCGGCGCAGACTCGTTTCATGGACGTGAGATGCTGCGTGCGCGCGGCATCTGCGTGCGGCTTAATTTGGGGTTGATTGCGAGGGGTACACGCCCTCGGAACCTTTGTAGAAAAGAATGGCTGGCGTTCCGCAATGTGGACCAAAAGCCGGAAGTTGAAAGTCGTAACCCAACGAACCAGTGGATCTATGCCGATTCAAGTGTGTTCGCATAGGACTTTGTTGTCGAGCTCGAACACCGGGATCGGTTTTGCCACGAGTTCCGGTTGCGTAATCACCGGGTATTCTTCAAGTTCCAACGGGCTCGAGGGCTTTCTGATTGGCTCGGGCACAACCATCACCGGATGCACCGCCTATCTCAACGGCGGCATCGGCATCAAGACCAACAACGGCAACGCCGTCAGCGCCTGTACCCGTTATGCCAACACGGCCGACGGCGTGGAAGTCGGTACCGGGTGCGTCATCGCCACGAAGACCTGTCGCGGTAATGGGTTCGGTGCGGGCAACGCCGCGGGCATTCGCGTCATCGGCGATGACAATCGGATCGAGGGAAACAACAGCACCGGCGCCGACCGCGGCGTCGATGCCGACAGCGCCGGCAACCGCATCATCCGAAACACGTGCTCGCGAAACATGACGAACTGGGACATCGTGACTGGGAACGTATGCCTCGTCGTGAGCGTGACGACGGCCGGAGCGTTCAACGGCAATTCCGGGGACGTTGCGCCCGGCTCGACAGATCCGAACGTGAATTTCACGTATTGAGGTTAGATGTCGTCGTCGATTGAAAGACTCGATGATCCAACGTAAGCGGCGGGCGCGGGTCACTATGAGGCAGTGAGCATTTTGCGCTTCTTATGGATGAATGTGAGGTGGTGGTGGACGTGGTGGATGTAGATGCGGAGTAACTTGGCGACGGGGACGTGGC
>CAZONT010000222.1:0-3610 GCA_964581285.1 uncultured Planctomycetaceae bacterium | reverse complement strand
GAACACCGGCCCCGGTCCGAGCTTCGGCATCCGCGGCAGGCGTCGATTTGTGCCTCATTGCAGGACATTTAGATTGCGCAAAAGTATAAGGGACCGCACGTTAAGCGTCAAGGCGTTTTCGTGCAATTGCAAAACGTCGCTTAGGTCTGCAACAACATTCTTTACATAGATTTGCGCCCGTATCGACGCTTTGCAATTGACCGATTTGTCCGGCTGCACTATCCTAACCTTCTGCCCGGCCATGACCTGAACGCCGCCGACCGTTCGGGCGCGGTCGCGGGAGCAGTCCATGGCTCAGCGAGACGAGACCCCCCGCAAGCTCACCATAAAGCGCTATTCCAACCGGCGCTTTTACGATACATCCCAGAGCCGTCACCTGACGTTCGGCGAGATGTACGAACTCATCCGCCAGGGCTGCGAGCTTTCCATCACGGACTCGAAGACGGGCGATGACATCACGAATCTCGTCCTGACCCAGATCATTCTCGATCGCGATCCGCCCAAGCTCGAGATCCTCCCGGCGAATATCCTCCACGAACTCATCCGCACCCAGCAGCAGCTCCTCGGTTCCGTCGTCGAGCAATACTTCCGCCAGGTCGTCAATGCTCAGCGTGCCTCGCAGGACCGCTGGGCTTCTTTTCTCAAGAACACGCTTGGCTTTTCGCCCCTGCCGACCATGAACCCGCTTGAGTGGGCCAACATGTTCATGCCGAACGGCGACCGCGCAACCGCCGCAGACACGATTTCACCGCCCCCGGCCGACGCCCGCGACACCGAAATGCGCGAACTCCGCCGCCAGGTGGACGAACTTCGACAGCAGATTCAGTCCGATTCTTCGCCGCGGAAGAAGAAGAACCGGTGACCACTGACAACTCGTCACAAGAAGCGAATGCAACCACTCCCGAAGTAACAGCGCCGAGTCAACCCGGCCTGCTGTTCGAGATCGCGTGGGAGGTCTGCACCCAGGTCGGCGGCATCTACACGGTCCTGCGAAGCAAGGCTCCCGCCACCGTCCGGCGCTGGGGGAACAACTACTGCCTCATCGGCCCCTACCGCGAACACTCCGCTCGCGTCGAACTCGAACCCCAGCCGCCGTGGGGCCCGATCGCCGAAGCCATGAAGGAACTCAAGGTTGTCGGCGTCAACGCCCATTTCGGCCGCTGGCTCATCACCGGCCGTCCCCAAGCCCTCCTGCTCGAAACGGGGGCAGCGTTCCCACGTGTCAACGAGCAGAAGTTCTATCTTTGGAAAGACCACGGCGTCGACTGCTCGCCACCGGACGGCGAGTTCGATGAGGTCGTCGCGTTTGGCCTGCTGGTACAGGACTTTCTGCGTTCGCTCGCCGGGCACGCACCGGCGCAGCCGGTTCTCGCCCATTTCCACGAGTGGCAGGGCGCCGCCGCGCTTCCGGCCCTCGCCCGATCCGACGCCCGCATCGCGACGGTCTTCACCACGCACGCAACACTCGTCGGACGCAGTCTCAGTTCTGCCAACGTAAACCTCTACGACAACCTCAAGGGCATCGACGCCGACATCGTCGCCCGCGTCCACGGCTTTCAACACCGCCACGGCCTCGAACGCGCGGCCGCCCAGAACTGCGACGTCTTCACGACCGTCTCGGGCATTACCGCGATGGAGGCCGAGCAATTCCTCGGCCGCCGGCCGGAGGTCGTCCTGCCCAACGGCCTCAACGTCGAGCGCTTCGCCGCCCCACACGAGTTCCAGGTCCTCCATCAACAAGCGAAGCAACTCATCAATGAATTCGTCATGGGCCATTTCTTTCCGAGCTACACCTTCGACCTCGACCGCACCCTCTACGTTTTTACGGCCGGCCGCTACGAGTACCGCAACAAAGGACTCGACGTCTTCATCGAATCACTCGGCGAGCTGAACCGCCGCATGAAGGCCGACGCCGCAACATCCACGGTCGTCGCCTTCATCGTGACCCGTGCCAATACCCGCGCGCCTAACGTCGAGACGCTCGGCCGTCACGCGATGTTTCACGAGTTGCGCGACATCTGCGAATCGATCAAGCACGACATGGGCCGCCGTCTTTTCTACACCGTCGCCCGCGGCAAGATGCCGACGACCGACGATCTCCTCGGCGAATACGACGCCGTCCGCCTCAAACGAATGATGTACGCCTGGCGCCAAGGCATGCCGCCGACCATCGTCACTCACGATATGGTTGATGACGGCAACGATCCCGTCTTGAAGCACCTCCGCCATCGCGGCCTTTTCAATCACGCCGACGACCGCGTCAAAATCGTCTTCCACCCCGAGTTCATGTCCGTGACCAGCCCGATTCTCGCCCTGGAATACGATCAGTTCGTCCGGGGCTGCCACCTCGGAGTGTTCCCGTCCTACTACGAGCCATGGGGCTACACGCCGCTCGAATGCATCGTTCGCGGCGTCCCGGCCGTCACAAGCGACCTGGCCGGCTTCGGCAACTACGTCATGGAGAACCACGCCGACCACAACGACAATGGCATGTTTGTCGCCCGTCGCCGCGGCGTCGGCTTCGACGCCACCGTCAACCAGGTTGTCGAATGGCTCTATGGCCTGACGCGCATGTCGCGCCGCGAGCGGATTGCCCTCCGCAATCGCGTCGAGGCGCACGCCGAGGACTTCGATTGGACCGCCCTCATCGAACACTACGTCGAGGCTCACGAACTCGCCCTGAAGCGTCGCTACGCCCAGCCAATCCCCGTTCCACCCGACCCTGAAGCCGCCGTCTTCCGCCAAAGCCGCGCCGAAGACGCCTCCACCCGCCCCGCTCAACGTCGACCTCGTGCCGGCTCGCGCACGACTCCCGGCGCAAGCGCCGAGTAACACGCCCATCGCTCATGCCCGGCCGTTTGACACCCACTTCCCCGCCGCCTTAGTCTGCGCTCTTCAGAAGGGCCTTTTCAGACAGGATTCATCATGAGCAACGGCACGAAGATCACTTCCCGCGACGGCGTCCTCGCTGTCCCGAACGACCCGATCATCCCCTTTATCGAGGGCGATGGTACGGGACCCGATATCTGGCGCGCCTCCGTCCGCGTCTTCGAGGCCGCGATCGCGAAGGCGTTTGGTGGAAAACGAAAGATTGTCTGGAAGGAAGTCCTCGCGGGCGAAAAGTCCTTCAAGCTCACCTCGAACTGGCTCCCGGACGAAACCGTCGCCGCCTTCAAGGACTACCTGATCGGCATCAAGGGCCCGCTCACCACGCCGGTTGGCGGTGGTATCCGCTCCCTCAACGTCACGCTTCGCCAAATGCTCGACCTCTACGTCTGCCTGCGCCCCGTGCAATACTTCACCGGCGTGCCGTCGCCCGTGCGCCACCCCGAACACGTCAACATGGTCATCTTTCGCGAGAACACCGAGGATATCTACGCCGGCATCGAATATGCCATGGGCTCCCCCGAAGCCCAGAAGGTGCTCGACTATCTCTCGCGCGAGTTCCCGAAGGACTTCAAGAAGATTCGCTTCGGCACGAAGGACGCCACAAATGAGTGGGCCGCATATTTCGAGAAGAAGGCGTGCGACCACCCCGTCACGGTCGGCATTGGCCTCAAGCCCATCAGCGGAATCGGCTCCGGCCGCCTGATCCACGCCGCCATCAGCT
>CAZONT010000221.1:0-3675 GCA_964581285.1 uncultured Planctomycetaceae bacterium | reverse complement strand
TGGCCGAGGGGGCGAAGTCGGTGTATGCGGGCGTGACGCATGCCGTGCTGGGGGCGGACTCGGCGCGGCGGATCGATGCGTCGCCGATTCGCGAGCTGGTGGTGACCGACACGCTGGAGCATGAGAAGCGGGAGCTGGGGCGGCGCATCAAAGTGCTGTCGTCGGCGGGGCTGTTCGCCGAGGCGATCCGGAGCATCCACAAACGGACGAGCGTGAGCCGGCTGTTCCGGTATTAGGATATCGGGCCGCCGCATTCAGTGACCCGGCTCGAGATTCCATCAAAGTTCGATGTCCGGGCTGTCGAAGGCCGATAGAATAGGGCGAGCGTCTCCCCGCCTCGCTTGGTTGCCTCCGGAGCGAATGATATGCGTACGATTGCATTTTTACTTGCGGCCGTGGGTCTGGCATCGACGGGGTGCGCCATCGTGCCGGACGAGACGGCGTGCACGCTGCTGTACGCCTACGGCGTCACCGCCGAGGTGACGGACGCGACGACCGGAGAGTTCATCAGTGATGCGACGCTGACGCTCCGGGACGGCAACTACGAGGAGGAGATGCAATACCGGTATCAGGGATCGTACGTCGGAGCGGGCGAGCGGGCGGGCACGTACACGCTGGAGGCGTTCTTGCCGGGGTACGAGTCGCAGACGATTAATAACATCGTGGTCACGGCGGACGAGTGCCACGTCATCGGCGTGGCGGTGACGGTGAAGCTGGTGCCCGACGATACGCCGTAGGGCCGTAGCGAAACACGAATCAGCACATCGCAGCGTTAGCGCTTTTTACGGCCCCGGGCGCCGCGCTTGGGCAGCGCGCGAATGTTGCTGGCGCGGGGGCTCAGCTGCTGCTTGACCCGCAGCAGGTCGGCGCGGTGGTAGAGGCGGTAGCTGTTCATCGGGTGCCTCAGGGGCGTGAAGAGCCCGGCGCGATCCCAGTTTCGCAGCGTTCCGGCCGAAACATCGAGAAACTTTGCGGCCTGCGACACGGTCATGTGCGTGCGCAGGGTCGGAGGTTTAGCGCCGCGCGTGGCTTTCACGGGGCGGCGCGCCGTTGATTTTCGCCGGCCAGCGGAGGACGAGGTGCGCTTACGGCTGGTAGTCTTACGAGGCTTAGCCATGTCGGGAACGGTATGGCGAGAGGCGGCCGCGGGCAAGAAGAAAGTTGGGAAATCGGGGGTAACCGTCCGCTGCGGCGGCAGCGGGAGTGTGAAGCGGGCGGGCACGCCGGGTGAAGCGAGATTCGTAAGTAATTAGTTCATCATCCCTTATATCACCTATCGAAAATAGCGTGCGTTCGAGCCAATTCCAACTGTTGTCAGACGCGCGACATACGCCGACGGCGCTACTTCTTGATCTCGCCGGTCATCGGGACGAAACGGACGGGGGCGACGTGACGGCGGTCCAGCGAACCATTGGCACGCTTGGTCAGCACGAGCAGTTCCTGAGTAAAGTCGCCGGCATCCACCGGGATGACCATGCGCCCGCCGACGCGGAGCTGGTCGACTAGCGGCTGCGGGGGCTTCGGAGCCGCGCAGGTGACGATGATGCCGTCATACGGGGAGTGCTCGGGCCAGCCGCGGAAGCCGTCGCCGATGCGGGGCCGAATGTCGGAGTACCCTTTTTCCTGCAAGAGCTTGATCGTTCGCTCGGCGAGCGGTTCGACGATTTCGATGGTGAAGACGTGTGGCGTCAGCTCGGAGAGGACGGCGGCCTGGTAGCCGGAGCCGGTGCCGATTTCGAGGATCTTGTCGCCGGGTTTGACCGCGAGAAGCTGGGTCATGAGGGCGACGATATAGGGTTGGGAGATGGTCTGGTCGTGGCCGATGGGGAGCGGGTTGTCATCGTAGGCGCGGGCGGCAAGATTCGAGGGGACGAACCAGTGGCGTGGGACGACGCGCATGGCATCGAGGACACGCGGGTCGGCGATGTCGCGGGCGGCGAGTTGCGTGTCGACCATGCGGTTGCGGGCGGCGGCGAATTGGCAGGAGCGCGGCAGGGACCGCTGCTTGGACTCGGACTGTGTCGTTGCGGGTCGCGGCGGACCTTCGGCGGCTGCGGCGAGCTGCGGTTCGCCGCGGCAAGCGGGTAGTGCCAAGAGGAGGGGCGAGAGCAGCCATCGCGAACAGGTTAGCATGGCGATTCACTCGGTCGGCACAGAATTGTAGTCGCGCATGTCGCCCGCGGGGGATGAACGATGCGAGGCCGACCGAATGGAGGCGTCGAGCACGCGAATGAAGCACGCCAGCAATGCAAGCAGCATCATCGTCGCGACGACGAATCCGTACGCGACACAGGCTTCGAGGATATCACCGTTGGTCCAAGGCTCGTCGGCGGCCCAACTTCGACGCGGCGAAAAGAACGTGTAGAAGAGCGGATGGTTGCGGTCGTTGTAGAATCCGAACAGCGCACCGGTGGTAAGTAGCGAGAATATGAGCAGCGCCCCCCACATTCCGCGCCGTATTTGGCGGCAACGAATACGATCGAGGCTTTGTGCCAGATAGGCCAAGACCAAGACGTCGGCAAGTATCGGGGGCACGGAAGTCAGGGAGTAGACAATTTGGAACGAAGCGGAGGGAAGCGAATTGATGTTCCAGGAGTGAAAGAATGACAAGCCCACTCCGACGCCAGCGAGCAACACAAGTCCACACGCAATCCACAAACTAATGCGCGCCGCAGCGGAATCGCCGACAGTCCGAGCCTTCGACAAGAGCAGGACCACGACGACGCGAATCAGCACACTCACCTCGAGGGCGTAGCCCCAAGTATAGATTGAAGCGCGTACGTAACGTGTGAATACGGAGTGGCGGTTCGAATACGAATCCCAGAACACGCCAAGGCTCAGCGTCTGCAGCGTGAAGTGAACTAACGTAATCGTCGGTAGGGACAGGGCGACGATCCACAGTGCAATTGCGATTCGGCGGAGCCGAATTATGCGTAAAGTCGCATGCGGTACGAGGCGCTCATGGAGCGAGCGGCCAATCGGCACGCCGCACTCGGGGCAGTTGCCGGTTGGATCGAGCTTGTAAAGGATGTAGCCGCATTCGATGCAGTGAACGCCCGGATCCAATGGGGCGGCGATTTGTCGCTGGATCAACTCCGTCACGGTGTGCACGCTTTCCGCAGCCGATGAACCGATTGCTGGCGGTCATCGTATGTCCTATAGTCCGACCATTCGAGAGAGAAATCCGCTGATGACAAAGTCGAAAGTTGCCATTCTCAAGACCCGCCCCAGCACGGTGCTGAACGATTATCACGAACTGATGAACCTTGCGGGGTATCAGGACGTGGTCGCGAAGGATGCGGACACGGCCCTCAAGGTCAACATCAGCTGGCATTTCTTCTTTCCCGGAAGTTCGACGACGCCGTGGCAGCTCGAGGGCGTCATCCGGGCAATGAAACGCGACGGTTACAAGCCGGAGCTTATGCACGCCTGCCACAATCGGACCGTTGTGATCGATGCGCACCTGGGCGAGCGCGAGAACAAGCAGCTGCAGCCGGTCGAGGCGCACGGGCTGCGAAACATTCACCTGTATGAAGGCGAGCCGTGGATCGACATCGGTGAGGCGGTCGGCGACCTGACGAAGAAATTCCTGTGCCTCAACGAGGTCTACCCGAAGGGGTTCCGGATTCCGCGGCGGTTCATCGGCGAGAACATCATTCACCTGCCGACGGTCAA
>CAZONT010000220.1:0-3739 GCA_964581285.1 uncultured Planctomycetaceae bacterium | reverse complement strand
TCGTCGAGGCAATACCAGCCGTCGCGCGAAAGGATGCCATCGTCGATCGGGCACCGGCCGGAGATGCTATCGAGCGTGCGGGTGGTTCCGCCGAGGTTGGACTTCGGCTTGAATTGCGGCACACAAAGCGTTGCGTCGTCCCACTTGCCGTCGATTCCGCGGCAGAGAACCGCGAGATTGTCGGCGTTGAACGGGCGGCGGTCGTCCTTGTACGCAACTAGCATGCGATCGGTATGAATGTAGAGCATGTCGTCGGCCGGCTTAATGACGAGGCCGAGCGCCGCCTTGTGCTTTTGGACGAAGTCGTCTTCGCCGGTTTCAAACTTGGGGACCAGCACGTTGCGGTTGACGATCGCCTGTGACGGGCGATCCTCGAATGTCCCGTCGGGTGCGTATTCCATGCGAATGATTCCCGGCGTCAGGACCGTGAATCGGGCATTACCCTTGGTAATGACGGCCGATGGATCGGCCACCGGGTTGTCGGCCGGCATGCCGCCGATCGCCGACATGGACGCGATGAATCCAATCATTGTGAGTACCACAGGACTCTTTCTCCCACTCCGAACATGCAGGTCGGGTTGCGTCAGGCCGCTTTCAGGTTAGCCATCAGCCGCATGACGCGATCGGCCGAGGCCTCCTCGCGCGACATCTCGCCCGTGACTATTCCGTCGGCCAGCACGATCACGCGGCGGCTGAGATTCAGCACCTCCGGCAATTCGGAACTGATAAGCAGCACGGCCTTTCCTTCGGCGGCCAACTGGTCAATCAGGGCGTGGATCTCGGCCTTTGCGCCGACGTCCACGCCGCGGGTCGGCTCGTCGAGGATCAGCACGCGGCAGTTCCGTGCGAGCCACTTGGCGAGGGCGATTTTCTGCTGATTTCCGCCGGAGAGGCCGGCGATCTCGGCGTCGATGCCGGGCGTTCGGACCTTGAGTCGATCGAAATAGTCGCGGGCGAGGGAGCGTTCTTCGCGATGATTCAGAAACAGCCAACGCACCAACTTGCGCAGGATGGACAGCGACAAGTTTTCCATGCAAGTCATGGGCAAGACGAGACCCTGGCGCTTGCGATCTTCGGGAAGCAGGCCGATTCCGAGCCGGACGCCGTCGAGCGGCGAGCTGATTTGAACGGGCTTGCCGTCCAGGCGAATCGTGCCGCGGTCGATGCGGTCGACACCGAAGATTGCGCGTGCGACTTCGCTGCGACCCGCGCCCACCAAGCCGGCCAGGCCGACGACTTCGCCGGCCCGAAGCTCGAACGAGACGTCGTTGAACCGTCCGGCAGCCGAGAGATGCTCGACCGAGAGCAGTGGGGGACCGACGGGGCGGGCGGCGTGCGCTGCAAAGTAGTCCGCGACCGGCCGGCCGATCATCAAGCGGACGATCTCATCGGTGGACGTTTCTGCCATGGGCACGGTTTGAATGTGTCGGCCGTCGCGCAGGACGCTGACGCGGTCGCACAGGCGGCGGATTTCTTCGAGGCGGTGCGATACGTAGAGGATGGTGACAGTCTTCTTGCGAAGGTCATCGAGGATTTCAAAGAGCCGTTCGGTCTCGACGCCGGAGAGCGAGCTGGTCGGTTCGTCCATGATGATGATTCGGGCGTTGCGCCCGACAGCGGCGGCGATCTGCACAAGCTGTTCTTGCGCGGTCGAGAGCAGCTCCATCGGTGTGTCGGGGCTGAGGGACAATCCGACGGCGTCAAGCATGCGGCGGGCTTCGTCATGCATGCGGCGGCGATCGACGAGACCCCGGCGACTGGGCATGCGCCCCAGAAACAGATTCTCGGCGACCGACAAATTCGGACAGAACGCCAATTCCTGATGAACGATGGCAACGCCCGCGGCGGCTGCATCGAGCGGGGCGCGAAATCGGACAGGTTGGCCGTCGATCAGCAAGCGGCCGGCGTCGGGCTGGTAAATCCCGGCGACGATCTTGCCAAGCGTGCTCTTGCCGGCGCCGTTTTCGCCCATGAGCGCATGACATTCGCCAGGAAATACATCGAATGAAACGTCCGACAGCGCGGCGACGCCCGGGAAGCGCTTTGTGATCTTCTCAAACGAAATGATCGGCGTGGCGGTGGTCATTTCTTACCGAGCCACTTGTCCCAGTTCTTCGCGTACTCGGCGACATTTTCCTTCGTCACCTTGTCGAGCTTTGCGATGTCGCGCGGGCCGGCTGGCGACTTGCCTTCGTGGACCTTTTCGATCAGCAGTTCGACGCTACGGTGGCCCCAGTCGTAGACTCGCTGGGCGATCAGGGCCTGGACGATGCCCTTCTCGACGTACTTGAGTTGCGCCGGCAGGGCATCGACCGCGACGATCTTCACCTCGCCCGGCTTCCAGTCCATCAGCGCATCGGAAAAGAGCGGCCAGCCGCCGACCATGGCCCAGCCGACGATGTCCGGCTGAGCGGTCTGGACCTCGCGAACCTTCGCGGCGGCGTCCTGGGCGGTTTCCTTGTGGTAGTAGATGTCGGCAACTTTGATGTTCGGGTGCTTGGTGAGTTCCTGCTTCACCCCGCGGATGCGGGCTTGGAGGTTGGGGGCCGTCTGGTTGCCGCCGAGAATGGCGATCTTGCCGCCAGCTGAACCGAGTTGCGTCGCAAGTTCGGCCATGACACTGCGGCCGATTTCTTCGTCGTCCGAGCCGAAGTAAACGAATCGCTTGCTGCTCGGGGCGTCGGAATCGAAGCAGGCGACGGCGATGTCCTTGCCAACGGCCTTGTCGATGGCCGGTGTCACCTTCGACGCATCGGTGCAACTGATCGCGATGCCGTCGACGCCGGCAACCGCGAGCTGCTCGACAAAGCCGGCCTGCTTTTGGGCATCTTCGTCGCCGGGTGTACGCCAGAGGATCTCGATCTCGCAGCCCTTGGCCTTGGACAACTCGCGGGCGGCGTCCTCCGCGCCGACGCGGGCCGCGATGAAGACCGGATTGTTCTCACTCTTGGCGATCAGGCCGATCTTGTATTTCACAGGCGCGTAGGCGAACGTGCTCGCAGTCGCAAGCAGGCACGCGGCCACGATGCTGAAACGTTTCATCATGAGCATTCCTTTCAGTCTGGGGCGCAGGAGAATAACGCAAATCACGCCAGACGACCACGCCGAGTTCACCGCGCGAGCAGGCGGCGTTCGCTCAGGGACGAGCTGAAACGATCGAGTACCACGGCCAGAATGATGACCGCGCCCTTGATGATCTCGGTGTAGTTCTGATCGATCTCGAGGATGACGATGCCATTGGCAATGAGCTGGATGACGATCGCGCCGAGAACCGCGCCGAGGGCCGTGCCGCGACCGCCCGACAGACTGGCGCCGCCCACCACGGCCGCGGCGATCACGTCGAGTTCGTAGCCCTTGCCAGTCGAAGAGTCGGCTGAGCCAAAGACGCCGAGCGTGATGACGGCGGCAACGCCCGCCGTCAGCCCGGCCAGGGTGAAGACGATGACCTTGATCCGCCCGACGCGCAGGCCGGAGAAGAGACTCGCCGTCTCATTGCCGCCGATGGCGTAGATGCTGCGGCCGAGTACGGTATGCCGGAGCAGCACGTACCCGGTGAAGACGCTCACGGCGACGACCGCGATCGGCAGCGGCGTGATGTCACCGATCGTTCGCCGGAAGAACTCGCCAAGCTGGGGCGGATAGTCGGTCACCGCCTGGGCGCGTGTCGTGACGAACGCGATGCCGCGAAATATTGACATCGTGCCGAGCGTGATGATGAACGGGTGCACGCGCAGCAGCA
>CAZONT010000219.1:0-3847 GCA_964581285.1 uncultured Planctomycetaceae bacterium | reverse complement strand
CGTGAGCGCGGTGTCGTGCACGGGCACATCCTCCGTGAAGGGGGACATGCATCCGTGCGGGCGTGCGCTTGGCGCTCGGCTTCGCACCTGATGCTGGAATGGGGCCCGCGTCCGGAGCGGGCCGTCTGCCTCTGAATACGCGAAACGGTCGGAGAGCGGCGCAAGGTCCGAATCTCACCCCTCGTTCACCCCGGCGGCGCGTTAACCAGACCCGCCCGGGCGTTTGAGAGCGCGGAGAGACTTTCGGCCTCCAACCCCAGCGTGGCGACCGAAACGGCGATGCGATGCCTCGGATTCGAGAGCGCCCGGCAAATCGTGGACTATCAGGAAGTGCCACGATTCCCGAGAGATACGCGCGGTGGGCGAAAGGCCCAGACCGTCAACGAGAAAAGGCCTCTTTGCGAGGCCTTTCTCAGAACTCCCCGAGAGCAACCCTCTTCGTAACGTTGGCAGAGAGCGCGGGGCTACTGCCGGATGAAACCGCTCAATGAAACCTGTGCACCATCGGCGCAAACTGCTCCGCGAAGGAGCGCGACCCCGCGAGGCCAAGCATGAACCCGTACGCGGGGTCGTGTTCGGGCCCCGGGAATAAGTCTTCGAACCGCGCCTGCGTCGGGTATTCCCCAGGCGCCAGCCGAAAGACGCACACCAGCGCCTCGGCTAGGCGGTTCTGATGGTCCGTGTGCCCCCCGAGAAAGAACCTCGCCCGCTGAGCCGTCGGCCGGCGGGCCTCGACGCCGAGCGCCGAGAGCTCATGGCAATCGAACAGTGAGCCGCGGATGGAGTTCGTCACGGTCTGGCAGGCGAGCACGCAGGGCCACTTGTCGGGCGAAGAACCCCACTCGGAACGCGGCATGGGGCGGTACTCGCACCGCATGCTGCGCTCCTCCTTGTGGAAGCGGTTCACAGCGAACCACACCGCGACGTCTTCGCTGAGAGTGATATCCAGTCCGTGGGTCGGCACTCCATAGTGCTGGCAGAGGGCCATGATCCCCATATCCAAGCGGCAGAGCGGGTCGGCGCACCCCTCGCGCCACGCCTCGAGCCGGTCCTCGACGCCCTCCCCACCCCCCTGGACGATGTGCTGCTGCAGGGCAAGCCGGACCACGAAGTGCAGCGCGTCGTAGTCGTAAGTCCTTTGCCGCGATGCCGTGGTCGTCAGCGAGGGTTCCTCACCGCAGGATTCCGCAAATAGCAGCCGCCGCAACCGCGGGTCTCGAGAGAGGGTGTACAGGCGCGACTGGCCCCGCCAGAATACACCAGCCGAGTCGCGCGCCGGAAAGCGCTTTGCGTGGTCGCGCAGCTCGTCCAGGCTCTCGATGTCCACGATGGGCACGCAGTAGTGCTTGCACCGCACGAGCGCGGTCGGACGGAGCCCTGCGTAGAACTCCTCGTAGTGGTTGCGGAGGACGTTACGCGTGCCGTACAGGCCAGCGTCGTCGCCAAGCCTCCTAGCCCTGAACGTGGCCCGGTAGTGCTTGTCGCAGACGAAACCCGGGAGTTCGACCTCTTTGCTCTTCTCGGGTGGTGCGATCACGTCCTCTCGGGGCTGGTTGACGGCGTTCCACTCATCGATGGGAACGGAACCGATCACGTAAGCGCCGCCCTGGGCGGCGACTAGCGGCGCAACGAGACTTGCCGGCAAGGCGATGAGCCCGCCGGCGTCCATGCTCTCGGCATCTTCCCGCGAGTAGCCGATGCGTTCGGCGTACGCGATGTTGAGCGACGCATGCGTCACCTGACGGACAGTCGCGTAGTACCCGAAATACTGCACGTTCATTGCCCCCGCCGCCCATGCGCCCAAGGACGCCGCGGCGTAGTGAAAATGGGTGGGGGCGGTCCGGGGGAACTCGCTCAGAATTGCAAGGTTGTCCCGCGCGCAGCCGCTAGCTTCGCCAATTTGCTGGGCCCGCTCGGCGATCGCCGCCCTATGCAGCGCGTAGATTCCACAGAACTGGCGGAAGAGCGTCGCATAGGCAAGCGGCCACAAGCTTTCCTCTTCCCACACCAAGTGGTCAGCCGCCTCGAAGATTGCAAACCTGCACCGGACACCTAGCGCCCTGTCGAAACGCTCGGCCAAGCCCGCGCCGCGCAGCGACTCCGAGTCCCGGAACGCTCGTACGGTCGTGGGAGGTACTGTGGCCCCGCGGAAGAACGCCCGCATGCCATTGACAATCCGCGTATGTCGCGGTCCCGGAGGGGGAAGCGGCATGGCGAAGTGACTGAGTCTTTCAGGGTTCGGCGCCGCCAAGCCCTCGCGGAGCAGCTCAAGATCCGCCCCGAAATGCGGGAACCGCACGTCGCTGAACACGTCCAAAAACATGTCATCAGGCGTGATGGGCGTCATCTTGTCGCTTCAGAATAGCGCGGCGGGGTGCGGTGCCGGGGCGGATGGGTGCAGCGGGAGACCGTTCAGCAACTGCCGAAAAACCCTGGGCCATCCGCTGCCATTAGATTAGGGCTGATCCGACCCGGGAACGGCCTACGGTCCATCCCGCTACCCGCTTTCGGTGGAGTGCAGCCCCACGCCCCCAGGGTGGACTGTCATCCAGCGCTCAACGGATCGGCCGAGTGCCCTGTCGCGAGCAGCAAGCAGGTCCACAAGCGGGCTCTCGAAGTAACTTGCGATCGAAGCCCGGTGCAGCCTGCGCAAGCAGGATCGGCACCCAAGTCTCATCCATCCACCTGTGCGGTAGTCCTTGCTCAGACACCGCGCTTCTCCGTCACGAACGCTCCGGGCCAGCCGCCGTGGGCGTCGATGACCTTGTCGATCTCGCCCATGATGCGCATGGTCTCGCTGAGGGCGACGACGATCTTCTGGTAGTGGGCGATGTCGTCCTTCGTCAGGCGGCGGCCCTTGCGGTCCTTGAGCCACTTCTCGCAGACTTGGTAGCCGCCGATGTGAAAGTTCCAGACTGCCTCCGGCACACCGGCGAAGCCGGAGGTCTGCTTCTTGTCCAGCCAAACGGCGCCATCGGCGTGGCGCACCTTTTCCACTTCCGGATTCGCCTGACCGGCATAGGCGATCGGCTTCCCTGACAGCGGATTCTCTAGCAGGTGGAGTGTGGTGAGTGCGCGACCTAGCCGGACGATGTCCCGAAACAGGCTGGCACTCCGCGGACACGGCACGCGCGGAAAGTTGGTCTTTAGGAACTGGGCATAGCGCGCTCTGTACTCTGGAGAGTAAAACACCCCGTAGAAATAGCTGAAAACGTCATCGGCTGTTGGATCTCGCTCGGCTTTGCCGCGCAATTCGTTTTGGAATACGCGAAGGGTTGCGTTCGACATGTTCAATCGCGGCCCCTCTGTACCTTGCCGCAGCTCATTGACGCCGTCGCGCAACTCGAGGGGAAACAGAAAGTTGATGTCGTACGCGCCACACGTCTTGTGTGCACACACGTCTCGTGTTACCAGTGCGCCCCATTCGTCCTTTGTTTGCCGGGTGCAAATCAGTCCGATGTTCCTTCCGTCAAGCATGTGCCGCATGACGCGCTCACGTCGATGGACTGCGATATGCGGATTGAACACTGTCCAGCGCCAGTCGAAGGGTCGATAGAGGACGCGAGTCGCCTCCTCGCGCCAGCCACCGTTTGCCAACGCACGTTTCGCCCTCTCGTAACTCCACTGGTTCTGACTGCACAGGGTAAACACGTCTCGCGCTTCTGCTTCGGTTTCTGTGGCGAGAAGTCGCTCTACCTTTTCGATTGCCTCATCGCGCGACCACGAGATAGCAAAGTCATCGTGCGTCGTAACGATTCCCGGTGCCGGGTCTCCGTTCTCGGACAGACATTCGGAACATCTGATCTTTGGTCCCGCGATCGGACGGACATGGATCCGGCGGGGTTGA
>CAZONT010000218.1:0-3882 GCA_964581285.1 uncultured Planctomycetaceae bacterium | reverse complement strand
ATGCGAGCCTCAGGGACGAGGAGAAGGCCACGGCGCTCGCCGCCGCGAACGGTGAGTCGGTGAACGAGCGATTTGACGAAGACGAAGACGAAGGCGGCGAGGAGCGGGAAGCACCCCGTTACGAGGCGCCCCGGCCGACAACGTCGCGCGGGTTCTTCGACATCTACAAGCCGACGCAGGGCTACTACACGCGGATCTGCACGGCGATTGCGGCCGGATTGTTGATCCTGTGGTGTGCGTCGTTTGTTTACAGCAAGATGGTCCTGATCGGGAGCGGGACTTCGGGTGAGTACATTCGAGTCGGCATGGCCGTGGCCATCATCCTGGTCGGCGGATTGCTGACGTATCGATACCTGGCACTGAACCGGCGGGTCTGCGACTTTCTAATCGCCACCGAAGGCGAGATGAAGAAGGTCAACTGGACGAGCCGGCGCGAAATCTTCGGCTCGACGAAGGTCGTCATCTTCGTTGTGCTGTCACTCGGGACGTTCTTGTTCCTGGTCGACGTGGGCTTGATGCTGTTCTTCTCGTGGATCGGCGTATTGCGGATCGTTCCGGATACGTTCGCGAAACTGGTCAACCTGTCGGGCGAGTAATGGATACGGATCTTCCAACAGAGCCGGCGGTGGAAACGACGCCGGAAGTCGCGGAGGCCGGAGCGCCGGCCGTGGCCGCGTCCGCACCGACAGCGAAGGTCGCAGCGCCGCCGAAGCGATGGTACGTGCTTCGGGTGGCGAGCAATCGCGAAGAGCAGGTGTGCGACGCGCTCATCCGCAAGGTGAAGATCGAGGGACTGGAGGACCGCGTGGGGCGGATCCTGGTTCCGATGCAGCGCGAGAAGCGAATGAAGGGCGGACAGGTGAAGCTGTACGACCGGAAGCTGTATCCGGGGTACGTGTTCATCGAGATGGAAACCGAAGACGACGGGCGCGTGCCTGAGGACGTGTGGTTCCTCATCAAGGATACGAGCGGCGTCGGCGATTTCATCGGGTCGGACGGCAAGCCGAGCGAGATGAAGCCGCACGACGTCGAAAAGATGCTGGCGGTGGTTGAGAAGTCGGCGGAGGCGCCGACGCTGGCGGGGCTGGCGGGCCTGAAGAAGGGCGATCCGGTCAAGATCAAGGAAGGAGCCTTCGAGAATTTCGAGGGCGAAATCGACGAAGTGATGCCGGATAAGGGCCAGGTACGCGTGGTTGTGACGATCTTCGGGCGAGCGACGCCGATCGAGTTGGAATACTGGCAGGTGGAAAAGGCATAGGACGCGAGCGGCGTGAATCCGCCGACATGGGCTAGCAAAGGCGTTCATGTGCGAGTGACTCGAGGTCCGTATGAAAACCTCGAGGGCGAGATTGATGAAATACTGCCCGGCAAGAATCGCGTTCGAGTCGTGCTAGTTGTCTTCGGGCGTGCGACGTTGATTGAGTTGGAATACTGGCAGGTGGAAAAGGCATAGGGCAACGCCGTGGCGAAGAAGAAAAAAGAAGTAACGGGCAATTTCAAGGTGCAGGCCGCTGGCGGCCAGGCAACGCCGGCTCCGCCGGTGGGACCGGCGTGCGGACAGTACGGCGTGAACCCGGGCCAATTCGTGCAGCAGTTCAACGAGCGGACGAAGCCGCTGAACGGCATGCTGGTCACGGCAGTTGTGACCGTCTATGCGGATCGGACGTTTGAGTTCGAAGTGAAGAGCCCGCCGGCATCGGTGCTGCTCAAGGATGCGGCGAAGGTGGCGAAGGGGTCGGGCGCGCCGAACAAAGAGAAGGTCGGCAAGGTCACCAAAGATCAGGTGATGACGATCGCGAAGACGAAGATCAAGGATTTGAACTGCTTCGACCTGGAAGCGGCGTCGCGGATCGTGGCGGGCACGGCTCGCAACATGGGTATCGAGATCGAGGGGTAAGTCGGCCGCCTCGAAAGGGCTGGATGAGCGATGGCGAAAGAGAAGAAAGAAAAGTCGCCGGACGAAGCGGCGGTTGCCGCGAAGGCAGCGAAGGGCGAGAAGACCGAAAAGGCGGCTCGTCCTGACGCGCCGGATGCGGCTCCGAAGGCGCCCAAGGCCAAGAAGGCGAAGCCGCAGGCCGAGGGCGACGATGCCGGGCGCAAGAAGAAGCGCGGCCGACCGATGCGCGGGCTGGGCAAGAAGTACAAGGCGGCGATGGCCAAGCGGACGGACAAGCCGCAGCCGGTCGACGAGGCCGTGAAACTGCTCCAGGAGATGGGCAAGGGCCGCAAGTTTGATCAGACGGTAAACATCGTCATGCACCTGGGAATTGACCCGAAGCACGCGGACCAGATGATTCGCGGGGCGGTATCGCTGCCGCACGGCATCGGCAAGACGCGCAAGGTGATCGCGTTCGCGGAAGGCGAAGACGCCGAGAAGGCGAAGGCGGCGGGCGCGGCCGAGGTCGGCGTCGATGATCTGATCGCGAAGATCAACGGCGGCTGGGCGGACTTTGACGTCGCGGTAGCTCATTCGCGGCTGATGGGAAAGGTCGGCAAGCTCGGCAAAGTGCTGGGGCCGGCCGGAAAAATGCCGTCGCCGAAGAACGGAACGGTGACCAACGACGTCGGAACAGCGGTGAAGGAGTTCGCCGCGGGCAAGACTGAGTTTCGCAACGACACGGGCGGAAACGTCCACGGCGTGGTGGGTCGGATCAGCTTCAAGGCGGAGCAGTTGAAAGACAACATCGAGGCGTTCATCGAGCATATTCGCCGGCTGAGGCCGCAGACGGCGAAGGGACACTACATCAAGCGTATCTGCGTGAGCGCGACAATGACGCCGTCGGTCGAGTTGCCGATTCCGCAATAACGAGGAGACGATCGTGAGCCGCAAGCTGAAGCAAATGATTGAGACGGAGTTGAAGGATCGCTATGGAGCGGTGCGCGAAGCGGTCGTCGTGAACGCCATCGGACTGACGGGCGTCGACGCGAACCTGCTGCGACGGCAACTGCGCGCGAAGAAGTACGAAATGCACGTGGTTCCGAACCGGCTGTTCCGGCGATCGAGCGCGGGCACCGCGATGGCTCCGCTGGCGAAGGCGATGACCGGGCCTTGCGCGATCGTGACCGGCGGCGGCACGGCCGTGGAGATCGCGAAGGACCTGCTCAAGATCGCCGAGACGTTTCCGAAGCTCGAGTTGAAGATCGGACTGGTCGAGGGCATCGACGATCCCATGGCGGTCGGCGATGTCGCGAAGCTGCGGACCCGGACGGAAGTCATCGGCGACGTGGCGGCGATCGCGATCTCGCCGGGCAAGAAGCTGGCGGGAGCGGTTCGTGGACCGGGCGGCGGACTTGCGGCGTGCCTCAAGACGCTGATTGTGAAGCTGGAGAAGGGCGAGGCGGTCGCGAAGGTCGCCTGAATAACGAAACAATTATCTCCGAGTCGGTTGTCCCAATGAGACGTTCGCTGCGGCGAACGGGGTTAAACCGGACCAATGGGGTCCGGGCTACCGAACGGGATGGATGGCAGTCGGGCGTGGCCCGGCTGGCTCAAGACGGGAGTTTGCGATGTCGGATACAGCAACGAAGGAGTTCAGCGCGGACGTGAAGACGCTGGGCGACAAGATCGCCGGGCTGACTTTGAAGTCGGCGCAGGAGCTGGTGGATTACCTCAAATCGGCATACGGCATCGAGCCGGCGGCGGGCGGAGCGGTCATGATGGCCGGTCCTGCGGCGGCGGCTGCCGAGGTGGCCGAGGAGCCGACGACCTTCGACGTGACGCTGAAGGATGCCGGCGCGAACAAGATCGGCGTGATCAAGGTCGTGCGGACGGCGACGGGCCTGGGCCTGAAGGAGGCGAAGGACCTGGTCGATGGGGCTCCGAAGACGGTGAAGGAGAACATCTCGAAGGAAGACGCCGAGAAGCTCAAGAAGGAGCTGGAA
>CAZONT010000217.1:0-3943 GCA_964581285.1 uncultured Planctomycetaceae bacterium | reverse complement strand
GGCGCTGGCGGGCGTCGGGTCGATTCGGGTTGGTGGGACGGGATCGCATGATTGTCTTTTGACGGGATTGGACGGGATTTGCCGGGACGCGTCCCACGTCGGCGTGAAAAGTCGTCGCCATTTTGTCCCTCCGCCCATTGACACGGCGGGAACGCTTTGCGTTCGGGAGCGGCTTCGCCGCGCCGTCGCGTCAATGGCAGGGCGCGGTTTCTCCGGGGCCGCGTGGGCGGTGCGTGCGCGCAACTTCCCCTGCGCGGCCGGGTCAGGCGTTCTGTGCGGGCGTCCCGGCGGGCCCCTTGACTCGCCGGGGACGCTATCGCGTTCGAAAGCGGCTTCGCCGCCCGTCGCGTCAAGGGCAGGCCCTCGCCCCCGCGATGTCTCTGAGGTAGAGGTCTGCCGGCGTTCCGCAGCGGGACGAAATTCCGATGAGCTTTCGCAGCGCTTCCAAGCAACGAGCCGGTTGTTCGTCGGTCGGAGCGTGGTTAGGAAAATGGGGAGTTCGGGTGGGCAGAGCGGACTGGGGCAAGGCGGGGCAGATTGTCGATTGTGCGACTGGTTCGAGGTATAGTTTACGATATAAGAAGCGTAGTGGACCCGAAATGTCCTTCACTGACATCGGTTTTGTTTCTCTGATCGTTCGAGATGGATGCTGTTCGTTCGAGCTGGATGAGGATGGGCGGGAGGCGGGGCCAGGTTGGCGGTTCGAGTCGCTGGGGCGGGCGGTACATTTTACGATACTAGGGGGGTCGTGGACCCGAAATGTCCGTCACGGACATGGAATTCGTTCTTGCGGATGGCATCATGGTGGTGGCGGGCGGTGGCGTAGGGCGCGACTCGGCGTGGGGGGGGTGGATGCGATGTTTCTACGGGAGGGGGTGGCCGGCGTTCCGCAGGACGATTGCGGGTTTAGGGATTTGCATTTCCGGTTGCTGATGGTGGCGAATCACCGATCAACTCGCCGAAAAGTAGAAAGTCCCCTAAAACCCACCAAAATCCAATCGATGAGTTATTGCGACGGCACTTTCCGCACATTCCCGGGATCGGGGGCGTTGCCGGGGGGGACGGGAACGGCTGGCTGATTGGGTTGAACGTCCATTTTCATCACCTTTGATTGTTCATTCAGGAAGGTGATTTCCCCGAGACCTGTATCGAGGAGGCCGACGTGAAGGCGCAACCGCGCTGAGTTATCGTAACAGCTGATCGACGGGCCTAACCTAGAGGTAACGTTCAGCCCGATCGACCTGCGACCTTGCGGGGCCGTCAGCATTACGCTTGGATCGCCCTTGTCTGTGAGAATATGGACCGTCGGCCGACCGTTGACATCCTGCAACACGACGAGCGGTTCGCCGCTGCCTTGCAGCCGAAACGTCATTCTCTCTCGGCTCCGCTCGTCGAAGAATCTGAGCGTAGGCGTATCATCCGACTCGCACCCGAAAAGCCCCCTCGTTTGACCTTTTGAATCGACCAGCATGAAGCGAGTCGCCCGTATTTCAGCGGGCACGTCGTTGCGGTCTGCTGCCAAAATGTGCGCTGTGAGTATGGCGAACAGTGCCAGTCCCGCAATGAGAAAGGTCCCGGCAAATGTCAACTTCATCTTTCGACCTCCCGCGATGTGTGCGAGTCACGCCGATTCGCATTGAAGAAGACGGCATGCACTAACGCACACAATTGACAACTTCTCTCGATTCCAACCGCGTGGTTGCAGAGCGGCCTATCATGGACATACGCACGGGGTACAGCCCATGAACTCGGAATGCCCCCATTCGGGGGGACCGAATGTATGGGTGGTAGTAGTTGTAGGGCTGGGACAGATGACGCCGTTGCACCTTGTTTCCGAACTCTTCACGTACCACGTACTCGTCGTCGTCGACGTCGTAAAGCGAATGTAGTGGTCATGGTACGTGCATACCCGAGTCCCATTGCGGGGGCGCCCGCAGCTGTCTACTCCGCATTCACAGCCCTCGGTGCTTTGACGAGTCGTGTATCCGGCGTCGACCACATTTGACGTGGTGGTGGTCGCCGAAAACGGGATGCAGCAGCTGGAAATGGATGGACCCGTGAAGGGATCGATGATTGAGAAGAGGCCGCTCGGGTCAACGTTTGATTGTGGGTTGCTACCGAGATACTCAACGAGCGGATATGCGCCGCTCGGCAACCCGGAGGGCACCCCCGACATCACCTGCATCTCGGGGTGCTCGATGATTGGTCCCGTCGGTCTGAACGGTCCAGGGGGACATGGATTTGTCGCGGTGCTTCCCGCTCCGATTGCATTCCTACTTCCGCGAGCGCCTGCGTTGGCCGAGAATAGTTCAAACGATCCTTCAACTCCTCCATTCGCAATTACCGGATCGCGGGACGCCCATCGACCGATCGCGGGCCCGTACCATCGATGACGATTGTCGTCGTTACCGGTCTCCCAATCGCGCAAGATCCCTTGGCGAACAAACGGGTTCGCAATCGCTGACATGTTGAGTGGGTTGCCCGTGGCGTCCGTCAGTGAGGCAGTGCCGTATGGCTCAACTTGGGCGCGTTCGGCGACTGCGGCACTGCTGTCCGAGATGGCCAGAGTATTGAACAGGTCGTCGGTGTGGTAGTAGTGGGCAGTCCAGCCGCCGCCGGAGGGGGTGAGCATGGCAATGTGGTCGTCGATGTAGGGGCGGTTCGACGGGCTCACCGACCGGCCGGATGGGTCGGAGACGCCGGGGCCGGCGTGGATGAATTGCTTGGCGACCGTGGTTGAACCGCCGCTGACTGACAGAATCTCCAGCAACTGCCAGGACTGGTTGTAGATCATGCGGAACGTGCCATCGAGCGTGTCGCTATTGTCGACGAGCTTCTTGACGCGCCAGCCGCGGGCGTTGTAGGTGGAGTCTCGGACGAGGTGCTGGCGACATGTGGCGCCGAAGTTCAGACGAGTGTGGAAGTGCGCGAGTGTTTGCGGCATTTTGGGTCGCCCTTTCAGGGCTTCTGGGATCATTCAAGATCATAACATCGGGCGCTGCCGATTCCCCAGGGCGTTGCCCTGGGCTGGAGCTGGGGCACCCCGTTGGGGCTTCCAATGCTGCCGTTGGATGGGTTGGGGCGCGTGGATGGATTCGCTCGTCCCAGACGCAGCGTTCGTCAAAGCGCGGGCGGCGCCGAGGGTGAAACCCGCGCCGGCCGGGGCAGTGACGCCGCTGACGGCGGAATGGAAGTTGTGGTAGATGCTGATTGACAGGGCGGGGCCCTTGCCGGACCAGGCGAAGAGTGGGACGGAGGTCAGGACGTTCAGGTTTGTCATGTTGATGAGCGAATTGGCATGTGCCTGTACGCCTGCTTGCCACGAGCGGGGATGGCCGCCGTAGTAGGAGTATTCCTGGGAGGGTGGGGTGGCGAAGGCGGCGGCGCTAAAGATGGTGACAAGCGCTATCGCAAATTGGGGGGGGCAGAGCCGTGTGCGGGGCATGGGATGCTCCTTTCGAGCCGGATTGAGTGTGAGCCGAGGCCGGCCGAGTGCAGCCGATCATCGAGGCGCGGGTGAGGATAACAGCGTGATGGCCGGAGGGTCAAGAAAAAAATGGATACTCGCGCGATGCTAACTAGAAAAAGCGGCGAATGCGGCGCGGGGGTTGGTAAGGTTTCACTTTGTCTCCGATTCATCGCTTCGTATCTGCAAGGTTCTCGGGGGCGAGAACGGGGGTGCGAATCGCACCGAGTCTGTTCCGATTGTGTGCAGGCGGACTGGCCGGACTCATTCCCCTTTGCCCGGGCGAGGAGTTGGGGCATGATCCTCGACGATGGCTGACTACATCCTTGCGCTGGACCAGGGGACGACGAGTTCGCGGGCGATCGTATTTGATCGGGCGGGGAAGATCCGGGGCGAACAGCAGCGCGAGTTCGGGCAGCAGTTTCCACGGGCGGGATGGGTGGAACACGATCCGGAGGAGATCTGGGAGTCGCAGAT
>CAZONT010000216.1:0-3950 GCA_964581285.1 uncultured Planctomycetaceae bacterium | reverse complement strand
CGGGCACGTCGAACGGCGGAGTCGAGCAAGGTTCATGCAACGCGGCGCCGGGTTCTTCCTGACGTGTGCGACGTTCTTCTCGCTGGGCGGGTGCGTCGACCCGGTCTCGCGCGCCGGGATTCAGTCGTCCGATGCGGGGACGCGGATTTTGGCGATCAAGGCCGCGGGCGACGCCCGCGATCGGTCGGCAGTGCCGTTGCTGGTGGACCGCCTCGACGACGAGGACGACGCCGTTCGGTTTTTTGCGATCCTGGCGCTGGAGCGGATCACCGGGACACGCATGGGCTACGATTTTGCCGCTCCGTCGGCGCAGCGCGTGGCCGCTGTCGACCGCTGGCGTCGGGCGGTAAACGACGGCGACTTTGCACGGACGACGACCCAACCAGCCGGCGACGATCCGGCGTCAGCCGCGGCGGATGCCTCGCGACCGGAATTGTCACACTAGTCAGGAGTCGGTCATGACCACGGAGGGTCGGCTTAACCCGGCACGGCATGTCGAGCTAACTATCACGAGCAACGCCAAGAGCCTGGCGGTTGTTCGCAGCGCGCTGGCGCAGATGGCCGAGATGGAGGCGTTTACGTCGGAAGACGTGTACAAGGTGACGCTCGCGGTCGACGAGGCCCTGGCGAACGTCATTCGCCACGGTTACCTGGGAGCGAAAGACCAGCCCATTCACATCACGCTGGAGGGGCTCGATGGACCGGACGGGCGGCGGGGGATCCGAATCACCGTTCGCGATCATGGCCGACAGGTCGACCCTTTGACGATTCGCGGCCGGGATTTGAACGACGTGCGGCCTGGCGGCCTCGGCGTGCACATCATGCGAACAATAATGGATAGCGTCGAATACACTTGCCCGATCGATGGCGGAATGATGCTCCGGATGGTCAAATACGGGACGGTGGGATCGCCATCGACCGGCGCGTTGCAAGGATAAGAGCGGTATGTCAACAAAACCGACTGCGTCTTCGGTGATGAAGGAAATTCGGGAGGGGCCGGAGGCCACGGTCGTCGTGTTGTCTGGCGAGATCGACCTGCACCAGTCGCCGGCGCTGCACGCAGCGCTTGTGAACGTGGCGGCGAATCGCCCGAAGCGACTCGTTCTCAACATGACCGAAGTCGGGTACATGGATTCGTCGGGCGTCGGCACGCTGGTCGAACTGCTGCGGCGGGTGAATGCCTACAAGGGCAAGCTTGCGCTCGTCAATCTTTCAATGCGCGTTCGAAGTGTTTTTGAGATCACCAAGCTCGACAAGTTTTTCAATATCTTTCAGACCGAGGAGCAGGCGCTTCAGGCATGAGCGACGCGGCATCGGCTTCGAATGGCGACACCCCTCCGGCTCGATCGATCTTCTACCGGCTCGCCTTGAATGTCGGCCTGGCGGGATACGCGGTCGCCGCAACGGCGCGTAGCGTCACTGCGTTCGTCGGCCAGATGGCCGTTCTGATTCGTGACACCATTCCGTGGATTCGACCCGCGATGCGCGGGCGAATGGGCCGGGCTGCGGCTGTCGAACAGGCGGTCCGGGTCGGCGTGCAGTCGATTCCGATCATCGTCCTCGTGCAGACTTTCGTCGGCATCATCCTCGCGTTGCAGATGGCGCCGACGTTGAAGTCTTATGGACAGCTTGCGCGCGTCGCCGACGTCGTCGGCATCGCGATGTTTCGCGAACTCGGGCCGCTGCTTTCGGCGGTTGTGCTTTCCGGATTCGCCGGTGCGAGTATTGCCGCGGAACTTGGCACGATGGTAGAAGGTGAAGAGATCAAAGCGCTGAAGGCGACGGCGCTGAATCCGCTTCGATTCCTCGTCGTGCCGCGCGTGCTGGCGACGATCGGCATGTTGACGGCGCTGGCCGTGATCGCGGATGTCATGGGACTGGTGGGGGGGCTGATTACGGCGACCGGCGTGCTAAATATCAGCATGAGCGAGTATTTGAGCTATTCACGCCAGGCGATCGGTCACAAGGACTTCCTCACGGGGCTCGTCAAGGCGGGCGTCTTCGGCATGCTCATTTCGGTGATCGCGTGCCTGGAGGGGCTTTCGGTGTCCGGCGGGGCGGAGGGCGTCGGCCGCGCCACGACCAATACTGTCATCAAGTCGATTGTGGCGCTGATCACGACGGACGTCATGTTCACCGCCGTCTTCTACGCCTGGGGCTTGTAAAAACAATCGGGGTCCGGCCGCTGGTGCGACCGGACCCCGTCTTCAATCCTGACTTACTTCAGCCCTTCTGACCTTACTCGTAAATGTGCGTGCTTTCTGTCTCCTCGACGACGCCGCCCTGGGTCGTCTGATCGGTGTACATCTGCGTCTTGAACCGGACATCGGCTGTGTCGTTGCCGGCGGTGTTGATGCCCTTGGTGACGACCTTCCAGGTCGCACGCTCCTTGACTCCAAGTCGCGGCAGAGCTTCGAACGTCACCGTGTTTCCGCTCGCCGTGCCATTCGTCGCGCCACCGGCGGAGACAAACTGCATCTGCGGCGGAATCTCGCACACGATCTTGATGTTCGTGTCTTCCGCCGAGCCCTGATTCGTCACGACGATCGTGTACGTCTCGTTCTGACCGACTTCGATCGGGTCAGCCTCGTCCACGACCTCGAGCAGAACGGCCGGGATACCGGTGATCTTCATCTCGGTCTGGGCCTGGCCCTCGGCACAGTTCGCCGTGGCCGTGGCAACGTTCTTCGCGCTGCCCGCCGTAACCGCCTTGAGTTGCAGTGACACCGTTCGCGTGCCGCCCGGCTCGAGCGTGCCGAGGTTCCACGTCACGCGGCCGCCGGAGAACGATCCGCCGTCCGACGCGCTGATGAACTCCGTTCCGGTCGGAATCGGATCCGTCAGGACCGTGTTCATCGCCGGGGAGTCGCCGCTGTTGCGGACCGTAATCTGGTACTCAGCCGGTCGGCCGATGTACCGGATATCCGGACCGGACTTCGTAACCTGGATCTGCGGCTGCTTAACGACTGTCGTGCAGCTCGCCTCGGCCATCAGCCCGCCGTCGCCGCTGGCGGTCGCCCGGTTCGTGAAGGAACCGGTGCGGCTGGCCTTGACCTGGAAGCGGACCTGCTTGGCTTCGCCGCCTTGCAGATCGCCGATCTGGCTCGTGACGGCGTTGCGGCCGTTTGTGGTCGCGAGGCCATCCGGCAACTGGTCGTCGATCTTGACGTTGTGGGCCACGCCATCGCCCGTGTTCTTCACGATGATGGTGTAGTCAAACGGATCGCAGAGCATGACTTCGGCCGGGCACTGCTTCTCGAGGGCGAGTTGCGGGCTCGTGACCGTCGTCGAGCAGCAATCGCGTGCCGAGCACTGGTCGGCCCGGGCCTCGGCACAGTTCTCGTAGCGACCCGTGCGACCGCCGGCCTTGGCCTGGACCTGGATGCTCATCGACTGGCCCGCCTTCAGCGTGCCCAGCGACCAGCTCAGGTTCGGACCACCGCCACTCGCGGCCGGCGTGCTCGAGACGTACGAGATGCCGTCCGGAATGTTGTCGGTCACGGTCACGTTGTTCGCATCAGCCTGCGACGGGTTGTTGACGGTGATCGTGTAGTTCACCGGGTCGCCCGCGACGGCCGACGGCGTGCACTCCTTGCGGAGCGTCAGTTCGCACTGCACCCAGGTCTTGCTGGTGCTGCAGGTGGCGATCTTCACCGCCGGCATACAGCACTGGGTGTTCTCCGGCCGCATGATCTCGATGTTGATGTTGTTGGTACCCTTGGCCGGCGTCGTCTGCTTGATCGTAACCTTGGCTTCGCCCTTCGAGTCGGTCATGACCGTCTGGGTCTTGGTGCCGTTGTCGAAGGTCGCGTCCGGACCATCCACGATCGTGTAGGTCACGCTGTGGTTCGGCAGGAAGGTGCCGTCCGAGTACTTCGTGGTCCGCGTCACGAAGTCATGCGTCGTGCCGACCGGGTTGGTCGACGGCGGCGGGCACTCCCACTTGATGT
>CAZONT010000215.1:0-3967 GCA_964581285.1 uncultured Planctomycetaceae bacterium | reverse complement strand
TCCTGATCAAGCGACGAAGCCCGCGGCTGCCCTCCGCGGGCTTCGTTGTTTTCGTTTGGAAGCTGCTCCGCGTGAGCCCTCAATCCTCTTACGCCGCGCGGCGCGATGCGGCGGACTTGTTAGCGAATTCGCTGTGGTGCCGGCCGTATGCGAAGTAGATGACGAAGCCGGCAGCGAGCCAAATGGCCAGTCGCCACCAGTTTTCGACCGGTAGCGAAAACATCAGCATGACGCAAATGAGGATGCCCAGAATGGGCACAATCGGGACCAGCGGACAGCGGAATGGCCTTGGGGCGTTGGGCTGCAGCCGACGCATGATCAGCACGGCGGCGCAGACCATGACGAACGCCAGCAACGTACCAATGTTGACAAGATCGGCGAGTATTCGCAGCGGAAGGAATCCGCCGAGCAACGCGACCGCCAGCCCGCAGAGGATCGTGGCCTTCCACGGCGTGCGGAAGCGCTCGTGCACCGCGCCGAAGAAGCTGCGCGGCAGCAGCCCGTCACGTGCCATCGCCAGTGTAATGCGCGGCTGGCTCAGCATCATGACGAGGATGACCGAGGTGATTCCCGTCAGCGCGCCGAGCGAAATAACGCCCTGGGCCCACTTGATGCCGCGTTGGCCGAACGCATCCGAGACCGGGGCGTCGATGTTGATCTTGTCGTAGCCGACCATCCCGGTGAGGACTGCGGACACAGCGATATAGAGGATTGTGCAGAGGATGAGCGAAGCGATGATTCCGATCGGCACGTCGCGCTGCGGCTTTTTCGCCTCCTCGGCGTGGGTCGAAACCGAGTCAAATCCGATGTAGGCGAAGAAGATCGTGGCAGCACCCGCGAGCATGCCGATCGGCTTACCACCGGCGTCGGACTGCCCCCACACGGTCTTCCCGAAGAAGCTGAGACCGCCAAAGCCGTACGGTGCGAAGGGGTGCCAGTTCTTTGTGTCGACGTATTGGACGCCGACCACAATCACCAGCAGGACGATGGCAACCTTGATCGCGACCATGATCGAGTTGAACGTGGCACTCTCGCGGATGCCCTTCACCAGAATGACGGTGATCGCGGCCGCAATCAGGATGGCAGGCAGATCGCACCAGTTGCCGGTGGAAACGACCTTGCCAATGTCGGGGTTGTAGTCGAAGGGCGCATTCGAAAGCACGAATGGAATCTTGATCTTGAAGAGACTCAGAAAATCCTGGAAGTAGTGTGACCAGCCGTGGGCTACGGCCGCCGAAGATACGGTGTATTCAAGGATGAGGTCCCAGCCGATGATCCATGCGAAAAGCTCGCCCAAGGTCGCATAGGCATAGGTATACGCGGACCCGGCGACGGGGACCATCGACGCAAACTCCGCATAGCAGAGCGCGGCGAAGATGCACGCCATTCCCGAGACGACAAAAGAGAGCATCAGCGACGGGCCGGTGCAGTCATGGGCGGCGCGGCCGGTGAGGACGAAAATTCCGGTTCCAATGATCGCGCCAACGCCCAGACTGGCGAGTTGGACGGGACCGAGGATCCGGCGCAAGCGATTGTCGCTTTCCATTTCGGCCTTGAGACGCTCGATGGACTTGGTCGCCGTATACTGGCTCTTCATTCAGCACCTTCTTCCAAGGGAACTTGCGGCCGCGCGTGGCCCGAACTCAGCCGGGACCAGATTGCGTAAACGGGGATGCCGGTCAGCACGATCAGCAGCCCCGGCCATGTCGTTTGGGTTTTGTAGATCAGCAGCACAATGACAATCGTGCTGGCGGGGATGATGTACAGCAGCGGGACCAGCGGGTATCCGAGTGTGCGATAGGGCCGTGGGGCGTCCGGCCGCTTCCAGCGCATGATGAAAACGGCCGCGATACAGAGCACGTAGAAGATCACGACGGAGAACACGACGTAGTCGAGCAGGTTGCTGTAGACGTTTCCGTAAAGCTCCATACCCGATTTCGGGTCGATCAATGGCGCTCCGGCAGAGTCCCGCAGCCGCGTGCGGGGCAATACCAGCAGAGAGGCCCAGAGGCCCTGCAGAATGAGCCCCGCGGCGGGGACGTTGAAGCGATTCAGGCGGCTGACGGAGCGGAAGAAGAGGCCGTCGCAGGCCATGGCGTAGTAGACTCGCGCCCCGGCGAGGATGAGGCCGTTGTTGCAGCCGAAGGTCGAGATCATGATCGCGATGGCCATGATGATCGCGCCGGTCGGCCCGACGATCGTGTCGAGGGCGGCCGTGGCCACGCGGTCCTCGGGCGCCGTCTGAATCTCCTTGATCGTGAGCGTCGAGAGGTAGCCGAAATTGGCGAGCACGTAGAGCGTGAGAACGAGCGAGACGCCGAGGACGGTGGCGATGGGAACCGTTCGCTTCGGGTTCTTCACTTCGGCGGCGGCGAAGGCGAGATTGTTCCACGCATCGGCGGAGAAGAGTGAGCCGACCTGGGCGACGCAAAGCGCGACGAACAGGCCGAAGACTCCGTCGCTGGCGCGGACGGGAGAGATGAAAGACAAGTCGGGCTGGATGGCTGCCGCGTCTCGGACCGTCCAGAAGCCGCTGAACGCCCCTGAAAGGTGCTTGCCCATCACGATGCAGATGATGATCAGTCCCAACAGCGACGCCCCTTTGACCGTCGTGAATGTGTTCTGAATGAGCTTGCCGAGCTTCAACCCGCGCGTATTCAGGTACGTCAGGAACAGCACGAGCAACACGCCGACAACCTGTTGCACCGACAGACTGATCGCGTAGTTCGATGAAAGGTTGATCGGCTTGATGATCCAGCTCGTCGGTGAAATCGCCGGCCAGAGCACGCCGAGGTAGCGCGAGAACGCAACCGCGACGGCCGCGATTGTTCCAGTCTGGATGACGAGAAAGACCGTCCAGCCGTAGAGGAAGCCGATCATCGGCGAGTACGCCTCGCGCAGGAAGACGTACTGGCCGCCCGGCCGGGGCATCATGGCCGCGAGCTCGCCGTACGAAAGCGCGCCTGCGACCGTCAGCAGGCCGGTGATGACCCATGTCATGATGAGCCAGCCGGGCGAGCCGAGCTGGCGGGCCATGTCGGCGGACACGATGAAAATGCCGGACCCGATCATCGAGCCGGAGACGATCATCGTGGAGTCGAAAAGACCGAGTTGGCGGACGAACGTGGCGGCAGGAGCGGAGTGCGTGGCGCTCGATGTCGTGTTTGGCATCGCGTTGGTCCGTCCTGTCGGGCGAAGCATAACAAAGGCGGGCGCACATTGAAACGCGTTATCGATTGGACTTGCGGGTCGTTTCGGGCAAGATAGCCCGGCTTTCGCCGCGGACGAGCGAGGTGACGGTGATCTCGGGACTTTTCCGGACCAAGAAACTGGACGACATCCTCGCGTCGGCCGCGGATACGACGCACGGACTGCGGCGCTCGCTCGGGCCTGTTCACGTCACGTTGCTGGGGATTGGCGGGATCATCGGGGCGGGCATTTTCGCGACGGTGGGCACGGCGGCGGCCGGCGATGCGGCGCGGCCGGGGGCCGGGCCTTCGCTGATGCTGTCATTCGTGCTGACGGCGATCGCGTGCGGATTCACGGCGCTCTGCTATGCCGAGTTTGCATCGCTGGTACCGATCAGCGGGTCGGCGTACACGTATTCGTATGCGACATTGGGAGAGTTGATCGCGTGGATCATCGGGTGGGACCTGATCCTCGAATATGCGGTGGGGAATACCGCCGTCGCGATCAGTTGGGCGGGGTACTTCCGGACTTTTCTGGCGGGATTCGGCTTGCATATCCCGGACTGGCTGTCGATGGACTACCGCTCGGCGGCCAAGGTTTTCGATCTGGCCGGTGTGCAGACGGTGTTTCGCGATGCGCCGCATTTGTTCGGCGTGCCGATCGTGTTCAACCTTCCGGCGTTCGCGATCGTGGCGATCCTGACGATTGTGCTCGTGTGGGGGATTCGCGAGTCGGCCGGGTTCAACGCGGGCATGGTGATCGTGAAGATCGTCGTGCT
>CAZONT010000214.1:0-4000 GCA_964581285.1 uncultured Planctomycetaceae bacterium | reverse complement strand
CGGTGAAGTTGTCGACGTAGTCCTGGAGGATGTCGAGTTCTGCTCCGGCGGAGAAGCGATCCTTGCGGTAGCGAAGACCGATGCGGTTGCGGTTCATGCCGGTGTCGTTCTGCTGGGCGTATGCGTAGGCGGGAAGGTCGCGATTGTCGTTGCGATAGTTGAGGATGTAATAGGGAGTGAAGCCATTGTTGAAGTCCTGCTGGAGGTTGAGACTGACGAGGGTGGTGCAGCGTTCGGAGTCGTCGTCGATGGAATAGGCGTAGTCGACGTATACAGTGGCGAGGTTGCGGATGCCGCCGAGGGGGTTGCGGACGAGGACGGTGTAGTTTTTGACGCGGGTGATGTAGTAGTCGATGCCGGGGATGTAGATCCGGAGCCGGGCGACGTCGCGGACGATGATCGTGGTGGAGACGACGTTGGGGTTGATGAGCGTGACGGGTAACGGATCGATGAACGAGGCGGACTCGCCGATGATGGGGCGGACGCCGCCGCCGGAGGTCTTCTCGAGTTCCTCTGTGACGGCCAAGTTTGCGGAGAAGCGGCCGAAGCGGTTGTTGCGGGTGTAGCTCCAATTGACGCTGGCCCCGAACTGGGTCGTGTCGCCCTCGCTCTGGACGTCCTGATAGAGGCCGAAGATGTCGACGGTGGTGGTGAGGTTGTTGTAGAGCTGGTGGACGAGCTGCCAATCGCCGCGGTGAGTGAGGAAGTCGATCGCGCCCTGCTCTTCCTTGGAGAACTGGTACTGATAGTTGGTGGTGAGCGAGTCGGAGTGCTTGAGCGACATCCGCGTACCCATTTCGTAAAGGTCGCGGGCGTAGCTGCCGTGTTCGTCCTGGAAGCGGAGGACGGTGTCGAGCCGGTTCTGCCGCTGATCGCCGAATAGCAGCTCATCGTCGACGCGCCATTCGTTGCGCTGATTGTGGAAGCTGTACGTGCTTCCGCTGTAGCGGTCGTCGTCGATGGTGTACTCGTAGCCGAACTTGAGCGAGTGGGCGGGGCTCTGGATGTAGGTGGCCTGGTAGGCGAGGCGGTCCTGGGTGAGGTGCTCATCTTCGTAGAGCTCCGGGTCGCCTTCGCGATGAACTTCGCGGTGATCGTAGGTGAGCTGCATGGGCAGCTTGTCGCTGGCGTAGTAGAGGGCGAAGCCGTAGTCGTTCCGCTTTTCGAGCAGCGTCGGGAGAAACGGCCGGGAGTAGTTGTCGCGGGCCAAGAGGGCGTAAGCGCTTCCGGAGACCTGCTTGCCCGGGAGAAACTCGGCGCGGAGGTCGTAGCTGGAGAGGTAGCCGTTGGACGAGTCGGTCTGGAGGCGCGTGTCGAAGGTTTCACGGTAGCGCTCCTGCTGAAGGCCGAGTCCGACGGAGCCGGAGACGCGGAGGAACCGCGGATCGTAGATGGTACTGTCGAGGTCGAGCAGGAGCTGCTGCTGGAACGTGGCCCGCGAGTCGTACTGACGCGTCGAGTTCAAATAGAAGGGCCCCTGCTGGTAGGGGACGCCGGTGATGACGCGGTTGCGCTGATACTCGCCGCCGATTTCGATCGCGCCGTCGAGGCGTTCGAGCGAGAAGTAGTTGTACTGGCGGCGCGGCGGCGGAGCGTCGGCCGGTTGAGACGTTGCGGCGTCATCCGCACGCGCGCTGGTCGCGTGGAGCAGAATCGCCGCGGCGACAAGGGAAGCGGCGCGGAGGCCGCGGGACAAACTGGCGTCGGGATCCGATCGTCGACTCACCGCTCGTCACCGTCGGCGGGGCTGGAAGCGGCGGTGGTGGTGACCGGTTCGTGCTCCCAGAGGTTGCGCGGCTTAAGGAGTGCGGGATCGTCGCCGCCATGCGGGTTGTGGCAGGTCGTGCAGGCCCGAGCGGCATCGGCGTGGTAGGGCGGATCGAGTCGGAGCGTGGTTCCGTGGCAGGCCATGCAGAGCGTGGGGTCGGGTTGACGGAGCAGCGACGGGAGGGCGGAGGCGTGCGGAAGGTGACATTCGTTGCAGGCCATCGCGCCGACCGGGCCGTGGAGATACGGTTTACGGACAATGGGTTGATGGCAGCTCGCGCATTTTTCAGTCCACGGCTGGACCATGGTTTGCTCGGCGCCGGCATCGTGACAGGCCGAGCAGCGGCGGCGGGCAACGGGTTCGTGAATCGAAGCGAAGGGCGTTCCGGCGGCGACGGCGCGACCCGTCGGCATGCTGATCTGCGACATCGGCAGATCAGCCGGCGCGGATGTCGGCTGGCTCGTGGGGACTTCAAAAAGGAACTCGGTGAGCTTCTCGCGGGCACTGGGCGAGCACGACGGGGCAAGCAAGCACATCGCCGCGAGGATTGCGGTGTGGAGCAGCCAGCGCATTCGAATCGGCGATGTGTGATAGTCAGATGCGGTGCTCGGTCGTCGTAATCGCCGGAGGGCCATCGGTCTGCTGATCATCCAGTCGCAGCGCACAGCCCGCCCGCATCGTTGTCGCCAACGATGCGCGCCTCGCGGCCGCGCGCTGCCCACTTATGTTTTCGGCTGTTCGGCGTGCTTCAGGCAAAAAGTGCGCTTGTAATACAGGAGCACGGCCACAAACGAGAGCAAAAATGTACATACCGCCAAGCCGACGGTCGTCTGGGCTCTCCGCATCCGGGAGACGCGGTCCAGCAGATCGTGAGTTCTTGTCGTCCGCTCGGCCAAGGCCCTTATTTCGCCGGCGAAGCCGTTGATTTCCCGCATGTCGAAGCTGTGGAAGACCTGGCGGAGTCGGGAATTGACCTCGCGCCCGTGCGCCTGGAGGCCGGCCAACTCCAAACTGCGGTAGCCCCGTTGGATTAGTTCATCGTGCTGGCGCGATGCCGTTTCAATGAGGTCGCTGGTCTGCGCCAGAGTGCTCTTGATTTGGGCAACGGCCTGCATCGTCGGCGCCTGATGGCAGGCGGAGCATCGGCCGCCCTCGTCGCGCCCGCGCGTGTCGATGATGTCAATCGAGGCAGGGACTATGCGGTGCGTAAAGAGGCCTTCGGATGAGCGGGCGTGGCAATAGAGGCAGGTTGGGTCGCCGTAGTCGCCGTGGGGGCTGCCAAGGTGCTTTTCCTTGATGAGGGCGTGGCATTTTCCGCAAAAGTAGGAGACTTCGCGACCGCGTACGCGATCGACGAAGGCATCGGAGCGACCCGGCGCAGCGAGCAGATTTGGGTCGCGGGTCATGTGCGAGGCGTTCTTGAAGGCCACCTCGTCTGGGAACTGGTCGGCACGGACGCCGGGATCGCCGCCGTGGCAGCCATCGCATCCGACGGCGTTCGCAAAGTGGACGCTCTGTTTCCAATCGTGATTGGCAATCTCGCCGAGGCGGCCGGGAAGGGCGGAGTGGCAGCGAACGCAGGCGTTGTTAGCGAAGCGGTCGTCAATGGGAGATTCTCCGGCCGCGGCCGCGACGCTGAGCGCCAGGGTGACGAGTAGCGCGGCGATCACGGTTCTCCTCCTTTCGGGGAATCGTGCGGATCGGACGGTTCGTCATGCAGGACCTGGCGGACGGCGCGGCGTTCGCGCGCCATCAGTGCGTAGAAGATGATGAGCGTTGCCGCCGTCAGAGACAGGAACAGAGGGCTGGGCGGCCAGATTGCGGCCAGCGTGAGGAGCAGGAACAGTGCAATGATAATGGTGACGGCAATGTAGTAGGCCCAGCTTGGGGGGCGCTCGGCCTTTCGCCGGTACCAGAACGGCAGGAGAAGCACCGCGAGGACAAGCGGGCCCTGCGACAGCACGCCGAGCATCTTGCCATCGATGCCGAACCAGCGCTGCGGGTACTCCATCAGCTTGAGGTATTGATAGGTGGCGAGGAAGTACCACTCGGGCTTGATGTGTTCGGGCGTGACGCGCGGGTTCGCGGGCTCCTCCTCGTGAACGAGTCCGGTCAGCCCGACCCATTCAAGAACGGTGGGTAGCGTGACCAGGGCCATGATCACGGTCAGCGTGCAGAGTACGACGACGACCATCTTGATGATTTCGTTGGGCCAGAACGGCTCGAGCTGGC
>CAZONT010000213.1:0-4032 GCA_964581285.1 uncultured Planctomycetaceae bacterium | reverse complement strand
ACATCGATGGCTACGTGCTGGCGCTGAACGATCCGGCCGGCTATGCGACGACGTATCCCGGCTGCAACATCAACAACGCGGACACGAACGGTGACAGCGTTGTGGACAACGCCGACATCGATTCGTTCGTCGATTGCCTGCTGACCGGCGTCTGCCCGTAAGGCGATCGCCGCGTCCACGGTTCTGATCTGAGATTCGCGCGGCCGTCCGGACGATCCGTCCGGGCGGCCGCGTGGCGTTTTGGGATCGGCCAACACGGCTCTCTACCGGAGTTGCGTGATCGCCCGGAGTTCGGAATTCGTCGGCCGTTGGTATTCACGCGGAGAATGATGTTCGCCGGGAGGACGCCCGATGGTTGCCGGTGACTTTCGCCGTTGACGCGCTCGCCTCTGCGCTTTCCTGTAGCGGGCGGCGATGTCAGTTGCGTCGGCGGAAAAGCTGGCCTTTGCGCCTCGGAGCACTTATGAAGTGCCGTACCGGGAGGGCTCTGCGGCGACTCCGCCCATCGCCGGGTCGGCCACACAGGATCAATGCCCGTGAATCTACCGCCGCAGAAACCGCCGGTTTTGCTCTGACTTCTCCGAGCGATATCCAGATGACGGCGCGTCGCTCGCTGCGTGCCAAATCCTAGAGCCGTATTGCGAGTGACGTGTCGTCTACTTTTGTGACCGGAGTAATAGGTGCGGTGTTTCACAATTTTCGGGAGTGTCTCGCCGACTACGCGCCGTACGCCGACCGGATTGCGCCCGCGCTGCCGATTTTCGGAGCGGCACAGCCCAGCATCGCCGCGCCGCAGCCCGTGTTCGCGATCTCAAGGCCCATCAGTATGCCAGAGCAGCGCAGCGGCGAGGGCTGACCGGGCGATCGCGCGAATGGGCCCTGCCTATTCAGTCGCGATGCGCGCGTGTGGACGAGCTAGCGAAAGAGGGCCCCATCATCCACGTCAGACGCCGGCGCATCGACAATCAGCCAGTAGTGTCCGCGCCTGTTGGCGTCGTATGCTTTGCGCTGAGCGCGGATCGTAAGTGGTTCGTCTCTGTGGAACGCGCGGGTGTATTGATTGGCTCGGCGTCGAATTGCCGGGTCTTCGGCATGAAATCGCTGGTGGCCCGTCTGGGAATCGTCTTGCGGTCGAACGAATTGCATGATTCCAGTTCCAGTCTTCTTGTTTATCCGAATGAAGCGTACCGCTGCCTCGATAACAGCGTCGGCGTCGGAATCAAGCGTCGGAGGCCTAAACGGGGCCCGGATCGCCGTTCGTCCCCGTCTGTCAATTTCAATCTCGACTTCTTGGCCTTTCATGGCGAGGATTTCTTTGGCAGCGGCAGAGTCAAGCGGAACTGTCGCCGCATCCAACGCCGAGTTAACGACGGTTACAAAGTCCTCGGACTTCTCGCGATCCTTCTCAACCTGCAAATCATTATGGCTGGCTAGTTCTTCGATTTCGGCAACGACTCCCTCAAGCGTCTGCTTTTCCCGTTTGGCACGAATGTGCGTCTTAACAAGGGCAGAGGACCAGCGCCAGAACTTCTTTGCACCGTCGGTCGCGACATTGCCGATAATTCCCGATACGACCGCCCCAGCGATGTAGAGAGTTGCATCGACAAGAACCGAACCGCTAGTCACTCGACGAACGTTGAGCTCGATGCGATATTGCGTATCGATGGGCGGCAGGCATAACCGCCCGCTCTCGTGGGAGTAGTACGCGAGCCTAAGGAACCGATCCCATCCTTGCAGTGCGAGGCCGAGCTCGGCGGCTGGTATTTCGTTTCGGCTCGCCATGGAGCCGTCGAAGCGTAACGTCAACTGAAGTGCAATCGGGGTATCAGGGGGAAGCCGATGTCCGCCGCCGGAATCCTTGGACATACGTCGATACTAACCGCGATCAGCCCAACGCAATAGTAGTGAGCGAGTGGCCTCGCATCGCGGGACGCCACCTTGGCGCGACCGGCGTGAGCAACCACTGCCGACGAATGGACTCGCGACCCCAACAATTTTCTGGATGCCAAGGCGGCTCTGGTCGGCGCTCGGCGCGTCGGATTTCGCCGGCACCCCCGTAACGCCCGAGGAGCATCCCGAGCGCACCCGTTTGGCGTCTGGGACTCATCACGAAAGAGAATTTCTCGATCCGGCACGGCATCGCACCAACCGCTGGTGCCGATACGACACCCGCTCGATGCTGGTAGCCGAAAGATCGGGGCTAGTGAGATGAACCGCACGGCCTAACGTTCGTGCCTCATTCCGAGCATCTCTCGTGAAGTCAGCTACCGAGCTACGTGTGCCGCGATTGGACTTCGAGGCCCGCTGCGAACGGCAGATTACAAAGCGGACAGCGTTCGGACATCGCATGCACTCACTCCGTCGCGCCGATTTCATCGTTGGCGCGGGGCGCGCTCGGCGCGCGGCCATCCCGCGCGGCGAAGCCAGGCATCTAGTTCGCGGCGGCCCTCTGCGCTCATTTCTCCGCGAAGGACGCCGAGCATTTGCTCGAACTCGTCGTTTTCGACCCGAAAAACGGTCCCCTGCATCCCCGGCCCGAAGCACTTCGGGCGGCAGCCGGCCGCGTAGAGGCTCGCAATCGTCAACGGCGGGTCGAGAATCAGCGCATCGGAAGGCCGGGCTAGATCGAACATGTTGAAGTCGCCCGAGCCGTGCGGGTCTTCCTTCCCATCCGACGCCATCGTCGTCAAGCCAAGAATCTCGCGGCCATCTGACTGGTAGCAGATGACGATGTCTCCCTCACGAACTTCCTCTCGAAGCAGTTTTTTGCTCAAGAAGCTGCGGACCCAATTCGCGCCGCCCCAATCCGCGGCCACTTCGTCAGGGTCATATGCGCAGTCGCCGCCCACCGGGAGGTAGTTGTTCCAATGCCAGCCCTCCGAGCCGTCCCGAAGCTTGAGAGTCGATTTCACAACCCAGGCGTTCATGAGATGAACTCGCAACGGCAAGATCATACTTCAGAGATCGGATGCGCATCAACGGCGGAATCTCGGACCAGGTGACCGACGGCCTCGCAACTCGGCAGGCGCCATGCCGAAACGCGCGGCGCGAGTGACCGTGCCCGCTCACTCGACGTGCCATCCTAGAATCTCGCCTCCTTGGGGACGTGGGTCCGATCGGCATGGCTGGATTGGGGAGCATCCAGAACGGGCTGGACCCGGTGCCACAACGCCGGACACGATGATCCCGCTGCCGGCGGTCCCCCCCGCCGGCCGAGTGATCTGGCGCTTCCGAAAAAATTTCATCCTGGCACCAGAACCACGCCCGGCGGGCGGCGTATGGCGTACTGAGATACGCTGTCGGCGCGGCGGATTGACAGCCCGCCGAAGGGGCGTACATTGCCTCTCCGCCGACGGGCGGGCGAGGACGCAGCGCTGCCGGCCGCTGGTTGCACGGTCTTGGCTGGCCGCTGTCGTCGTCCGATTGCCGGCACGTGGCGCACATTTTGGTGAGCGATGGCACACGCACACTATTCCGTGGAATCCGAGACGGGTCGCGCGACCGCGAAACTCGTCGCGGTCATGTTCGGCGGCGTCCTGCTGGCGGCGTCCTTCGTCGCGCAGTGGATGTTCGTGGACGGCGAGACGTATAGCAGCGTGCTGGCGTTCAGCGGCGCGTTGCTGCTGGCGATCCCGCTCTGGTGGCATGCGGCGCAGTGTCTGCTGCACGGGCACATGCACATGGACGAGCTGGTCGCGCTGGCGATTCTCGCGGCGATGGCCATTTCGGAGTATCAGACCGCGGCGGTCGTCGCTTTCTTCCTGCTGCTGAGCAACCTGATCGAAACCCGCACGGCCCTGGGCGCCCGCGCCGCGATCGAAGGGCTCGTTCGCCTGACGCCCACCAAGGCCCGGCGGCTGGTCGAAGGCGCCACCCGCGAGGAAGAGGTCGAGGCCCATGCGCTCCGGCCCGGCGACGTGGTCGTTGTGCGGCCGGGCGACAACATTCCGGCCGACGGCCAGATCATTTCCGGCGCCTCGACGATCAACGAGGCGAACATCACGGGCGAATCGCTGCCGGTCGAGAAGTCGG
>CAZONT010000212.1:0-4062 GCA_964581285.1 uncultured Planctomycetaceae bacterium | reverse complement strand
GCTACCATCCGCGCCGCGCGTTCGGAATCGAGTACAGCGATTTCAACGTCCAGAACGCCGGGCGGATCTGGCACGACAGGCCCGCGGCCCCGCACTTTATCCAGGGCGATGCCCAGCGCCTCCCGATTGCTTCCGCGTCGGTCGATGTGCTGATCAACCTCGAATCGGCCCTGCACTATCCCGACAAGCCCGCCTTCCTCGCCGAATGCCGGCGCGTCCTGCGGCCCGGCGGCTGGCTCTGCCTCGGCGACATCACCGCCCGGCTGTTTCCGCCGGTCGGAATGCTCGCCGGCGTCTTTCAGGAGGGGGTTCACCTCTACCGCCCCGGCCAGTACGAGAAGGCCTTCCGCAAGGCCGGCTTTAACGTCGTGCGGCACCAAAACGCAACCGGAAACGTCTCGCGGTCGTTGAACTGGAGTCTGCGAAAAGTCGAGAAGCTCCCGCGCGAGGAGTGGGCCGGCGTTCGCACACGAGTGCGCTACCTGCGAATGCTCCAGACCTGTTTCTTCTTTCGCTGGCTGGGCTACGACCTCTACACTGCACGCCCCGTTTGATCCGACGGAGACGTACCCGGACCCGTAACTCGCGCAAGTGCGCGATTCGCGAAGTAACCCACCAGCAGAACGACGGCCAGCGTGACCACGACGTTGACCACGAATATCCACTTCCCGGCCGGGGGACTCTCGTTCCAGTTCTTGAGCCCGCTGCCGACGTACACGACGGCGGCTGTCCGCGGCGCCATCCCGACGACGGTGCCGATGAGGTAGGCAATCACCGGGACGCGCGTTGTTGCCATGAGCAGGTTTGTCAGTGCGAAGGGCGAGTTGGGAGGGATGCGAATGAGCGTCACGAGGCCAAGGGTCCGCCAGAATCCGCGGCCGAGCAGCGCGTCATAGACGGCCCGCCACTTGGGGTGCTCGTTGATGATCTGAATCACCCGGTCGCCGGCCGCGCGCCGCGCGATGACGTACGAAACCAGCGACGCCACGCCGAATCCGACAAGCGCGAATATCAGCCCGGTGCGGAACCCGAACGCCCAGCCGCCGAGCAGCGACTGCGCGTAGGTCGGCAGCAGCGCGAAGCCGGCGAGAATGGCGAAGCCCGCCGCGTATATCAGCGGGCCACCGTTCGGGTGCGACCGAAGCCAGGGTGCGACGTAGTTCCCCGACAGCCCAATGAGGACGAATCCGCCCAGCGGCGGCAGCGTCGTCGCAATAATCGCTAGAATCCCCGCAGGCCCCAGCCGTCGAAAGAACGCCCGTGCCGCGGCCCAACTGATTCCCGGCGGCGGCTGGGCGGGCTGCTCGGCCATCGCCTACGACGCCGCCACGGCCGGTTGACGCTCCGCTGAGGCGTGCTGCTTCGGCAGGGACGGCTCGCTGAACTGCTCTTTCCAGACCTTGGTGATTTCCTCGGCGCCCTTGAGGCCGTAGGTACGCGGCCGCGGCGGAATGAGCGACGTATCGACCGCCTCGTAGGACATCTTAGGCCCGTCGGGCGTGTATTCGGCGATCGTGGTCTTCAGCCACTTGTCGTTGCGCTGCTTGAACCGCTGGCACCACTCGATCGCCTGCTGGCGCAAATTGCCTTTCTCGGGGTTCAGTCCCTCGATCTGGAATTCGGGCTTCTCGTGGGCGCCGCGGCATTCGTCGCGCATCATCGCGCCGAGTGCGATCACTTTCGCCAGCAGGAGCATGTCGCCTACCGCCCGCGCGAAGAAGAAGTTCTGATTGGTCCACTTGCCGCTGTCCGACAGCCCGATCCGTGTGTAGCGATCGCTCAGCTCGTCGATCTTCGCGAGCGTATCCTTCAAGTCCTTATTGTTGCGGATGACCGTGCAGTTGCGCGTCATGGTCTGGCCGAGTTCGGCGTGAATCGCATAGGGATTTTCAGAGCCCGCCTGGCCTGCGAGCGCGTCGGCCCGGTCCTGCCACGATCGGACACCTCGGGCGAAGAACTCGGCTGGCTTGTCGGCCGCCGCGCCCTTGCTCGACTTCATGTAGGCCTCAAGCCCCGGGGCCGTAATCAGCCCAGCGAAGATGCACGAGAGCAGCGAGTTCGCCCCCAGCCGGTTCGCCCCGTGATACTGGTAGTCCAGCTCGCCCATGGCGTAGAGGCCGGGGATGTTGGTCATCTGGTTTTTCGGATGCGCCGGCAGCAGGCCGCCCGTCTTGGGGTCCTTCGCGTAATCGACCCAGAGGCCGCCCATCGAATAGTGCACGGCCGGGAAGATCTTCATGGGAACGTCGAGTGGATCGACGCCGCAGAACTTGGTGTAAATTTCGAGGATGCCGCCCAGCTTCTTGTGCAAAATGTCGCGCTTGATCCCGGTCGTCTTTTCGGTGAGATCGAGGTAGACGCAGTAGGTGGTCGGATCGACCGAGAGCCCTTCGAGGCAGACGGCGAAGATTTCGCGCGTCGCGATGTCGCGCGGCACGAGGTTTCCGTAGACCGGATAGCGCTCCTCGAGGAAGTAATACCGCTCCGCGTCCGGAATCGCCCGCGGGTCGCGCGTGTCGCCCGGCGACCTCGGCACCCAGACGCGACCGCCTTCGCCGCGGGCCGATTCGCTCATCAGTCGCAGCTTGTCGGCCCCGGGG
The DNA here is from genome assembly GCA_964581285.1 of uncultured Planctomycetaceae bacterium. Taxonomy (GTDB): domain Bacteria; phylum Planctomycetota; class Phycisphaerae; order UBA1845; family UTPLA1; genus SpSt-539. Next base: position 1,462 of record CAZONT010000212.1, on the reverse strand, counting down.
ATGGCCGTCGGATGCACCTGGATGAACTCGCCGTTGGCGTACTTCACGCCCTCGCGATAGACGCGCGCCGCCGCCGCGCCGGTGCAGGCCATCGACATGGTCGACTTGCCGAAGATCAGCCCGCAGCCGCCCGTCGCGAGCACGACTGCGTCAGCCGGAAACGCGCGAATCTCCATGCTGTAGAGGTCTTGTGCGACGCAGCCGCGGCAAACGCCGTGATCGTCGAGGATCGTGCCGAGAAATTCCCAGTATTCGTACTTGGTGACGAGGCCTTCGGATTCCCAGCGGCGGACCTGCTCGTCGAGGGCGTAGAGAAGCTGCTGGCCGGTCGTCGCGCCCGCAAACGCCGTCCGCTTGTAGAGCGTCCCGCCGAACCGCCGGCGGTCGATCGTGCCCTCGGCGGTCCGGTTGAACGGCACGCCGAGCCGGTCGAGCAGATCAATGACGTTCGGACCCCAGTCGCACATCTCCTTGACCGGCGGCTGATGCTGCAGAAAGTCGCCGCCGTAGACCGTGTCGTCGAAGTGCAGCCGTTCGGTGTCGCCCTGGCCGCGCGTGACATCGTTGACGCTGTTGATGCCGCCCTGCGCGCAAACCGAGTGCGACCGCTTGACCGGCACGAGAGAAATCAGGTCGCACGCGATTCCCATTTCTCCCAGCTTCATGGCGCAGGCCAGCCCGGCCAGCCCACCGCCTACCACAACAACTCTGTTCTTTGCCATGTCCGTCCTATTGCTTCTCGGCAACGGCTACATTCGATTCGCCGGTCCTGATTGACGCGCCCGCAGGCGCCTTCTTGAAGGCATATAGACTCATGCCGCCCCAGGTCATGAGCAGGAGGCCCAGGGCCGTCGCGGCATAGCCGATGCGCCGCTGGGCGGTTACGCCGACGGCGATGCCCCAACTGATGCAGAAGCTCCAGATGCCGTTGCAAAAGTGGAAGATGCTCGCCATCAGGCCGACCACGTAGATTGACAGCGTCACACCCGACGGGACGTGGTAGCCGAACGGCTGCCAGTCCATGAGTCCGCGACGCGTGATCTCGTGATAGTTGTTGCCTTCGTGGATGAACTCCGGCCCCCAGCCGATGATGTGGGCGAACCGGAACTTGAAGAGATGAACGATGATGAAAACGAACGCGATGTACCCCGTGACGCGCTGCAGCGTGTACCGCACATTCCCGAGGTACGGGTAGTGGGACACGTTTGGCTCGGCCGTCATCGCAATGACGATGCCGTATCCGGCGTGGAACGCGAGCGGCAGGAATATGCCGAACAGTTCGAGGAAGAACAGGTACGGCAGATTGTGAATCCAGTGGACATCCTCGTTGAACTTGGCGGGGCCCTGGAACGCCATCGAGTTCGTCAGCAAGTGCTCGATGAGAAAGACGCCCACCGGGACGATGCCGGAAAGCGAGTGCAGCTTGCGAAGCAGAAAGTGGTATTTTCGGTCGAGAGTGGGA
>CAZONT010000211.1:0-4220 GCA_964581285.1 uncultured Planctomycetaceae bacterium | reverse complement strand
CGTCCCGGTCCACGCCGAGCGCGATCACCAGAACGCCGTCCGCGTCTGCCGCAACGGCGTCGCCGAAGCCCAGAAGCGCCTGCTCGACGTCGTCATCCTCGATACCGCCGGCCGCCTCGCGATTGACGAAGAACTGATGAACGAGGTCGCCAACGTGGCCGGCGCCGTCTCGCCGCACCAGATCTACCTCGTCCTCGACGCCATGACCGGCCAGGACGCCGTCAGCACCGCCAAGCGGTTCAACGACCGCCTCGAGCTCGACGGCGTGATCCTCACCAAGTTCGACTCCGACACGCGCGGCGGCGCTGCGCTCTCGGTCAAGTCCGTCACCGGCAAGGTCATCAAGTTCATCGGTGTCGGCGAGAAGCTCGACCGCCTCGACGAGTTCCACCCCGATCGCATCGCCAGCCGCATCCTCGGCATGGGCGACATCGTCAGTCTCGTCGAGCACGCCCAGCAGCAGGTCGACGTCGAGGAAGCCAAGAAGCTCGAAGCCAAGATGGCCAAGGGCACGCTAAACCTCGAAGACTTCGTCGGCCAGATGGAAAAAATCACCTCCGGCCGCAGTCTGAAGGACATGCTCAAGATGATCCCGGGCGTCTCGGGCATGATGAAAGACATTGAGCCGGAGATTGATGAAGACGAGATCGGCCGCATGAAGGCCATCGTGCAATCGATGACGCCGAAGGAGCGCTCGCGCCCCGATGTCATCGACGGCTCGCGCCGCCGTCGCATCGCCCGCGGCAGCGGCACCGACCCGGAGGACGTCAGCGGCCTCGTCAAGCAGTTCCTCCAGGCCCGCGACATGATGAAGCACATGGCCGGCATGTCGATGATGGACCGCATGCGATTCGGCAGCCAGTTCGCCCAGACCGCGATGGCCGGCGGCAAGATCCCCAAGTTCAAAGGCAGCACGCGCCCCAAGTTCACCCCCAGCAAGAAAGACAAACGCAAAGACCGCAAGCGTAAGAGCCGCTAGCCGTCAGAGGCAGCTTTGCAATGGTGGATGACGGATCCGCGCCCCTCGAAGCCCGGCAGCCGCCAACGATTCACGCCACCCCTGCCGACGTGCGGCCCTCGGTCGACCCCGACGCCGATCCCGCCCACATCACATGGTGGCGCCCGAGCTGGCGCGACGCAGCGAGGCACGTCGGCTTCCGCTGGATCTTCCTGCTTCCCGCCGTGGGGCTCCTGCTGCTCTTCGGTGGCGCCCTGATGATCTGGCCGGCTCGCGGCGTGCTCACAGTGCTGGGGGTCAAACTGATATTGTTTGTCGGCGCGATCGCAGTCGCTTTGGCCAGCTACGTTTGGCGCTGCGCCGCGCGTGCCCGCACCGAGCCCTTCTGCATCCACTGCGGCTACGACCTGTCCGAACTCCCCGACAACTACCGCTGCCCCGAGTGCGGCCGCCCTTACACGTGGCGCCTCATCGACGAGTACCGCCGCGATCCCGAATGGTTTATCGAACGCTGGAAACAGCACGGCCGCCTGCCGCCTTCGGATACGCCGATCGACGCACGCCCCACCACCGGCCGCAAGCGCTCCCGCGACGGAACCTGAACGCCCTCACGCAGCCGCGCCCACCACCAGCCGTACCGCTTTCGGCCGCACCGTGTATTCCACCGGCGTCGTGCCGAACAATTCCCCATCAATCTCCACCGGCAGCGGCTGCACCGCCGACATGCGAATATGCCGCGCCTTGAGATAGATCACGCCCGGCTTGCCGATGTGCCGATTCAGCAACGTCCGCAACGAGTGCACCAGCAGCCGCGACCTCGACGCACATCGATAGATGCAGACATCCAGCAGCCCGTCGTCCGGCCGCGCCTCGCGCAGAATCCCAAGGTTGAACGCGTAGCGATTCGCGTTGCCGACAAATGCAATCCCGCGATCCTCGAATATCGGTGCCCCGTCAACCTCCACCCGAATCGTCGGAAACGAGTAGCCGCTGATCGTCCGCCACAGCGGCCAGAAGTAATCAAGATGGTGGATATGACCTCGACGTCGGTGTTCGAGCCGGCGAATCACCTCGGCATCGATCCCGATCCCCGACACGCACAAGAAGCTCCGGCCGTTCGCAACCGCCACGTCAAGTTCGATACACCGCGGCCGATCCGCCGCCGCCGCAAGCCAGTCAATGTCGACATGTATCTTGAGATATTTCCCGAGCAGGTTCTCCGTGCCGCGTGGCACCACCAGCACAGGAGTCGGCCGACCCACCAGACCGTCAACAACCTCGTTGATGGTTCCGTCACCCCCCACCGCCAACACGACCGGCGTCTCCGGCGTAAGCGACCCGGCAAATCGCCGTCCATCGCCTCGGCCGGACGTGAACATCACCCGTGCGTCGCGTCCGCGCGCCCGAAGTCGCTGCTCCAGTGCCGCCGCAAGTCCGCGATTGTCCGCACCGCCTGAGACCGGGTTGACGATGATGGCAATGGGAGCTGTCACCGCTGCTCGCATCCCGTGAGGCCGGCGCCGTTTGCTCGTTCGGCCTCTCCGGAGGGCCGTCGGTTGACCCTCTCGCCCGGCCGCACTATTGTCAAGCGGGCTGTGAATTGTCGCCGCCGGATCAGCGGCCACGGCCGCGTTTTTTGGAACCGCATGCCGACTGACACAACTGCCAACAGGCCCGCCCCGCGTTCCGACGGAATCCGCGAGACGCTCGACTCGATCATCGTCGCCTTCATTCTCGCATTTGTCTTCCGCGCCTTCGTTGCCGAGGCCTTCATCATTCCGACCGGCTCGATGGCCCCGTCCCTCTACGGCAAGCATGCCGCACATCGCTGCTCGAATTGCCGCTACGAGTATTCGTTCGGCGTAGACGCATCGCAGGATGTCGTCCGCAATCCCATCGGCGTCACCTGTCCGAACTGCAGTCAGCGCGACGTCGTCGGAACCAGCGCCGACATGAAACTGGCCGACAGCGGTGATCGCATCCTCGTGCTCAAGTGGCCCTACGACATCGGTGGCTCGCTGCTCGGGCCGCGCCGCTGGTCGGTCGTCGTCTTCAAAAACCCTCTCGACGGCAAGCAGAATTACATCAAACGGCTCGTCGGCATGCCCGACGAAGTCCTCGAGATCATCGACGGCGACATCTACGCCGCCCCGGCCTCCACGGTGCCCGAAGCCATTCGCCAGAAGCTCCTCGCCGATCCCCTGACCACCCGGGACCGCGGCCTGACCGACGCCGACGAGCGGACCCTTGCCAAGCTGCTCACCATCCAGCGCAAGCCCGACGCCGATCAGGAAGCCCTCTGGATGCTCCACTACGACCACGACTTCCCGCCCGAGAATCCCCTCATGGATGGCGCTCGCTGGGAAAGCGGAGGCCCGCCCCAACAGACCGGCTGGGATGCATCAACCCCGCGCGTCGTCTTCGACGGCCGTGACGATCGTGAGCACGTGCTCGAACTGACCGGCAAGCCCATCGGCGACTTTTACGCTTACAACCTCAAGGCCGCCCTGGACAACCGCTACGTCGGCGACGTCCGCCTGCGATTTGTGCTCACGCCTGAAAAGGAGTCGGGGCAGCTCTTTCTCCTTTTGACCAGGAATGCCGACAAGTTCCGCGCGATCCTTAAGCCCGACGGAACCGTCACGCTGGAGCATGCCGTCGGTGATTCACCGTGGCGCACGCTCGCCAGCGGTAAGACCGACCCCTTCAGCCCCGGCCGCGAGCGCATCATCGATTTTCGCAACCTCGAATACCGAGTCTCGCTGCGGGTTGACGACCACGTTGTCGTCGCGACAAACGACGAGCAGTACAAGCCCGACGTCGCCGCGCTCACGACGAAACGCCTGGCCGACGGCTCCAATACCCCGACACGCATCTCGATCGGTGCTCGCGGCATGCCGCTCCGAATCCAGCACCTTTCGGTGCATCGCGATGTCTACTACCGCAGCGTCCCGAGTGAATATGTGCCGGGCAATCCCTACCAGTCCGCCGGCGTCATGGCCTGGGGAACGATGCACAACCCCATCTATCTCCGCAGTGGCGACTATTTCATGTGCGGCGACAACAGCCCGGCCAGCAAAGATTCGCGACTCTGGTGGGAAAACGGCGACTTCGTCCAGCGCCGCGGCGAGGCCTATCAGCGCGGCACCGTCCCCTCCGATCAGTTGATCGGCGAGGCATTCTTCGTATATTGGCCTGCCGGCCGGCGACTCGGCGATCAGGGCCTCCCCGTGATCCCCAACGTCGGCCGCATGAGGCCGAT
>CAZONT010000210.1:0-4269 GCA_964581285.1 uncultured Planctomycetaceae bacterium | reverse complement strand
CGCGACGGCGGGGCGGAGTCAAGGCGTTCAGAGGGAGCAGTCGGGTGGCACGGGTAAAGTTTCAGCCGATCAGCCCGACAAGCTCGTCGAGCGACCAGCGACGATCGGCCAGACCGCACGCCTGCGCCGGGGTCTTCCCCTTCAGCGTTTCGTGCTTCCGGCAGAAATTGTGATACGTGAAGAACATCGCGTCAGAGTGCCCGTGATTCTCGACGGTCTTAGTGTGTCCATTCGTGAGCCGCGTGAACCGTCGCGACTGCTTCCTGATCGTCAGGTCCGACCGTTCGATGATGCTCGTGCTGATCTTGGCCGGATCGGGCGCGCCGATGACGTACCGTTTGCGGCAGCCGACGCACTCGGCGGGCGAGTAGCGGGCGTGGTCCGAGCGTTCAGCCCTGTAGACCTTGATTAGCTGGGCGTAGTCCACGTCCGTCCCGAACGCCTCATAGACCGCGTCGGGGTACGCGCCGTAGCCATCAGTCGTGAGTTGCGGGAGGTTCGTCACGCGCCCGGCAAGGTCCAACATAAACGCCTGCGCGTCCATCGGCGTGCGCCTACCGACGTGGTACGCCAGCATGAGCTTGCTGTCGGGGTCGATAGCCGTCCACGTCCACGCATCCCCTGCGCCGGAGGGGGCGGCCTTCGCCCTGGCGACATGCCAGTGTTTGCAGTGAACGAACGCCCATGTCTCATCGCATTCGATCCGGGCGGGCTTCAGACCGCGCACGTGGTCGTCGTGGTAGGCTGCACCGGCGCAACCCAAGTCTTTTAAAAGTTTTAGAATCGTCGGCTTGCTGACGCCCGTCATTCGGACGGTCGCGTTCACGGTCAAGCCCTCCCAAAGCGCCGCCACCACGTGAACCCGAGCAGCCGTACTGAGCTTGCTCTTAGTTTATTGTACACACAAATATTCATAAGTGCAACAAAAATCGGTTTGCAGTCCGAATTTTTTGTGTGTACACTCTGTTCATGGTGACGAAGAGAAGGGGTCGGCCCCCGAAGAAGGCCGAGGAAAAACGGCTGGAGCGCCTTGACCTACGAGTGAGCGAAGAGGAAAAAAACGCTTTCAAGCTGGCAGCGGACAGCGCGAACCAAGACCTGTCGGCTTGGATCAGGATTCAGCTTCATCGTGCCGCTGCGGATGAACTGGCAAGCGGCGAGGACGGAACGAGCGATGGCGACGACTAGCACGGTTAAGCCGACGCCGATCGCACTGGTTGTGTGCGAGAACATCTACCAAGAAATCGGCGGAAAAATCGCGCTCGTTGGGTTGTTCAGCAACGTGAACGTCCGCGAGTTTCCGATCAAGATCGGCAGAATGGGCGTGTTCGCATCCGTGACTGGAGTGCGTCCCGGATCAAAGGGAAAACTAGAGATCGTAGACGGAGAAACCGAGACCCCTGTCGCATCCGCCGGAGGGCCGTTTCCGGGCGGCGAGAACATTAGCCCGTTGACTGTCGTAGATATGCATTTTGTGTTCAGTAATCTAGAATTCAAAGAAGCAGGGATTTACTACATTCGATTCTGGTGCAACGAACACCTGATAATGATGCGCCCTTTCACGGTCCGGGCAGCCAAGCAAAAGGATCGGCAAAATGAAGCTTGAAGATGCGAATTACGCATTGGAGCCGGAACTCACGGAGGATGAACTTCTGGCGGAAACTACGTACGTTCGCGTGTCGGAGACGATCATTCACCCAAGCGACATAACCGTCAACGACATGATGAACGCCATCGAGGCGTCAGGCTCGCTCGACTTTTGGGCCGACCCAGAGGAAGAGAAGTATAGCGAGCAAGACGGCGATGACGTTTAGTCCGGGCCAGCTCCTACTTGTCGAATTCCCGTTCACCGACCACACATCGGCGAAGATTCGTCCGGTCCTGGTCGTTTCAGCGTTTGAATTCAATCGGGGCGAGGATTTTGTTGGCCTTCCGCTCACGTCCAGAATCGACGGTGATCCGTTTTCGTTTCCAATCCTGTCGAGCGAACCATATTTTTCGCAGACATTGCTTCGCTGCGATTCTGCGGTCAAGTGGACGAAGCCCATGCCGCTAAGCAGCAAGGTTGTGCGGCGCAGGCTGGGGAGCTTGCCAGAAGACGTGTTGCGGCGAATCTGCGAACTAGTCGCGTCCGTCTTTGTCGCTAAGCCGCCGACGTAGCTTTCCGCCGATCGCCCGCTGGACAACGGATAGCGCGTTCTGGACGAAGTCCCTGATCGGCTTGCGCTTGGCGGCCTTCTTCTTCGTCGCCACGCCCGGATGATAGGCGGGACGGCAACGGGCCGCGAACTTCAAACTTTACCAGTACCTGCCACCTCAATGCCGTGCCACCCCGCTCGCGCGGCGCCGACCTTGGATGTATGATGCGTTATGCGCAAAGGCCGACGACGCTTGCTGTATACATCGACTGCGCTGGCGGTCGCGCTGCTGGCCGGCATGTGGGTGCGCAGCGCGTTTCGCATGGACCTGATCGAGCGCGGCTACGGCTACTACGCGCCTCCCGTCAATCCGAACGCGCCCGCCGAGACGGACCTGTCCGGCTGCTGGACGTATCACGCGCGCGGCGTGTCGCTTATGAGCTGGGATTCCGCCGTGAGCTTTGGCTTCAGCGAGTATGTGAGTTACGCGCCACGGCGTGAGGAATTGGACTCGTGGGCGGATTTCCCGCGCTGGGATGCAGTGTCGATGCCGATGCGCAGCCCTTTGTCGGACGAACCGATCGCCGTCTACGACGGTCCGCTGAATTGGCGCGTGTGGAGGCTCGGGTTTCAACAATCCGCGCGTCAGGGCACAACCGCGCAGGCCGTGCTCGTTCCCTACCCGGTCTTGATGTTTCTGATCGCGATTCCGGCATGGATCGCCTGGCGTCGCGATCGCCGACGCGCGCGGCACATCGCTCGCGGCCAGTGCGTGCGCTGCGGGTATGATTGCAGGGGCGCGACGCGCTGTCCCGAATGTGGCCGTGCCGTCGAGCCCGGACCGATCGTCGCCCAGGCGAAGTGAGGAGCGCCCGTGAACACCGACCGACCGAATGCCGCCGGCAATCCGCCGCCCACGCCGTCCGGCATCGCCCCCGCCGACGGCGACGGCGCTTCGGCCGCGGCGCCCGCGTTCGACTCGACACAGCTCAAGAACGCGTTCAAGGCGTTCAAGAAACGGCTGAAGATGGCCCGGCTGGACGACGAATCGCGCCTCGGCCGCGGCCCGATGAGCGGCGGCGGGCACTCCGGCATCGTCGCGATTGTGCCGCCCAATCAGTATCCGCAGGCGGTGTGGGATGAGCTCGCCCGCCAGGGCAAGCTGCGCCGGGCCGGGCATGGGCTGTATGAATTGGGCGAGGAGACGTGATCCGGTCCGGCGCTCAGGCAGCGCCCGTCGCGCCGGCTTCGAGCAGCCACGACTCCCACTTCGCGTAGCGCGGGTCGCCGGGCGGGGCGAAGGTGGCGAGCTCCTTTCGGATGCAGGCGATATCCAGTCGCTTCCCGTGAAGCAAAATCAGTTCGCGAATGTCCAACTGGTCCTGCGCCCGCATCGAGACGAGCTTCATTACGATCAGCCCTTCCACCGTGCAGATGCGGACATCGCGATCGCCGATCCGCATCGTAGTCGCCCGCTCCAGCACACGGCCATAAGCGGGTATCACCGGACGCATCAGGTCTACCGTGACATCGCCATAGAGCATGGCGCTCATTCCATCGTCGCGGTATTCGCGGATCACCTGATTCCGATCCGCGGTGAAGCCGCGCGCTTGCAGCGATTCGATCAGCCCCGGCAGCGCGATTTGCGGCACAGTCAATAGCACATCGATGTCGTCCGTGGCACGCACGCGGCCATGCTGAACCAGCGCGAGCCCGCCGATGAGCGCGTAACGCGCATGGTGCTCATCGAGCGCGTCCAGGAGGGCTTCAAGCGCAGTCCGAAGCTTCTTCGGCGCCGATACGGAGTCGTCGTAGCTGCTCAACGAGTTGCTCCCGCTCGTGGCGGCGCCACCGCTGAATCGTTCGCCGCCGCTCGCACGCCGGCACATCCTGCGGTCTCATGGTCTCGATTGTGTCGAGCAGGTCAAAGAGAGCCTGCATCCGTTCCGCCGGCGTGCGGCGCTGGTTGCGCTCGAATTGCTCGCGGATCGACCGCTCGAACGGGTCTTTCGCACTCATCGCGAGTTCCTGCGCCGACGACTGGCCGGCCGGCCTCACATCCCCCGCGCCGTCTGGTCGATGATCTCCAGCCCGCGATCGACGTCCGCCTCGTCGATGTCCAGCACGGGGC
>CAZONT010000209.1:0-4324 GCA_964581285.1 uncultured Planctomycetaceae bacterium | reverse complement strand
TCGACCGGCGGACGCGCCGCCGCCCGCTTGGCGTGGATTCGGCCCGCGCTCGCCATGCGGGCCGAATCCCAAATCCGTCACCATCGTCACGGCCCGCTTGAGAGCAGCAGGTTGACGAACGGCTGAACGTCGAGGCCGTTTGCGTGGCCGTCGCAGTTCACGTCGGCCAGCAAGACGTCGTACACGTCAAGCGGAATGCCGACGAGGGCACGTGCGAACGCCGTGATGTCGTCGGTCGTCGTCAGGCCGTCCTCGTTCATGTCGCCGCCGGACGCCGCCGCGCACTCGACGGCCCGTATCGGGATGACATCGACGGGGTCGGGAACCGCGTCGCCGTCGGTGTCCGCTTCGAGCTTGATCTCGATCGGCTGGAACGGCTCGCTTTCGAGCACGGTGACGGACACTGACACGGGTGCGCTCGTGCCCGGCGCGATTGAGAGCGTCCCGATGACCGGCTCGCCCGGCGGCAGCATGTTCAGACTGACGGCCTGGATGTCGGGCGCGTGATCGCTGTTCGGATACCGCACCGTCCACTGGTAATTCACGTCGCCGGTCGGATTGGCCTCGTTCGTCACCATCATCGTGAAGTCTCGCGTCGTTCCGGAGATGACGATGGGGACGTCGCACGGCGGGAAGCACTCGATGCAAAGCGATCGACTGCGAGTCACCGTGTTGGTGCAGGCGAACTGCTTGCCCGTGGTCAGATTGGTCACGGAGAGCTGGTAGCACGCGGTGACGATCGGCGGCGGAACCGGCATCCCCGTGGGCAAACTCACATTCACACAGATCGTCTTGCACTGCCCGGGCTTCAAGATGCCCGTTGTGCCGCTCGACGGCGAGAACGTGATCGGACCGGTGGCCGAGCAGCCGGGACCGCCCAACGGTCCCGCAAGATTCCACGAATAGGTTGCGGCCGTATCGCAATTGTTGCAGATGTCGAAGCAGAGCTTCTTCACGCTCTGATTCCGACAGAAGACGACCGGCGAGGCGTAGCAGACGTCGCAGCACTTGCCGAAGTTGCGTGCGTTGTAGAGGTCGAGAATCTCCTGATTCGTCAACGCACGGCGGAAGAACTCCCATTCGTCGAGCACGCCGTTGAAGAAAAGTGGCGTGCCGCCACCGGAGAAGATGTATTCGCGGCCGAACAACAAGTTCGCCGTGTTGTTGACGCTTCCGGTCACCGTCGAATTCGTGAACGATTGGAATACGCCGTCGACGTAAAGCCGAATCTGGTTCGGGCTTCCGCGCTTCACGACGGCCGCGACATGGTGGCACTGGCCGTCCTGTACGTTGAATCCGCTCGTGAAGAAGTTTGCGAACGGCGGGCTGCCCATCTGGAAGCCAATGTTGCCGCCGGTCCAGAGGAAGAACGCATAACCCGCGACGTTGGGGAAGCCGCCGGCCCGCTTGTCGAGCATCGGCTGATAGCCTTGGACGGTCGTCTTGACCCAGCCTTCGAGGGTGAAATCGCCCAGGCCGAAGTTGATGTCGGCCGTGGCGATCGCATTCGGAACCGTGACGACGCCGTTGGTTCCGTTGAACGTCAGGCCCTGGCCGACGCACCCGCCGCCGACTGAAACGCCACCGGCCGGGTTACCGTGATTGAGCAGATTGGCTCGATCCTTGACCGGAGTCGTTCCGTTCATCGGCCACCAGTCGACCATGTTCTGTGGCGGGTACTTGCACTCGCACTTGCAGCGATAGAGGACGCCCGGCGGCGGTCCGCCGACGACCTCGGGCTCCATCGTGGCTTCGACCTTGCACAGACCGCCATCGGGTCCGGGGCATTCGCCGGTGCAGCGGACGTGTCCGCCGACGACGATCGGATGGCACGGCGGCGCATTGCAATCGCACTGTGTAATCGAGAAGTTGCCGGAGCCGGGCGGGTACTCGCGGATTTCGACCGGGGTGCATGGCAGGCCGGTCGGGCACGGTCCCGCACAGGCCGGCAGGCAAGTCCCGGGTTGATCCGGGTTGCAGTAGGAAATCGGCTGGCACTGGGGAGGATCGTCCTGGCAGCCGCAGGTAAACGTGGTGGTCCCATCGAGGTTCGTCCGCGTCTTCGGCGCGCAGATGCCACCCGGCGGAACCGGGCACGGATCGACACAGACGGGCGGCAGATCTGGACCGTTGTATACCATGCGGCAGTGGCCATCCTGGCCGCAGTCGCAGCGCGTGATGAGGTAGAAGCCGTCAATCGTGCGAACCACTTCGACGGGTCCGCAGATCGTTCCCGGCGTGGGACACGAGTTCTCGCACTGCCCAGTCGCCGGGTTCAGTGCGCACGGCGGTGGATTTGGAATCGGGCAGGTGATTTCGACGTCGCCCTGCAGGAACTTGTTGTGGGCGGTCGTCATTTGGTTGGAGTCGATCATGATACCGTTCGAGTAGGGGTTCGTACCCGTGTATTGCATCCCGCCCAGACCGTAGAGGACTTCATTGCCGAACGGCAGCAGCGGCGGATACTTCATGTAGTCGCTCGTAACCCACACATTGACGTTGACTCCCGCACCGGTCGCGAAGTCGTAGTCGCATCCGCCGGCCGAGGAATCGGGCGCCGGCGGCGCCGGAGCCGGTGCACCGGTCTGGAAGGTCACGCCCGACGGAGTCCAGACATTTCCGGCTTTGCAGTACTCGAGGAAGCGACTTTGGTGTGCATAGGACGTCGTGTCATCTGACATCGTCCGCTCGGCCAGCAACATGCAGCAACTGCCGGGCTTGAAACTGATGTCCGACACGGGATTCGAGAACTGATTGGACCAGACGGGGACCGTAATCTCGAGCGTTTCCGAGCCGGCGATGAAGTCACCGTTCGGGAAGAGTTTTACCGACCAGACTTCGTTCGAGAGCGGTACGGAAGGCCGACCGCCGTCTTCGCGCCAGACGCTGTAGTAGAGCCGACCGCCGTTGGTGCGTACGGCCCAAACCCGCTGTCCGCGCAGCGTCGTCGGGTGCGGCGTTAGCGGCGAGAATCCGTTGGGATCGGGGGGAGGAAGGCCCGGCAACACCGTGCCGGTCGAGTGACGCCAGGTCGACAAGATGTTCCCAGCGGTATCGAGCCGATAGATGCGTCCGTCTTCGTGATTCGAGACGTACAGATTCTTGTACGGGCAGGAGAAGCAGATGTTGCCGAGGCCGGGATAGCAATCCGGCGGATTGAAGCATCCGGTGATAAACGCATTGGGCAAAACCGCGAATGTCGACGGAATTCCAGTGTTGGTGTCGATCTTGTAGATCGCACCGGCAGCGCCACCGGCGATCGTGCCGATCGCATCGGTCGGGCCATTGAGGAAGTCACCATATACGGAAGTATGTGCAACGTAGATGTTTCCCTGGTCATCCAGCGTGACGCCGAATACCGTGCCGAGGTTCGTCTGTGTCCAGTCCTGCAACGCGGTCGGCGTGTAAAATGTTGTGTTCCAGTTGGTCATCGTTCCGACCGGCGGCTGACTCGAAATGTCGACCAGGTCGAGAACGCGGTTGGCGATGCCGCTTTCCTGCGTCATGACGGCCACGCCCCCGGTGAACCCGCTTCCGCCGGGTGTCGGACGAGAAACGAATTCGGGCCGGCGTCCGCAACAGTCGTCGCATGCGTCGCAGGACGTCCCCGTGCAGGTGATGAGAAGGTTTCCGGTGCCCGGCGTCGTTCCGGGCTTGCAACCGAGACGGATGAGCACGGGCACACCGCACTCGACTTCGCAGTTAATGAAGCTCTGCAATCCGCAACCGTCGTCGTCACAACAGAACGGCGGCTGGCTCGGCGGAGGCGTCGGACAGACGCAGTTGCGGTACCAGGAGATGCGCGTGTCGACGTTGGTCTGGCCGCAGGTCTGAATCTGGGCCATGCCGGAGCACGGCGGCGTCCAGCAGAACCAGACGTCGTTACTGAAAGAAATCCCACCGCCCTGACCCCAGCACCAGTCCTGGCCTTCGGCGCTGAAAGTGGCCTGCGTGAGGTCGAAGGGGAACGACCCGTTGCCTGAGATGGCGGTCGGGGTCGAGCAATTGTCGTTCGGAGGCGGGGCAGCAATCGTCGCGGAGACGATTGCAAGCAGGAAAGCCGACGACAGACTTAATGTTTTGATATTAAACGAATTACAATTCATTGATCAAAGTCCTTTGTTCGGAGCAAAGTCCCAGAATCGAGTCCGGCGGCACTCTCGACTTCGTGCTGCCGGGGTTTTTGGCCTCAGCGGGTATGCGGGCCCTACTCGCCAGATGTTTCAGATGAAACGCGAGATTTTTCTGAATGGCCGATTGGATGGGTCAATCGTCCTTAATAGGGTGGCGATTCTTGCGGGTATAATTCAGTCTCGGAGCGGAA
>CAZONT010000208.1:0-4657 GCA_964581285.1 uncultured Planctomycetaceae bacterium | reverse complement strand
TGATCGACGAGATCAAGAAACAGGAAAACCGCGAACTCACCCGCTTCGACCTCGACTTCGACATCCCCGCTCATTTCCTCCCGGAGCTACCCCCGGCCATCTACCTGACCACCCGCAAAGACCTCGGCGATGTCTCCAAGGGCCAGGTTGTCACCATCAACAACTATTACAAACTCTTCAACGGCATCCTGAATCCCAAGCAGATCGAAGGCGTCCGCCTCCTCGTCACCCCGTTCCCGCAGCAGCAGTTCAACCAGACCGAAGATCGCCGCACCACCGAGCCCAGCCGCGGCGTCACCTGTTTCGACTGCCACGTCAACGGCCACACAAACGGCGCGAGTCACCTCGTCGGCGACATCCGCCCGCAGGAGTTCCGTCATCGCATCGAGGCCCCGTCCCTCCGCGGCGTCAACATCCAGCGCCTCTTCGGCTCGCAGCGTGCCCTCAAGACCGTCGAAGACTTCACCGAGTTCGAGCAGCGGGCCGCCTACTTCGACGGCGACCCCGTCATCGCCACGAAAAAGGGCGTCAACATCCTCGAGCGCGGCAGCCAGGTTCACTTCATGGCCGAGTTCCAGGAAATCCTCGACTTCCCGCCCGCGCCGAAACTCGGCATCGACGGCAAGCTCAATCCCAAGAAGGCCTCCGAATCCGAGATGCGCGGCCAGCAGCTCTTCTTCGGCAAGGCCAACTGTGTCTCATGCCACCCCGCTCCCTACTACACCGACAACCTCATGCACGACCTGCAATCCGAGCGGTTCTACAAGCCGCAGATGATCAACGGCGAGATGGCCGTCGGCGACGGCGCGATCAAGACCTTTCCCCTCCGCGGAATCAAGGACTCGCCGCCCTATCTGCACGACGGCCGCCTGCTGACGCTGGAGGACACGGTCGAGTTCTTCAATCTCATGCAGGAGCTCAAGCTCACGGCCGACGAAAAGAAAGATCTCGTCGCGTTTCTGCAAGCACTCTAATCGCAGCGACCGAGCACAAAACAAGAGAGGCCCGCAGCCACCCGGCCGCGGGCCTCTTCATTTGCGACGAAAACTCGGCGGCTACATCCCGTTTGCCGAGTGACAGTTCAAACACACGTTCGGATTCGTCTTGTAGTCCTGCGGATGGGTATCTGGCAGCGGAAAAATCGGGTCTTCACCCACATGACACAATACGCACGCCTCGACCGGCTGCGAATGAGCATCCGACCGCGCAGCGCTGGCATACGTGCGGAAGAATCCGTTCATCCCCTTCCCGCTGACGGTCCCGGTGTCCTGGTTCACCCGCCCGCTGAATCCCTTGTCGCCGTCCACTCCGTACACCGCCACCTCGCCCGTCGCCGAATACGCGCCATCCGAGTAGAACAAAATCGGAAACTGAACCTGCGGCCCACCGTTGTTCGGCTTGAACAGCACCCGCCAGTCGCCGCAACCGCAGCTCGCCAGCAGGAACACCCCGTTGTCTGTCTTGGACTCCGGCGAGCACTGCAACGTCCCGAAGAACGGCTGCAAGTTGCTGATCCCACCGATGACGACATCCTTCTCAGTCGGCGCAACGATAAACGGTGCGAACAGGTCGTTCCCGCACCCGATCATGAAAATCAACCCGGCGAACGCCGTTCGCTTGAATACTTGAAACTTGTTTCCCGTCATTCGGACTGTCGCTCTCCGTCTTGCGAGGCCATACATTCTATGCACCGGCAATCTCCGAAACAAAATCCACCCCATCGATGGAAGTCAAGCCCGGAAAGCATGTTACAATCGCCGCCATGACCAAACCACGACTACGCATCGCAGAATTCGGCCTGACCGTTGTCGTCATGCTCTCCGGCTGCGCCAAGCCCATCGCGCCCGGCGCGCATTTCACCTCGCCAAGACAGCGCGACGACGAACTCCGCCTCATCACCGAAACCCGCTCCTTCATGCTCGGACGCCCCAACGCAATCAGGATCACGCCCGACGGCGCCACCGTTTTCTTTCTGCGCTCCGGCCCGCGCGACCGGGTCCAGAATCTCTACACCTTCGACGTCGCCACCGGACAGACTCGCGAACTCCTCACGGCTGCCAAGCTCCTCGGCGGTGCATCGGAGAATCTCACCGTCGAAGAGAAAGCCCGTCGTGAACGCCAGCGAATCACCTCTCAGGGGTTCGCCGGCTACGAACTCTCCGACGACGGCAAGCTCATCCTCATCGCCCTCTCCGGCAAGCTCTACGTCATCGAGCGCGACGGCGAAAAAATCCACGAGCTTCCGGTCGCCGCGGGAGCACTCGACCCCCATTTCTCCCCGGATGCCCGCTGGGTCTCATTCGTCGCTGACAATGACCTCCATCGCACCGACTGGCGCACCGGTCAGAACGAACGCCTCACCACCGGCGGAACTGCCGACACCCCCAACGGACTCGCCGAGTTCGTCGCACAGGAAGAGATGGACCGCCCTCGCGGCTATTGGTGGTCACCCGATTCGTCCACTCTTCTCGTTCAGCACTCCGACCTCCGCGACGTCGAAACGCTCTACATCGCCGACCCCGCCAGGCCCTACGTCCCGCCCCAATCCTGGCGCTACCCCCGCGCGGGCACCAACAACGCAACGGTCTCGCTCAACATCCTTCGCACCGGCAGCAGCCAACCCGTCCCCGTCAAATGGGACGCCGACAAATACCCTTACCTCGCCGTCGTTGCCTGGCCGAAGAACGCCCCGCCCACCATCGTCGTCCTCTCCCGCGATCAGAAAGACGAGCTGCTCCTCAAGATCGAGCCTGCCACGGGCGCCACCACCGAACTCGTTCATGATCACGACGACACGTGGGTCAACCGCCAATCGAAAATCATGTGGCTCGATTCCGGTGACGGTTTCCTCTGGGTCACCGAAAAAGACGGCGAGCAGCGCCTTTGGCTGCACGACAAAGACGGCCGCCCGCTCCGCGCCCTCAATGACGACTCCTTCCGCCTCATCGACGTCGTCCACGTCGACGAACCCCGTGGTCTCGTCTACGTCGCGGGTTGTTCCGATCCGACGACCCGGGACGTCTGGACCCTGCACCTCGACCGCCTCGAAGTCGATCGCCCCAAGCCGAAGGGCGGCTACGACGAGAAGCTCGCCGCCCAGACATCGATAAACATTGCCAAAGACAACAACACGGCCGTTGTCACCTTCAGCGGCCCGCGCGCCATGCCCACCCGGATCGTCTGCCGCCTCGACGGTTCACTGACGCCACGACCACTGCCGGCGATGGCAGAGACGCCGCCCTACGTCCCAAATGTCGAGTACCTCCGCGTCGGTCCGAAGAATGAGTTCGACGCCTCCATCGTACGCCCCCGCAACTTCACCCCCGGCCGCAAGTACCCTGTCATTCTCTATGTCTACGGCGGCCCCAGCGAAGGCGTCGTCTTTAAGGACGCTCGCCCGTACTTCCTCCAGCAGTGGTACGCCGATCAGGGCTTCGTCGTCCTTTCCACTGACAACCGCGGAATCCAAAACCGCGGTCGCGCTTGGGAGCGCGCCGTCTATGGCAACTTCGCCGGCGTCCCGCTCGAAGATCAGGTCAGCGCCCTCAAGGCCCTCGGCAGCAAGTACCCCGAACTCGACCTCAATCGCGTCGGCATCACCGGCTGGTCCTTCGGCGGCTACCTCACCGCCCTCGCCACGATGCACCGCGGCGACGTCTTCGCCGCGGGCGCCGCCGGCGCGCCGGTCGCCGACTGGACCGACTACGACACGTGCTACACCGAGCGCTACCTCAACACTCCGCAGTCCAACCCCGACGGCTACAAGAAAAGCTCCCTCCTGACGTACGCCCCCGAACTCCACCGCCCCCTGCTCATCCACCACGGCACAGCCGACGACAACGTCTACTTCGGAAACTCGCTCCGCCTCACCGACGCCCTCAACCGCAACAGCAAACCCTTCGAGTTCATTCCCCTCGCGAACGTCACTCATTTACTCCCCGACCCCACCACACGCTTCCTCGTCGAAACTCGCATCGCCGATTTCTTTCACGCCCAACTCATGCCGTCACACCAAGTCGGCGCCGCGCCGTAGTTACGGACGCCAGTCACAGCAGCCGTACAAGCAAATTCACGCCCCGATCGCCCGCGACACTAGGCAAATGCGCAGCAAGGCCATGGGGCAGCCGACCCGCATTCTCGCTCCAGATCGATGAGGATTCGTTAGGGGTACGGCGTCGATCTGAGTACAATACGCGTGGACTGCGGGCGCCTCGCGAACTCGACCAACACTGGAATTGACGCATGGAGGATCCCCGAATGACTTTGCCACTCAAGGCCGTTGCGATTCAGCGTCTGAATCGCCCATTTCGCAAATTGGCCGCAACGATCGTGCTCATGTTGGCAGCGACTGGCTGCGACACCGGCCTCTTCTCGAGGACAGCCCGCCTTGATGTCGCCTTCGATCGGACCGGCTCCATCCAGAGCGACGGGTACTACGTCCCGATGTCCGCATACAAGACGGTCTCGCTCGGAGACACGGGAATGAATATTGCGGAACGCAGTATAGTCAGCGTCACCCTCGGCGCCATCCCCCCGGGCGCAAACGTCACAAGAGTCGTACTCACCCTCGTCAAGGCAGCCCCGTTCGGAAATCCCTATGACGACTTCGGCTCAATCTCCGTCGACCACGTCGACGTCGTCTCCGGCATCGCCGCCG
>CAZONT010000207.1:0-4671 GCA_964581285.1 uncultured Planctomycetaceae bacterium | reverse complement strand
AGGTCTTCGTCATCGTCAACAAGGTCAAGGACGGCCTGACCGGCAACCTGCAGGGTCCCCTCGTCATCAACGTCGCCACGCGACAGGGCAAGCAGCTCGTCCTGTCCGACAAGCGCTTCTCAACCCGCTACCCGCTCATGCAGATTCCGAACCGGCAGGAAGCCGTCGCCAGGACCGCGTGAGCTTGCAGCAGATTTCACAGGGCCGTCGCCGTTTGGCTATAATGGATAGTCTATATCGGTCCGATGGCCGCCGTTCCGCGTCACGGGGCCCACTTCGCACCGGCCGCACCGGATGTGCGCGCCGAACTGGGCATAGGACTCTCGCCCCGGTCCTCGTGTGAATTCTTGCGTTCCGGCATGGCCCATGGAAGGAGCCGCGGATGTTAGTCCTCTCCAGACAGCGCGATGAAACCATCATGATCGGTGACGACGTCGAGGTCACCGTCGTCGACATTCGGGGTGACAAGGTACGGCTCGGAATCACCGCGCCCGCCCACATCACCGTCCACCGCAAGGAAGTCTACGACGCCATCCAGCGCGAAAACCGCGAGGCGGCCAACATCCAACCGAAGGACCTGCCCCCCAACCAGGGCGGCAACCCGCCGCAGCAGGGCCCCAACAACCCCCGACGTCGCGGCCCGTAACCGTCATCGTCGCTGCAACGGCCCGTAGCGGCCGGCGTCCCCGCCGGCCGAAGCCCGCAAGCGAGCGCACACTTACCCGTTCACCGCCCTCCGTCCGATCCCGGCATGTCATCTTTCTCGGGTCCGCGCGCGTTGCGAGTCGAAGGCAAAAACCCAATCCGCGTCATCACCCACAACACCCCCAGCAACACAGCCGGAATGCCAAGAACCATGAACAGCATCGCAAACCCGTACTGCGAACCGGGCATTACGTTTGCTCCGCATTACCGGAAGCCGTGGTAGGCGGCAGGGAAGACGGCGAGAACGACTCAATCGCCTTTCCACACTCCGGACATGTTCCGGACTCGTTTAGCGTCAAGTCATATCCGCACCGTCGGCAAAACCCGCTCGGCGGCCGCTGAATCCTGCGAAGCAGTCGGCCAAGCATCGCAACTCCAAGTGCGGTGATCATTCCGGCAGTTCTCGCGATCCACAGCGGCGAGCGCACAACCCACGCCCGATGTCCGAAACTCGAGAATCCTCTGGCACGAACACCATGAAAGCCCCCGCGTTCCACTGCATCCTCGAGGTCTAGTAGCGCCCCGTTCCTAACTGATACAGCGCTTGAGCGACGTGTCTGAAGTCGTGTTTCATAGTCCCCGTGTATCTCCGATTCACGCTCACTCAGTTCCACCGGGAGTGCGGTTTGCCGCTGCGAGCGAAGTTCGGCGTGTTCCCGGATCGTTTGCTCGAACCGCATCTCCTCTCGCAGCGAATCGACAATCGTCCCGTCCGGTCCCGGTGTCGTTACCAGGGGCCATGCCTCCCCAGCGCCCCCGACATCCACGGCGTAAGCGAAAATGCAGCCCTTCGAACAATTCGCGAAGCATCGCCACGCGCCGAGCCGGGGAGTAGCTTTCCAAGTCCATGGAATCGACGCGAACGCGATCAATGAGAAGGCAACGCACGATACCGCGACGAATCGAATTACGGACTGCAACATCGACCGTCCACGGCCGACCGCCACTCGACGATCCGATGTGCGCTCCGCATTAGGATCTTCCGCATTCGGTTTCACGTTCACTGTCCGACATCCGCAAAGACTATCCCACACTCCGAACACCGCCCGCTCACATTCCCCGTCAAATCGTAGGCACACGCAACACATTGCCCGCGCAACGCTCGTCTGCGGTAACGACGTGCACTCACGACCAGCCACAACGGCCCGATCGCTGCGGGAATAGCGGTAGCCGCGGCTCCGATCCACATCGGTATCAAAAAGTAAGTCTGGGTCGACGAAACCGGTTGCAGTTTCGGGTTCGATCTAAATGTGTGCCACATTCTCCCGCGAATTGGTTGAAAAACGACACGCGGCTTCGAGTCCAGCAGTCGATTGCGTATTTCCTCGTACGACCTGAGCGTAGGTCGCACATTGTATTGAATCGCGTCCTTCGCCCATCGCTTCGCGTCCGGCCCCGAGACGACGATCATTCCATCGACTTGCCCGTTTTGAACGACGACCGACGCACCCGAGATGAGCCACTCACTCACGCCGCGCCACTTCAGCGGTGTGGACATGCCCGCGATCCACGCCCATACAATTATTCCGAATGCGAGCCCGGCGGACGCGGACATCGTCATCGTCGCGCCACGGACCAATCGATAGCGTCCTGAGTAAGTTGAGTTCCTTGGCATTGACGCGCTTGCTCGATTCATCGACTCTGTATTTGAACTCGCAGACCGCACTCCGAACACCGCCCGCTCACATTCACCGTCAAATCATACCCGCAACACCGACAATGGCCGTCCGGAGTCCGTCGTCGATCCCAACGCCACAGTATCGCCGTCGGCCCCGCGACCGCCACGAACGCCATCCATAATGGAACGATGACACTGTTCCACGCCGGCCCGTTCGTCGTACTGATCCGCCAGATCGGCGTCGGAATCCCGCCCGAGTGTCGAGCCGCCAGCCAGCGGTGGGGGGATACCGCGCCAGTGCGACTGCCGTTCCAACCGTTATGCCGCCACGCAATCCCCGCCGCCCCATGCGTCAGATGAAAAAGAAACCGATCGCTCGAATAGCAGTCGACATACCACAATTCGCTCAACCCAAACGCCGCAACGATCGCAATGCTCGCCCCAACCCCCAGCCACTTCCCAACCCGCCGCGTACAAACCGGCCAGCCCATCAAGACCTCCCGTGAAGTCTCGTACGACTTGGATTCTCCGCAGGTTCAAAGGCAGGCCGCTCGCGCTCTAGCGCCGCCCGAAATCCACCGCCCGGTCCGCCGCCAGCCGCGGCAGTGGGGGAGGCGCGGCATCGCAGTACTTCAACCCGCTCGCTGTGTTGAACATCACCACCCGCTCATCCGACCGAATCCGCCCATCGCGTAGCAGCTGTCGCGCCGCAACCACGCACGCCGCCGACTCCGGACAAAACGCAATCCCCTCGAGCGCCGTCGCCTCGCGCATCGCCCCCGCAATCGCCGCCTCCGGCACCGCCACGCCGCACCCGCCCGACTCCTTCACCGCATCGATAATCATGAAATCGCCCACCGCCGCCGGCACGCGAATTCCCCACGCCGTCGTCTGCGGCGACTCCCATCTCTGCGCAAATCGCTCACCGGCCTGCAGTGCCCGCACAATCGGCGCACACCCGTCGCTCTGCACCGCATACATCCGCGGCCGCTTCGTCCCGCGCAGCCACCCCAGCTCGCGCAGCTCCCCGAACGCCTTCCACATCCCGATCAGCCCTGCCCCGCCACCCGTCGGATACAAGATGGCGTCCGGCAGCTCCCAGCCGAGCTGCTCCGCCAGCTCCAGCCCCATCGTCTTCTTCCCCTCGATCCGATACGGCTCCTTCAGCGTCGCCACGTCAAACCAGCCCATCGCCTCGCGCCCCTCGCGCACGATCCGCCCACAATCCGTAATCACCCCATCCACCAGGTACACCCGCGCCCCGGCCAGCACGCACTCCCACTGGATCGCCGCCGGCGTATCGGCCGGCATGAAGATGAACACCTCCATCCCGGCCCGCGCCCCGTAAGCCGCCAGCGCCCCGCCCGCGTTCCCCGCCGTCGGAGCGGCCAACCGGCGCAGCCCAAACCGCTTCGCCATGCTGACCGCCATCGCCATCCCGCGGCTCTTGAACGACCCGGTCGGAAGCTGCGACTCGTCCTTCACCCACAGATCTGAAAAACCGATCGCCGCCCCAAGTCGCGCCGCCGGCAGCAGGGGGGTCATCCCCTCACCAAGCGTCACGATGTCCGCCTCGCTCGCGACGGGAAGCAGCTCGCGATACCGCCATAGGTTCGCCGGCCGCCCCGCGATCTCCGCCGGACTCACCGCCCGCCGCACCGCGTCGAGGTCATACCGCACCCACAGCGGCCTATCGTTGTGGAGCGTTTGCACCCGATCCGCCGGCAACCGCGTGCCGTCGATCGCCGCCTCAAGATGCGTAACGAAACTCATCGTGACTGATCAGGCCCCGCCGGTCCGCGACAGAAACCCGATGCTCGATTGGAAGACTCGCTCGTGGTTCTCGCCCGCCCCCGGCCCCGCAGGCGCATTCAGATCGTCGCGATTCGCCTTGCACATCGGGCAATCGACCACTTCGAGGTGAAACCGCGTGAAGTTCTCCCACGGCTCGTCCAGCAGCCCGAGCAGATACCCGCCCAGCGTGTTCCGCTTCAAGCACGTCAGCCGGTGCTCGCGCCAGACGTGCGAAATCGTCGTCTCCGACGAAAGCCCCGTTTGGTCCATCGCCGCCTCGGCCCCCTGCGACTCGCGGATCTCCTCCAGGTACGCCTGCAACCGCTGGATCGCCCGGAACTTCACCCCCGCGATCGACTTTTCATCGCGCCCCAGCCGGTCCGCCGCCTCCTTGTTCCTCAGCCCAAGAAAAAACAGCAGTTCCAATACCTGCACGTCTTCGAGCTTCTCGCGATCGCGCAACTCCTGAACCAGCCGCCGCAGCATGCTCGCCAGCAGTTCCTCCTGCCGCCGGTTCAACTCGTGCTGCGCCGCCACGCCGCTCGGCGTCTCGC
>CAZONT010000206.1:0-4682 GCA_964581285.1 uncultured Planctomycetaceae bacterium | reverse complement strand
GAAGTAGTTGATCAGCTCTTCGATCCGCACCGCATCCGGCGGCGGCAACTGCCCGCCGTTCAGAAACCGGCGGACATTGGCGTAGGAAGCCGTGTCGACGTCGATCGAAAATGTCGATAGTGGATTCTGCGTCGCCGTGAGGAAGGGGTTGTCGACAACAGGTGCATAATTCTCTGTATTCAGTTGCTGATTGCGGCGCCGAACATATTCGTTTCGTTCGCTCGTCTCGATGATTGCGAGTCTCGTCCGCGCCTCAGCGATCGAGGCAACCAGCTTCTTTTCCTGCTCGTCGGCGTCGTAGAAGTCGCGACGCGCCTGTTCGAGCATCCGGCTTCGGAACTCCTCGAGCTTTCCGATTCGTGCGATCGTCAGGCGGTCCGTCGTCTGCTGCACCACAGCTCCCGCTCGTAAGGCCTCCTCGCTGTTTATCCCCTTGGCCGCTCGAAACGCTTCCAGAGATCGCATCTCGGTGTTGAGTTGGTTCCGCAATTCTGCCAGCTTGGCATCCTTATGCAGTGACGCCTCCATGTCGGGTGTGAGCGGCATCTGGTCGGGCTTCATTCCCTCCATGTTTTCCCAAAGCTGCTTGCGGCCCAGCTTCTGCATTTCTAATTCGGTTCGGAGGGCAGTTAGCGTACTAATCGTCTCATTAATGTGATCTTTGATACTGTTGTCGGCGGTAAACGATACATCCCCAGCGCGGCCAGCGAGTTCGTTGCTCGGTAAAACGAACGCATCGGTGTTGCTGAACGCGCGTTTGAGTACGGGGATCCCGGGCAGGACGCTGCTAGCGGTCGCGCCGGGCACAATTCCGGGCTGGCCATATGGCCGATCGGCTTCGCGGACGAGCGCCTCGACTTTCGCTCTGTCCGCCTCGGTGCCGAGCACGATGACTCCTTGGCCCGACGCTCCGCCACCGCCACCAAGCCCGCCGCCTCCTCCACCCAATCCGCCGGAAAATTCACCCGATCCAAGCGTGCTCGAGCTGCTCCGTGCAGGCGTGTGCCACTGCTGCTGCGGCTCCGACGAGGTGCTCCCGGTGTCGCTCGAAGCCTGGTGTGCGGCCCGAATCTCAACCCAATTCTTGGGATACATCAGATCTGCGTGCCATGGCTTAGCGGGTTCACTACTGTCGCCGGCCGGGGAGGCAGCCACCTGCGACCCTGCCAGATACGGAGTGCCATCTGTAGTCGGATCATGCGTCGCGTCAACTGGCGCGACCAACGGATCCGACGTCGGCCGGCCGACGATTGAAGATGTGGTGGTGAATGTCGGGCTCTCGGCGTTCCGTTCGAAGTTGTGGAGCATCGCGAGACGTGATTCGTCGATCGGCTGCGAAGTCGGCGACGCAGCTGTCGAACGCGCAATGCTCAACGCCTCCGCGGTGGTGATCGTTAGTACACCATCGGATATGTCATAGGCGAGTCGAGTTCCCGCCTCGTTAGCCAGGAGTGCCAGAATCGACTTCAGTATGTTCTCGTAGGTGGCGTCAGAGAGTTCGATCGAAACCTCTTTTTCTCTTTCGATTCCGGCCTGTTCGAGCGCGGTCCACTGCACGATCATGTTGATCCCCGACACATCGCGAAGGTGCGTGACGACCTTATGGAGTGGTATTCGGTGTACATTGAATTCGTACGCAACCCTTTTGAGCTTCGCCCGGGTGCGACGGGTCGCCTCGCGACCCAATTCGTCAACGGTTGTGGGGGCTTGGGTTTGTTGGGCTGCAGCGACCTGCGGAAGCGGCGCTGGCGTCAGCGCCTTCTGCACCTTCGCCCGCTTCTCGATCTCCATCTCCTTCATCACTTGAACCGTCAACGGCCGCGAGTAGTTCGAACCAAACGCCAGCCACCCGACAAACCCGACGATCATGACTGACGCCGCCAAGCCGACAAACATCCGCCCGAATCGGAACATGCTCGCCGAGCCGGCACTTCGCGCAGCGTCAATGCGATCCCGGTCATGCGCCGCCAATCGCGGCAACGGCTCGGCCCCCAGCGCCGACGAGAGCGACGCCGCCGTCTCGCGAATCTCGTCCACGGCAGCCAGCGCCCCTGGCGACTCCGCCAGCATCGCCTCGACTTCGCCGCGCTCCGCCTCGCCCAGTTCGTCCAGTGCATACGCAGTTAAGCGCGGATCATTCAGGTCAATCGTCATGACATCCCCTTTCGCACCGGCCGGGCCGCAGCGTCGCCGGTCTCAAGTCGCGTTCGAAGTGTGCGAATCGCCGTGTGAATCAGAAAGCCGACGTTCGAAACGCTCAGCCCTGTCACGCCGGCGATCTCCTTGTAGCTCAACCCATCTTGGAATTTCAGCCGCACGACCTCCTGCTGGTTCTCCGGCAACGTCGCCAGGAGCTTCATCACCGCCGACGCACTGTCGCGCTGTTCGATCGTGTCCGCGGGCGATTCGATCGCCGGCGTCGTCTCCGCCTCGACCAGCATCATGGGTTTCATGCGGCGCTCCTTACGATGCACGTCGATCGCCCGATTGCGACAGACGGCGTAGAGCCACTCGGCCGTGTGGTTCTCGATCACCCCCGGGCGCTCCCGGACCAGCCGCACGAACGCGTCCTGCACGATGTCGCAGGCGCGTTCGCCGTCGCCCGTCAGTCGCGCGACGTAGCGAAGCAGTGGCCCCTCGTAACGGGCGAGGAGGTCGTCCAGCCAGTCGCGGCGATCGGGCTCGCCCATGCGGCTCCTTGCTCAGGCGGTCGGTCCGTGAGTGCACGGCTTGGAAACCGGTGCCACACGTTCAATAGGTACTACGAACGGGGTCGCCGTTTATTAGACGGGATTGATTGTCGCAGGTTCCGCGGGGTTGGCGAACGGCGGATGGCGGCTCGTTACGAGCCCGCCAGCAGCGTTTCGACAAAGAGCTGGATGTCGGCCCCATTCTCGATGCCGTCGCCGTTGAGGTCGCAGCGTGCGGCCTGCGAGGGGTCGCCATTGAGGCCGACGATCACGCCGACAAAGCACGGGATGTCGCTCGCGGCGACAAAGTCGTTGCCGTCGCAGTCGCCGGGATAGTTACACGGCGCAGACAGGTCGCACGGAATCGAGAACGTCAGGTAGGGAATGATCGCCTCGCTGATCGTCCGCGCGTGGAACTCCATGCGGACGTTGAGCGTCCCGCCCGAGCAGAGGTGGCAGTAGCTCATGATCGTCCCAGCCGTCGTGCAGACCCGCGGGTTCGGGCAGTCGTAATTCGTGCCCGCGCACGTATCGATCGGCGGCGACATGCAGTGAGAGTGCGGCGCCGCAAAGTTGTGCCCGATCTCGTGACACACCACAAACGGGTCCCAGTTCGGCGACTGGTTGTTGCCCAGCGGCATCGGGAAAGAGCCGTTCAAGTGCGACGCCAGCGAATAGTTCCACGTCTCCTGGCACAGCCCCGGCCGATAGGCGATTCCGCCGCCGAGCGATCGGCCCGACAGCATGTGCGTCAGGTGCCGCTGCACCGACGTCATGTTCGTGTTCCAGTAGTTCCTGAATTGCGGCAATTGGTTCTGTATGGTCGTCTGGTCCCACGGATCGTCAGGCGTGGTCCACAGCCGCAGGTACACGATCTCCAGTTTGACGTTGACATCGCGCTCGTAGACCGAGGTCGCGGCGCCGAACAGTGTGGCGACATATTTCGTCGCCGCCGCTTCGTCGCCGCCGAACAATCCCGTGTACTCATAGTCGGTCTCGATCGCGAGCTTCGCCGTCTGGCACGCGGGAAGCCCGCGCGACATGGGCACGGCCGACGGATCGACGACCGGTTCCGGCGGGCCCGGCAGCGTATCGCAGACAAACGGTTCGATCTTCAAGCCGCCGGCCGGAGTGATCGACGGATCAAAAACAGTCGTATCGCGCCCACCGCTGCGTCCGCTGGACATCACGTATTGTGTCGCCCCCATGCGGATCCAGCCGTTGCTCCCGCTGGGTGAGAAACTCAGAAACACATCCGAGTCCGGCTGCCCGGCCACGGTGCCCGCAAACATCGCAATATCCGGCAATGGCAGCGTGTGCTCACCGCTCGGCGACACCACGACAATTCGCGCGTCCGGCGCGAACGCCTTCACCCGCCGCAGGACAAGATCGACCCGATCGGTCGCCGACACCTGAAATCCGCGCATCGTCAACTCATGCACGCTCTTCAGTGACGAAAAGGCCGCGTCATCGAGGCGACCCCGCACGCTTCCCTCGAACTCTGGCGAAACCGCCTGCAGCGGCGTTGAGTAATCCTGTCCCGGGGCCGATGCCGTGAGACTGAGCCCCAGCGCGAGCGGTAGCAAAACGCGACCGCGTCGCGTGCGACGTGAAAAGCATCGATTCATCTAAGAAATCCTCGGCGGTCTGCCCCCGCTCTGCGGCCTGCCATTGACGCCATTATATCCCGCCAGGGAGTGCCGAAAAACCCCGGAATCACCCCAAAGACCGGGATTTTCGGCCCGATCCGCTATACTTCGCGATTCGGATTTTGGGGCGACCCCATGCCGGGATCGCTTTCCGTGGAGCCGTGGATGTTCAAGGAAGTACCGGCCGAGTTTGACTTTCCCGCCGCCGAGCGCGACGTGCTCGCCTTCTGGGATGCGAACCGAATCTATGAAAAGTCGCTCGAACGCCGCCGCGGTGGCAAGCCCTTTGTCTTCTACGAAGGCCCGCCGACCGCCAACGGCCTGCCCCACCCCGGCCACTGCC
>CAZONT010000205.1:0-4714 GCA_964581285.1 uncultured Planctomycetaceae bacterium | reverse complement strand
CAGTCCCTGCGGAACCTCGACTACGCCGCCGACTCGGCCGAGCACGGCCAGCACGACTCCGCCTGCTTCGCCGCCCAACAGGCCGCCGAACTCGCCCTCAAGTCCGTCTGCGAGCGCCTCCATCAGCCCATCGGCAACCACGACATCTGGGAACTGCTGCGAAGTCTCCCCGCGACGATGGGCGTAACCAAGGAACTCTACGACGCCGCCCGCACGCTGGAGTTCTTCCACCTGCAGGTTTGCTGCGCCCACATCCGAATGGCCCGCTCCCCCGCCCTCGAACTCGACCGCAACGACAGCGCAAAAGCCCTCCGCTGCGCTGAATCAATCGTGGAGTTCTGCCGCCAGACTCCCGCCCGCTGATCGCCTCGCGCAAGCACCCCAGTTTGACCGCCCTCGACGAAGGCGCTACTATTTCCCCGCCTCACGCTAACACTCTCCCGCATCGGAGCACACCATGCATTTCCGCATCGCTGCGCTGGCATCCTGCGTACTGCTAGGCTCGGCTGCCCGCATGCCTGCGCAATGCCTGCCGGACTGGGGCAACGAGTTGCTCCCTCCCGCCGGAATTGACGGCTATGTGTCCGCGATCCTTTCAGTTGACCTCGGTGACGGAAGTGTGCTTTTCGCCGGTGGCAATGAACTCTCCATCAACACTCGACCTCTCCATAATCTCGCGTCGTTTGACGGCGTCGAATGGTCCGAGCCCGGCGGCGGAGTCGAAGGAACGATTAACGCGATGGTGTCGTTCGACGACGGCTCGGGCAACGGCCTGTTCGTTGCCGGGTCAATCTACAGCGCTGGCGGCGAACGCGTGCAGGGCATGGCATTTTGGAATGGTCATGTCTGGAAATCCGTGAGCGGTCCGCCGGGCCTCGTAACCGCCATGGCCGAACACAACGACGGTGCGGGCGACAAACTCTACGCGGCCGCGACGGTGAATTTGTCCACCAACACCTCGAATGTCTTCAAATGGAACGGTGTCGGTTGGGAGATTCTCGGAAGTTCGTTCAATAACAGAATTTTCACGCTCTGCAGCTTTGACGATGGCCTTGGGAAGACACTCTTCGCGGCAGGCTCGTTCCGCCGCTTCAACGGCCTCGGCCAGAACGCAATCGCGCGCTGGAACGGCACCGACTGGGTCGCGGTCGCCGGCCAGGTTCCGCATGATCCGCTGACCGTCGGTGGATCAATTCGTGCGCTGCTCCCGTTCGACGACGGGACGGGAACTCGCCTCTACGCGGCCGGTGGATTCTCCTGGTCGGGACCGATCCCCTTGTACAACATCGCCTGTTGGAATGGATCCGACTGGCTTCCGGTCGCTACCGGTCTGAACGGCTCCGTCAACGCGCTGACGACATTCGACAACGGCAATGGTCCGCGGCTCCACGCTGGCGGCGCAATTCAAATACCGGGCGGTGCGTCGAACAGCTACGTCGTCCGACTAGATGGATCGATTTGGAGTCCTGTCGGTTCGAATCCCCCCGGATTGCCCACCGCATTCGCGACGCTCAACCTTTCGGATCGATCTGTCCTCTGTGCTTCGATGTCAAATCATCGCGGCGTCGTGCGACTTCAGGCCGACACTTGGCT
This sequence comes from uncultured Planctomycetaceae bacterium, assembly GCA_964581285.1. GTDB lineage: Bacteria > Planctomycetota > Phycisphaerae > UBA1845 > UTPLA1 > SpSt-539. Next base: position 3,121 of record CAZONT010000205.1, on the reverse strand, counting down.
ATCCTTGGTTCCGCCATTTCGCGGCGGCGTGAGCACCTATCCAGGCAACGGCACGGTCGAGGCGCAGGTCGCCTTCAATGATGGTCACGGCGACTCTCTTTACGTCGCCGGTCGGTTCGCTTTCGCCGGCGGCGCGCAAATGCGGAATATCGCCCGATGGAATGGATCGGACTTTACTGCACTCGGGAGCGGTGTTTCAGGTGCCGTCTACGCCATGACGGTGTTTGACGATGGAACGGGCTCGTCGATCTACGTCGGTGGCAATTTCGATTCCGCTGGCGGAATTCCGGCGACGAATATCGCCCGCTGGGATGGTTCGTCGTGGTGGCCCGTGGGCGATGGCGTCGATGGCGCGATAGCGGCGCTCGAAGTCTATGACGATGGGACAGGACCGGCGCTGTATGCGGCCGGCATCTTTCAAACCGCGGGTTCGGTCGAAACCAGAAACATCGCTCGCTGGAATGGGTCGTCCTGGTCCGCCGTGGGCGGCGGTACCGACGACACCGTCGGTTGCTTGAAGTCATTTACAGACAAGTCCGGATCGTATCTTTACGCCGGTGGCTGGTTCTACACCGCCGGCAATGTCGACGCCCGCGCCATCGCTCGCTGGAATGGAACGACCTGGTCCCCTGTCGGTGACGGTCTCGCGGCGCCGCAGGACGGTGGCGTGAGTTGTCTCTTCGTCGCAAATGACGCCACCGGCCCCGCGCTCTACGTTAGCGGATACTTCAGGACGCTAGGCAAAATCTCCACACGGAACATCGTGCGTTGGGACGGTGCGGCTTGGTCGCCCCTCGCCGACGGACTCGGCGATTACGGCGCGAGGAGCCTGGCTTGGTTCGACGATGGTACCGGACCAGCGCTCTATGCGGGCGGCTATTTTGAAGCCGCGGGCGCCGTATCCGCATCGCGACTCGCCCGGTGGGACGGCCAATGCTGGCATCCGGTCGGCCGGGGGCTGTATTTCAACTATGACGACCCCTTCTTCGGCTACATCAGCGTGAACTCGCTGCTCCCATTTGATGACGGCCATGGCCCAGCGCTTTTCGTTGCGGGACACTTCACGGCCATCGACGATCGTTCATTCAGTAACATTGCGCGACTCGAGCGCGCAGCACCTTCCACGCCGCAAGTAATCGAATCGACGGGCGATCAGCTCGTTTGTGGCGGAGATGCCGTCCATCTTTCAGTGAACGCGACCGGTGACACCCCGCTGGAGTTCCAGTGGCAACGGCGAGGATCCGATTTGGTTGAAGGCGAAGCTTTCTCTGGCACAAAATCACCCGCGCTGACCATCAGCAGCGCTCAGCCTGGATCGTGGGACGACTACCGGTGCCGCATTTCCAATTCGACCTGCCAGGTCTACTCAGCTCCCGCCTTTGTCTTTGCCGCCACACATTCTCCCCACATCACGATGCAGCCGGCTTCGCGCTCAGTCGTCGTCGGCGGTTCGGTAGTCTTCTCCTTAAACCTCGACGCCGGTGACGGGTACACGATTCAGTGGCGCCGGAACGGCATCCCGCTCCGCGACTCGGCGAAAATCCGGGGAAGCGCTACAGATGCGATCACAGTCCAAGACGCCACACGAACGGACGCGGGTACCTACGATGCAATCGTTACCAACGGCTGCGGTTCGGCCACGAGCAGCCCCGCTCGACTCAGCGTGTACTCAATCGTGAGTACCCCCGTAGAAGAATTCGAAGTGCAGCCCGCGAAACATCGATAACCTACTTCATTTCCTCCGCGCGCATCACCGGAATTGCGGAATTCGCCACCGCAATGAAACGCCGGCCATCCTTTATCTCAGAGTCAATGCGAGGCACATTACCCTCGCGCAAAGTGCCGAACCAAGCCGCCACGCCCATGGAGCGCGCTCGGAAAGCCGAAGCGGCCCCGGAGACTACGCGCCAAGACCCTATCCCAACGTTCGCCGGCGCCGTTGGTCCTGCGGCGTCCCACCTCGGTCACCAGGCCCACCATCCACACGACGGGCGGCCCAGCCGCTCGCGAGCGCGAAGCATTACTACGTGTCCGGGGCCGGGCGGTTCCAAGCGGTTCGATTTGTTCCTCGCTTTTTCCGAATAGGAACCCGCTGAAGCCATTCCAACGAGTAGTCTCCGTCACCGGTCCAACGCCTGCGGCTTTGCATCAGCCCCTCCGTCCTCCGAGAGCTCGTGGCTGCGTCACTCAAGACACTTTTCCGGGTTTCGTCGTTCAATCCAGCCACTCATCCTTGTGCTTCAGCTTGTACGGCACATAGCTCTCCGTCACAAAGCTGATGCTCTTCGTCATCATGCTCTCGACTTCCATCTTGAAGCCCTGCTTCAGCATGACGTCGATCTCCTTCTTCCACTCCTTCTTCCCCTCAAACCACGGATAATCGAGGATCTGCTTCGCCCGCTTCACATCCTTGTCATCCACCGCGATCTTCACGTCATCCGACAGCTCGAACTTGGCGTAGTCCCCGCTCCGCACCCCGATGAACTTCGCATCCGGCACCGCCATTCGCGCACTCTCAAACGCCAGGTTGATCGACCCCTGCTTGATCACGCTGTAGATGTAGTACCCCCACGGATCGTTATCGAGCAGCACGTAAATCGGCAGCTTCAACTCGTTGTGCAGCCGGTGCAGCAGCCGCCGCACCCCGCGCGGCGGCTGGCCGTTGCCATGCGTGATGATGCAGTTGTGCTTCTTCCAGAACTTGTCCTCGTTGAACCGCTGCCACACCGTGTCCTTCTCGAGGTGCAGGACGAAATCCGCCTCGCACTTGCGAAAGTCCAGCACGCCGGGCTCGCAGATCGACGGAATCCCGAACCCGCCCGCCCCCATCCGCCGCAGGTCGATCGTGTCCCCCTGGCTCACGATCGTCAGGTTCCCCGCGATCGTCCCGCGCGTGCTCGCGAAGACGTGCAGCTCCTCCCGCAGCGCCCCGATCGACACCTCCACGTCCTCGATGATCGGGTCGCTCTCCTCCTGGTCGTTGAAGGTCTTCTCGTTCGTCCCCGCAATCGTGTGCTTCGTGCGATAGTAAAGTCCGCGGATGCTGACCGTCTTGTCCTCGTCGATGAGCTGCTTGCACCCCGACGCGATCAGCATCGTCTGCATGAAGCTCTTCGCCATG
>CAZONT010000204.1:0-4741 GCA_964581285.1 uncultured Planctomycetaceae bacterium | reverse complement strand
AGGCGCTGGCGGAGGTCGAAGGGGTCGATGCGGTAGAGGACGTCGCCGGTCTTGAGGCGCTGGCCTTCGTCGACGAGGACTTCGACGACGCGACCGCCGACGCGCGAGCCGACGCGAATCTGGTCGGCCTCGACGAAGCCGGAGACGACGAGGGGGCGGGTGCGGCTCTGCTGCCAGAACAGCCAACCGATAACGGCGGCGGCGACGGCAACCGCGGCGATGATGACGATGGATTGCGTTGCGGCGCGGCGGGCGAAGCGGACGTATGATCGGTCGTTGCGTGGCGTCATTTTGCTCCGGGGCGAAGGATAGCGGTGCGCTGCGGTGAAAAGCAAAATGCCCGCGATGGCGGGCATTTTGGGGAGGCTCGAGCAAACTGTGGCGAGCGATGTCAGCGGCCGTGGCCGCCGGCGTCGGAGGTCTTCTCTTCCTGCTTTTCGCCCTCGATGGCGGCGTCGATCAGGACGCACTTGGTGGTGCCGAAGACGATGGTGCCGGAGATCTGCTGGTCCTTGTAGTCGCGGAGGTCGGCGACACTGAGCGACTGCTTGGCGCTGTCGGTCAGGTTTGAGATGCCTTCGAAGAACTGCAATTGAAGTTGCTTGGCCTGGACCGGCTTCTCTTTCGGCGGTGCAGGCGGCTTCTTGGGCTTGGACGTTCCAGTGCCACCACCGCCGCCGAGGGAGCCGCCGCCACCGGACTTGGGCGGGGGCTTGGGCTTCTTGATCGGCGGTTTCTTGAGCTCGGGCCACTTACGATCGGCAGCGGGCTTGGCGAAGACCTTGACGATCGTGCCGTCGTCGTCGATGCCGACGATGCGGCCTTCGATCTGGAGGGTTTCGAAGGAGATGGTGGTGAGGTACTGCGTTTTGCGCGCACCGAGCTTGTCCGTGTTCCACTGGATGTCGACGGCCAAGCCGGGGAGCAGGAACTTTTCGTAGTCCTCGGCCGGGACATCGTGACTACCCATCTGGATCTTGAGATTGTCCTTGGTGCGGATCTCGAGGCGGAGACTCTTGCCGTCGTCGGTCTTGACCATGAGAGTGCCGTGCGTGTCGTCGGAACCCTCCTTGGGGGGCATGAAACGGACAAGGGTCGACTTGCTAGAGCCGCTTTCGCCGGTCTTGTCGCCGGTGCGCCCGCCGCCGCCGAAGTCGGCGCCACGCCCGCCGCCGCCCATGGACTGGAAGGCCGAGGCGGGCAGGGCCAAACCGAAAAGCAGGATGGCGGACGCCCAGCACTGGACTTTGTATTGTTTTGGTACGGGCATGGAATGCACTCCGGCGCGATGGCCTACTGATTGTTCCCCAAGCTGAATTTAAGCATCCCGGATCGCGATTGCAAATTGAATCTTGGGGAGGGGGTCCGGGCGGCGCCCGGAAGTGACGGCTGGTGCGGGCCGGCGGGCGCTCATTCCAGTGCAGAATCGGGCTGAATTGTCGGGGATTGCACGGTCCGGTCCCGGAGGGCGTCGTATATCGGCGGGTTGCGAAGGAGCGTGGGCACCAGCATGGCGGCGAAGCAGGCGACGAGCATGGGGAGCAGGAGCGTGAAGCTGCCGGTCATTTCGATGACGAGGATGATTCCGGTGAGGGGGGCGCGGACGACGGCGGTGAAGACGGCCGCCATTCCGACGACGCCGAGCGCGGTCGCGGTCGAGGGAGCGGTCGGAAAGAGACGAAACCAGCCGATGGCAAAGAGCACGCCGGTCTGAGCGCCGATGACGAGCATGGGGGCGAAGAGTCCGCCGGGGGTGAGGGCGGCGTAGGAGGCAGTGCCGAGGAAGAAGCGGAGGACAAATCCGAGCAGGAGGACGGTGAAGACCGGCGCGGCGGTCAGCGTGCGTTGCGTGATGGGGTCGCCACCGCCGACCCATTGCGGGGCAAACCATGCGAGGAGGCCGACGGCTGCGCCGATGAGGGCGGCGCGGAGTTCGACGGGCCAGCGGCGGAGTCGGTCGGCGACGTCGAGACCGGCGAGGATGGCGCGGTTGTAGAGGACGCCGCAGAGTCCGGCGACGACTCCCAACGCGAGGTGCGCGGGAATCGCCTGCAGGCCGTGATAGGGAAGCGGCCCGACGTCGAAGTCGAGGGCGTCGCCAAGAATGAGACGGCTGATGGCGATGGCGCCGGCGGATGCACCGAAGGTGGCGATGGTGATGCGGGTGTCGAAGCGGCGTACGAGCTCCTCGAGGACGAAGATGGCTCCGGCGATGGGGGCGTTGAAGGCGGTGGCGAGGCCGGCACCTGCGCCGGCGGCGAGCAGGACGCGCGCGTCGGCAGGCGAGCGGCGGAAGAGTTTGCCGAGCAGGTGCGAGACGGTGGCGCCCATTTGAACCGTGGGACCCTCGCGGCCGAGGGCGAGGCCTGCGCCGATGGCGAGCAAGCCTCCGATGAATTTCACGGGCAGCAGAATGAACGGGGCAGGTTGCTGTTCTTGATCGAGAATTGCTTCGACGTTCGGAATTCCGCTGCCAGTGGCGGGTGGGGCGAAACGCCGGACGAGCCAGGCGGCGGCGGTGGTGGCGGCGGCTGCTGCAGCGATGACGAACAGGACTCCGGCGATCGGCCTGCTGTGGGCCTGCGCGATCAGATCGCCGCGGAAGCGGTCGGCGCGGAGGAGCAGCTGTCGAAATAGCGCGCCGATCAGGCCCGAGGCGGCGCCGGTCACCAGTGAGAGCACCGCGAGTGCGGCGAGGCCGGTGGTTTCGGTCGGTGATTCAGGCGCGGCGATGCGGACGGATTTCATGGCGCGGGTGACGCTAACGGCGAATTGGATCGGCGGCTACCCGGAGCGCGGGTGATTCGGCGGAGCCGGCGACGCGGCGGCCTGGGCGGCGTCGGTCGCGTAGAGCGAGACGAGTCGTGCAATGAGTATGGCCATATAGAAGACGCCGACGACCGCCTCGGCCATGACGAGCGTACGGGCGACTTCGGAGACGGGAATGACGTCGCCAAAGTCGACGGTTGTGAGCGTTTCAAAACTGAAGTAGATGGCCTCGAAACCGGCCATCTCGCGGAGCGGATCGGCCGAGATCGGGAAGACGAAGGAGCCGGGGACGAGACGGGCGATCAGTGCGTAGGCGTAGGCCCAGATGACGGCAATGAGCAGGTAAACCGAGATTCCGGCGCAGACGACTTCGTTGTTGACGCGCGGGGCGCGAAGGATGAAGCGGAGGAGGTGGAACATGATGTAGGCGATGAAGATGATCGCGGTGGCGAGCGTCGCACCGTGAGCGACGGGCCGGTGGTTGAGGTGATCGACCCAGCGGAGGACCAGCGGGGGCGCGACAAGGATGGCGGCGACGATCAGCGTCTTTCGCCGGCTGCCGACGGCGAAGACTCCGGAGAGGAGCACCAGCGTCACAAGGATGGAGTCGATGAGCGAACCGCCGCCGACTCGACTGATGAACGGCTGGGCAGCGAGCAACAGGAGCACGAGAAACAAAAAGTGGCGGACCGAGAGCGGTCGGCGACCCTCCTGCATCCGCGCACTTCGTTGACCGGTCGTCAAGGATTCACCGTCCGCGCCGACGACTACTCGCTGGCGCGGTTGTTCCGGCCGGCAGCTTCCAGCTTCTTGATGTCCTCCGGCGTCAGCTTGGGGCGGTCGATCGTCAGCGTGATCTTGTTGAGCTTGCCCGTGAAGGCGAACGGGCACTGGTAGTCCTTGTCGTCGACGGGCGTGCCGGTGTCGGAGCACACGTCGAGGTTTTCGTCCCACTCGAGAATGAGCGGGATCGTGTGCGGCATCTTGACCGTCGCGACGTCCTTGCCGTCGACTTTCAGGACGCCGGTGCCGGGCTGGCCGATGCCGCTCATGTTGTTGAAGGCCAGCGTGCCCGCGCCCATTCCTTCGTATTTGAAATCGAACTCGAGCGTGTGCTTTCCGGGGGCCAGGGCCTCGGGCGCCTCCCACTTGATGCGGCGGAGGTCGACCATGTTCCAGGTGAAAACGGGCTTGCCTTTCACGACATAGAAGCCGTAGCCGCCGAAGCGACCGCCCTGGGTGATGAGCATTCCCTCGGCGCCGCCCTGCGGAATCTCGATCTCGGCCTTGAAGTTGTAGGATGCGTTGAGAACGCTGGGGGCATCGCCATTGGGCGTGCCGGTCAACGGCGCGGTCCAGGTGAAGACGTTGCGGCCGGCGGTAATGCTGGGGCGCGGTGTTGCGAGGCGCGTGGCGACGGTCGCGTCGAGCGGCAGGACCTGGTACTTCTCGGCTTCCTTCCAGAACAAGTCCTGAAGCTCTTTGAGCTTTGCGGGGTTCTTCGCGGCGACGTCGTCACACTGAGTCCAGTCCTTCGAGAGGTCGTACAGCTCCCACGGATAATCTGATGGATCGGTCTTCGCATCGCCGGTAACCACCCAGGGCGGACGCATGACCTTGGTGCTGGCGATCCAGCCGTCGTGATAGATGGCGTGGTCACCCATCATTTCGAAATACTGCGTTTTGTGCGTGGACGGCTTGTCGGCATTGGCCTTGTCAAACGTGTAAGCAAAGCTGACGCCTTCGATCGGACTCTGCTTGATGCCGTCGACGTACTCCGGCTGCTGGATCCCGCAAGCTTCGAGGATGGTCGGGACGACGTCGATGACGTGATGGAACTGCCAGCGGATGCCGCCGAGATCCTTGATGCGGGCGGGCCAGGAGACGCACATTCCCTGGCGCGTGCCGCCGAAATGAGACGCGATCTGCTTGGTCCAACTGAAAGGCGTGCAGAATGCCCAGGTCCAGGGCA
>CAZONT010000203.1:0-4752 GCA_964581285.1 uncultured Planctomycetaceae bacterium | reverse complement strand
AAGAACTCGACGACGCCCGCAAGGGTTACTTCCAGCAGTTCAAGGTCGGCCTCTCAAACGACGGCCAGGTCGCCAACATGCTCGGCCGTCAGGCCTACCTCGGCCGCACCATGAAGTTCACCGAGGAGCAGCTCGACAAGGTCAAGAACCTGACCGTCGATCAGGTCAACGCCGCGGCACGCAAGTACCTGAAGCCCGACAAGCTCATCGCGATCCGCGCCGGCGACTTCGAAGCCAAGGCGGACGCCTCGGCCGGCGACGACGATGCCGAGACCGAGACCGCCAAGCCCAAGGGCTGATGGACGCGCTTGCCGCCAACTTCATCGCTTACTCGCGCCAGAAATTGGCCGACCACCACGCCCAGATCGCGCGCTGCGTGGGCCATCTGTCTCAGGATGAAGTCTGGCGCCGCGCCAATGATCACAGCAACAGCATCGGAAACCTGCTGCTCCACCTCCGCGGCAACGTGATGATGTGGATCGTCGACGGCATCGGCGGCCGCCCCTACGAACGCAACCGCCCCGCCGAGTTCGCCCAGCGCGACGCCCTCCCCATCGCCCCCATCATGGCCAACCTCGCCGACGCCCTGCGACAGGTCGACGAAGTGCTCGCAAACCTCTCACCCGAGACGCTCTCAAATCGACACAAGATCCAGGCCTACGACGTCACCGGCCTCGAGGCGATCTACCACGTGGTCGAGCATTTCGCCCTCCACGCCGGCCAGATTATCACCATGACAAAGGCCATCAAGAATTGCGATTTGAGTGACTACAACGCTCAGGGCCACCGCCGCGACGGCCGCGCAACCGGCGCCCCGTAGCGGCCGGTGCCACGCCGGCCGGAACCATCTAGTCCGCGCAGATGCGCCCCTACGTCGTCGTCCCGCCCTGCAACAATCCAAACAGAATGTTGATCCCCGCCTGGATCACCGTCGGAATCAGCGCAATGACCGCCGTCAAGATGCTGGTCGTTGTCGTGTAAAACGCATTGACGAACAGCAATATGAAGTCCTGTGTCGTCGGAACGGAACCGTCCATCGCATTACTCCAGCGTCCAGCTCGGCCCCACACGCCGTCGGCCGGCCGGTTGACTCTTACGAGGCGAGGCTGTGAACTCCCAAGTATACTCCCGTCCTTGCCGGCGGTTTCAATCCTTTTGAATCCCGACGCACTCCCAACCCCGCTCGCCGCCTCGCGTTATAATCCGCCATGATGTCATCCACCCAGCCCGCCGCCGCGCAGTCACGAACAAAGACTTGGACTCTCGCCGCGGTCTCGTTCCTGAACGCCAAGCCGCTTCTCGACGGCCTCGAAACCGACGGCGACATTCGCCTCACGACAGCCGTCCCGGCCGCACTCGCAGCCATGCTCGACCGCCGCGACATCGACGTCGCCATGCTCCCCATCGTCGACCTCCACCGCGCCGGCCATCGCCTCCAGATCGTCTCCGACGGCTGCATCGCCTCGGAGTCCGAAACCCTCACCGTCCGCGTCTTCTCACGCATGCCGCCCGACCGCATCACCCACCTGCACGCCGACCCGGACTCGCACACCTCGGACATCCTCGCCCGCGTCCTCTGGCGCGAACTCTATCAGCGGCAGCTCGAAATCGTCCCCTGGTCGCCCGCCGTCCCGCTCGACGACGTCGACGCCGTACTTCTCATCGGCGACAAAGTCGTCACCGCCGCACCCCGCGGCTATGGCTTCGAAGTCGATCTCGGCGGCGCCTGGAAACACTTAACCGGCCTCCCTTTCGTCTTCGCCGTCTGGGCCGGCCCTGCCGAACGCGATTTCACCGACCTGGCCGCCATGCTCGCCGCCGCCCGCGACCGCGGCGTCGCCCGAGCGGCCGAACTGGCCGAACAACACGCCCGCCCCCACGGCTGGCCCCCCGCCCTCGCCAAGCGTTACCTCTGCGAAACCCTCCAATACAAACTCACGCCGCCAATGCGCACCGCCATGCAGCGATTCCTCGAACTTGCGCGCGATTGCGGTCTTGTCTGACGCAGCGATTCGCGGCCTGAACCAGCGTCGCCGCATATAATCACCCGACACCGACATCGCCCCGAGGCTCGCATGCGCGACGACTTGGAAGACGCCCTCGAACTCTACGGCGGCATGCCCCCGGCCGGCCAGGAACACTGGTTCAATCGCTCGCTGCCAAGCGTAACCTTCGAGTCCGACACCGAGCGAAACGAGTTCATCGCCGCCCTGCACAAGCTCGACAAGCCACGCGAAGCTTCGCACGCCACACCCGCACCGGTAGCCACGCAATCCACTCGAGCCGACTTCAGACCCGGCCAGCGCGTCAAGGTCAACCTGATGGGCCTGTCGGCCGACGGCGTCCAGTTCAGCCAAAACGTCGAATCCGTCTACGCAACCATCGTCGGCCCGATCGCGGCCACCCCGCCCGCCTACCACGTAAAGCTCCTCATCATCTTTCACGGCGTCAGCGAACTAAACGTACCCGCCGACCGCATTCGACCCATCTAATCGCGACCCCTCGGGTTACTATCCACTCTACTAATGTCGATCGAACCGAAAAGGACTGAGAATCGCACCGCGACAGATCAAGAATGGCAGCCCGTCAGTGGCCGCACGCTCTTCTTGATCGCGCTCGGGATCGCCTTCGCTGGTTTTGTCATTTTTGTATGGATGAAATCAACGACGTTACGAATCCGTGCGAATGATTGGCAAGCCCGATACTACCTCAAATCGCTCTTCCCCCATCTCCGCGCGTATCGCGGCGCCCACGGCCGCTGGCCAACCAAGGAAGAGTTGATTGCATCAAAACCTCAAGGCCTGGCAGACGACCGGGGAAAGCCATTCCCGGAGGACGACATCGAACTGCTCTGGAGAGATTGCACGATTATCCAACCAACTGCCGCTGAATCCACGCTCGCGTACGTCCCGTCCGAGGAAATCCACGATGGAGAACGAGTCTTCGTCGTGCTGAAAGCAAATGGAGACGTCGGGCGACTCACCCACACAGAGCAAACAGACTTACCCAGATAAGTCGCGTGCCTTGAATCCGACTCCGCGGATATTTCGACCGAGACGCACCCGGTCCTGTCACTTCGCCGACTCGCCCGCCCGCTCATACAGCACGAGTATGTGACTGTCATTCCGAAACATCATCGTCGCCGCAAACCCCAGCCCCGGATTCACCGGCGGTGCCTCGCGCCCGCTCACGCGCTGCAACACAGCCTCAAATCGATGCTCTGCCGCATACCGCAGCGCCGCTTCGGCCGAGGTCGCGTCCTCCGCCGCGCTCCGCATCCGCCCGTCATCCATCTCGCTCCCCGCCTGCTCGACCTTGACGCCCCCCCGCTCGTACAAATCAAACGCGTACGCATGCTGCATCCCCCCCGCCAGCACCCGCCGCCCTCCCGCGTGTGCAGCCAGCCAATCCATCGCCTCCCGATACGGATAACTGTGCTCCACGTTCCCCCGCGCCGAATCGCCCCACCCCGCCCGCCGGCTGCCGTCCAGACGCATGGGTGACATCCACAGATTCGCCGCGACCACCAGCACGAGCACTGCAGGCGCCGCCACCCCGCGCCGCGAGATCGCCTCCACCGCCACCCCCGCACACATCAACCCCATCGGCACGAACATCAGCGTGAACCGGCTGTACCCGACAAACTCCCGCTCATCGACCAGGTGCATCGCCGCGTACCCACCGCATGCCGTTACAACAAACGCAGTCACCGCCCAGGCCCGCCGTCGCAGCAGAACCACCAGCCCCGCCGCGCTCAGCACCAGCATCAACCCCATCTGCCCCGAGCAAGCCCGCAAAAAAGACCCGACGAGCCGGGGCTCAACCATCTGCCCCACGTGAAACCCCATTGCCCGCGTCGCCGGATACAAATGACGATAAGCAAGCCAGATCACCAGCGGCGCAAGCACCGCAAAATCCACGCGCAACTCATCCCAGGGACGTCGCGCCTTTGCAGACCTAGCCCGCATTCCAACGAGCACGACGACCCACCGCACCACCACAAACGCCATCAGAAACGGCGCAGCCGTCTCCTTAATGAATCCGATCAAGATCAGCGCCACCCACGCCGGCTCGTCGCGCAGCTCCCGCCCGTCCGCCGTCAGCAACCGCTCTGCCCCCATGCAAACCACCACCATCAGCAGCACCGCCGGCATCTCGAGATACAACAGCGACGTGTAGTAATAAACCACCGGCATCGTCGCCACCGCCGCGATCAGTAACACGCGGACCGGCAGCGACCCCCGCCCATAGCGCACCGCAACTATCCACGCCAGCAAAACCGCCGCCCCAAACGGCACGACACGATAAAGCGCCTCGCACCAGATCCCCTCAAACGGCGGCCCCACCCGTACCACGACGCTCGCGGCCAGCACCGGAACCGCCGCCACCCAGTAGTTGATGTACGGATACCGCGTCAGATTCGCCGGCACCGTCCCGATCATCCAAGACCCGGCCGCCATCGCCAGCGCAAAACCAACCCCGATCAACACCGCAGCCCCGCGCCGCCCCGCCGTCTTCCGCGCCAACCAAATCGCCCCACAAATCGCCCCAACCACCACGATCGCCGGCCACCCCGCAAGATTCCGCACCAACCCCAGCGTCGTGACCAGATGGTGATCTTCATCCCCCTTCCACGGCACCTCGTTCGTCAAAGGCAGTGCATTGAATCCCCCGACAATCACCACCGCGGCAACAAGAGTCCAAGCATCAACTCGCCCCCGCGCGACAACGATCTCCCCCGCCGCCGCCCAA
>CAZONT010000202.1:0-4906 GCA_964581285.1 uncultured Planctomycetaceae bacterium | reverse complement strand
TGCAGCGGCTGGTGGTGTGGCTGGGCGTGAGCGAGGCGGTGATGCAGAAGGGGCAGATGCGGTTCGAACCGAACGTGAACGTGGCGATCCGGGAGAATGGGCGCGAGTACCGCACGCCGATCGCGGAGATCAAGAATCTCAACAGCTTCAAGGCGGTGCGGGGGGCGATTGCGTTTGAGGTGGAGCGGCAGGTGGGCGAGTGGAGCGCGGACCACGAGTACACGCTGGAGACGCATGGGAAGATGAACTTTGGGTGGGATGATGGGCGCGGGGTGACGGAGTTTCAGCGCGGCAAGGAGGAGGCGCACGACTATCGGTATTTCCCCGATCCGGACCTGGTGCCGGTGGTGTTTGACGAGGCGTGGCTGGCGAGCGAGCGGGCGGCAGTGGGCGAGCTGCCGCTGGCGCGGCAGGCGCGGCTGCGCGAGAAGTGCGGGCTGACGGAGGTGGACGCGGCGACGATCACGGCGGATCGGGCGACAAGCGATCTGTTCGAGCAGGCGGTGGCCGCGGGGGCGGAGGGCAAGACGCTCGGGAAGCAGTTCATCAGTTTTTGGGCGGCGCAGGCGAATGCGCGCGGGGCGACGATTGCCGGGCTGGGCGTGTCGGCCGGGCGGATCGCGGAGCTGGCGAAGCTGACGGCGGATGGGACGGTGAGCGCGACGGCGGCGGCGCAGGTTGCGGAGAAGATGATTGGGAACGAACAGGGGCCGCTGGAGATTGCGAAGGGAGCGGGGCTGGTGCAGGTGCGCGACGAGTCGGCAACGCTGGCGTGGGTGGAGCAGGCGCTGACGGCGAACGCGCAAGCGGTGGCCGATGCGAAGGGGAACCCGAAGAAGAAGCAGGCGGCGATCGGATTTTTGCGGGGGCAGGTGATGAAGATTTCGGGCGGGAAGGCGGACCCGAAGATGGTGGGCGAGTTGATTGAGAAGCGGTTGGGAGAATGAAGACTCCGCGCTGAGTGGCGGTACAGCTTTGACGAGTGACGCGCGCCCGTACTTCTGCGACTCAGGCAGCTCGTAATTCAAACTGGATGGTCTTCCGCTGGACTTTTTCGGTGCCCGAGGAATCCGATGGCGGCGGAAACTCAGAACCGCAGTGAACGCGACCGGACTGCCGCCGAGTCGCCCGTGATGTTCGCTTTCGTTGCCGGTTGTGTGTTCATTCTGATCGGTGTGGGAGGTCGGGCCTCTGCGCCGCCGGCGACCGGCGCTGCGTTTCCCGCGACAACCCAGATCGATGAATCCACGTTCGACGACGCAACGGCAAACGCGCTGGTTGTGCTCGACGGGGCCACGAAGATCTCTCGCGAGGGGGGATATGGTGGGTCGTACCAGGTCGGATACGAAATTGTGGAGAAACATCCAGCAGCCGACGCGATCCAACAGATTTCGGCGCGACTGCACGCGCTCGGCTGGAAGCCACTCCGGGACGATTGGCTGAATCCAGGTATTCCATCATCGCATGTGCGGGGTTGGACTGATTATCAAGATGCAAGCGTCAAGCCCTCGCGACATATACACCTCTGGCTGGCGCAGTGGAAACATGCGGCGGGAAACGTCGTGGTCTACTCACTTCGGTATTCGTATCCGTGGGATGGGAAACCGAACCTGCGATCACTGCGGGTCAGCGGGTCCTGGTATCCTGCGGCGACCGTCCGGTCCATGCAGCGGCATACGCGGAGAGGCAGCAGACGGTAGGCGAGACCGGCAAATGAGGTTGGCCGGCCTATTTCGGCATACGGATGTAGAGGGGGACTTCGCTGACGTCGGTGAAGCCGAGCTTGAGATAGACCGAGTGGCCGGCCGAGGTGGATTGGAGGACGCCGACGCGGTAGCCGAGGGGGCGGACCTGGCGGAGGGCTTCGGCGGTGACATGGGCGGCGAGGCCCCTGCCGCGCTCATCGGGGATGGTCGCAACGGCGTAGATTCCGGCGACGCCGTGGTTGAGGGCGGCGAGCGAGGTGCAGACCATGCGGCCGGCTTTTCGAATGGCGAAGAATTGAGTTGGGGCATCGGCGGTCGGGCTTGCCCCGGTGGCGTTGGGGGCGAAGACCGTGCCGACTGCGCGGGGGAGTTCATAGCCGGTTGAGAAGGCGTCGGCCCATTCGTCGCTCTCAAGCCCGAGGCCGACGCGGGCGAAGGAATAGCCGGGCGGGAGGGCGGTGCGAGCCAGGGCGTCGATTTCGACGACCATGCCGACGAGCGCGCCGTGTGGTTCGAAACCGTAGGCGTTGAGCGTGTCGCGGACGGGCGCGGAGGGCGGCGCGTCGAAGAGGGCGACGGCCGGGGCGCCGCAGTGAGACAGAGGTCCGATGGCGGCGGCGGCGGCAGCGGGGTCGGTCGGGCAGGAGACGACGGCGACGTTTCCGAAGGGGTGTGGCTCGCCCGTGATGAGCCGGAGGAAGCGTGGGTCGTTGACGACTCGCGGTCCGCGGAGCAGGTGGCGAAAGGTGTGCTCGATGTGTTTCGCGGCGATCGCGGGTACACGTGCGCCGGCGGAAGCGAGCGAAGGATAGGGGGTGTGGTGTTTCATGGGTGATAGTACTCCGGAAGAGCCGACGGTGGACCGCGTTCTTCCGGCAGAGGATCTGACGATAGCCCAGGCGCTCGGGAGTGTCCAAGCGAGCGAAATTGGCGTCGTCGCCTCCGATCGAGCGCTGGGCTCCCGTGCCAAATCAGACGAGGAAATAACAGAGGTAGCCGCGCAGTTCGGGGAATCAGGGTTTTGAGAACGTGAATGTGTACCAACCGTCTCCGAGCGGACGAGCATACACGTCGCGGATTTCGGCGTTTTGTCCGAGCGGATTGTAGAGGAAGCCCCAGCCCGATCTGAAGACGCCGTTGGTCATGAAGAAGACGAGGCGTTCGTTTGGAAATACGGAGACGCGGTTCACTTCATAGGTGCCGACCCTTTTTGAATAATGATCGAACTCCAGCCAGCCGTTGTCGTTGTGCATATCCGCGAGACTCTCTTCGGCGCTTGGCTTGCCGCTGAGGAGTTCGGCTGCGGCTGCCTCGAACGCCCGGCGGCTTCGCTCGAATCGCACGTGGAGTAGGTAATCCGTCGTTGATGCCCAGAGCACCAGTAAAGCAAGCGCCGGTGTGACGTACCAACGAAGATTACGCGGGGTGAAGCGCCTGAGTGCCAGCGAGCCGACTAACCGAACGGCGTAATCAACCAGGATCAAAACCGCCACAGGCCAAATGATGCACATTACGGGCGGCGGCCCACCCCACTGTGGATACGGCGCGCTTCGCAGGTAAGTGATCTCGCCGACCAGAAGTGCCGTGATCAGCAGCAACCAGACCGGCGGCGGGTGCGACGTCCAGCGATCGAAGGCGCGATGTGGGGTAGAGGTCACAGCGGCGTTCCGTTGCAGACGCCAATGGGTTATTCAAGAACTAGACGAACGGGTTAACGATTTCCAAACCCGCCGGCGGCGTGTGTCCGGGTACGCCTTCTGAGTAGAGCCGAGTTACGCCGGCTTCGCGGCATGCGGCGACGAGGACTGCGTCCCAGAAAGACCACTTCAAATCCGCGTGGAGTGTTCGCGCGTGCTCGAGCGCAGCCGCGGACGGCAGCGTGAATCTAAACAGGCGCAACAACTGGTCGAGCTGTTCCCAAGCGTCGCGCAGCGTGAATCCCTGAGACTCGAGCCTTCGCGAAACCGCGATGAACTCGCACGCGACCTGCCACGGCAGTATGCCGCCGGCTGCATTCGCGATGACCTGGCGGGCCTTCGCTTGTTTGACGGGATCGGAAGGATCGCAGCCGTAGACCAGGTCGTTGGTGTCAACGGCGTTCATGCAACTCGTCGCGGGAGGGCAACGGTTTTGCGAGACGGAGGTTTGTGCGGTCCATTAGCTCGAACAAGCGGGCGAGGGCCACGTCTCGCTGTGAAGGGTCGGGCTGGGTCTGGACGACGAGGGTGACCCGTTCGCGCTCGGCGAGATCGAGCTGTTCCAGCGGCTCCAGATGGCCGTTTGTGTAAATGGCCTCAACCACTCTCGTCATAGCTCCCAATCTTAGGCGGTGGACTTTGCGGGAACAACACGCAGGGGCGCGATTGGCTGGGGTTTCTTCAAGGTTTGGGCCGATATCGATGTGGGTCGGTATATCCGCGCGCCGACTCGAAGGAGTTTCGAGATATGAACGCATCGGGATCGATTCGCTGCCGACCGCTTGTTCTGCTGGCCGCCATCGGGGCGGCTTTTGTGTTTCCGCTGGGATGCTTGCAAAAGGAAGATCCGAACACGTTTCACACCGAGGGGCGGCCGGACTCTTCGCCGCCGCGGCCGGTGATCGGGGCGTATGCATATCCGCCGGAGCCGCCGGTGACGGACTCGCTGATGCTGAAGGACTTCGTCGATCGGTATCGCGACCATGTGGTGCTGGTCGATTTCTGGGCGGGCTGGTGCGAGCGATGCCGGACCGACATGCCGCGGATCGTGCAGATGCAGAACGAGCTGCGGGCGAGCGGGTTCCAGGTGATTTCGTGCAACCTCGACGAGACGTCGGCATGGTCGATGCAGACGGTGCCGTTTCTGAAGAGCGTGAGCGCGAGCTTCCCGTGCGTGGTGGTGCCGCGCTCGGCGAAGGCGCCGCTGCGTTCGTGGCTGGGCGAGGACTGGAACTACACGCTGCCGGCGCGGTTCCTGATCGGCACCGATGGGACGGTCATCGCGCGGCTGACCGAGGGGGCGACGACCGAGCAGCTTGCGATGGAGGTCGATCGGGCGGTTCGCGGTGCGACGGGCGAGACTTCGCGCGTGGCGCGGGGCGGGGCGGAGCTGCGGTTGAAGGTGATCGACACGGCGACGGGCGAGGTGCATTCGTATCCGACGATTTTCTCGAACCCGCCGAACAGCGGGGCGCTGGGGACGCGGATCGCCGACGCGGTGGC
>CAZONT010000201.1:0-4932 GCA_964581285.1 uncultured Planctomycetaceae bacterium | reverse complement strand
TAGATGGCCGTCGCCGCCGGAAACGGCGGACACAGAATTCGGCTTACAGGCCCGCTCTGCGAATCTTATTCTCTGTCGACCGGCGTCGGACTCACGACCTGAGCTGAAGACTCGCTCGGGCGCACTTTGATGTTGCGGTGTGATGCCCGGGCGCCCGTCTGGTGCATGTAGTCGCCCTGGGCCGGCTGAGTCGTCGAACTCACGTGTTCGCTGTTCCGATCCGTCTCGTCAAATTTCATCATCCCGTAGTATTTCACGCAGCCCGGGTTGCTCGTCAGCGTAATGCCGAAGGCCGCCGCAATGCCTGCCGCAAGCCGCGTAAGACGCTTCTGAAGCCCGCGCAGCCCAACCGGACAGTTATTCGTAATCACCGTCCCGTCGCGCCGCCGATACAACCGCACGCAAAGCCGACCCTCCGATGCCGTGATCAGCCGCTCCGCCTCCTCGCGGCGCATCTCCGAAATGTTGTAAACGTTCATCCTGCACTGCCCGCAGAACCGCACCCGCTCGTCGCCAGACATCCCCTCCCAATCCGCCGTGCAAGGTGCGGCAATCTGAATCTGGTCAAGAAGACTCACGCGTACCGCCATCGCCGAAAATAATAACCCGACGAACGACGCCATGTCATTCGCCGGGTCGCGTACGGCTCGAATCCCCTCACGACCCCTTCGAAACCTTCCCATCGGCCCCCGCATGCGGCCGCAGCGCAATCCGCTCGCCCGCATAGTCCAGGTACAT
The DNA here is from genome assembly GCA_964581285.1 of uncultured Planctomycetaceae bacterium. Classification (GTDB taxonomy): domain Bacteria; phylum Planctomycetota; class Phycisphaerae; order UBA1845; family UTPLA1; genus SpSt-539. The sequence goes on along the minus strand of CAZONT010000201.1, from coordinate 4,194 downwards.
CACGTAATACTTCAGCAGCCCGACGCCGATCGTCCCGTCACGTTCCGACTTCGCGCCCGTGCCCTTCGCCTTCGTCGAAAAGTCCGCCGGAATGTCCTCGCGCCGCACCCCGCCCAGCTCGATCCACTCGACCGTCCCCTTCTTCACCGGCACGAACCCGCCGACGCCGCCGATCTTCGCTTCCGTCGTCTCGCGCCCCTTCAGCAGATTCCACTTCTTCACCGCCGGCGCGTAAAACGTGATCCCACTGTTCGCCCCGCAATCCAGCGTGAACGTCCCCTTGTGCCCCTCGACCTCTGCCGCAACTCCCGGCGTTCGGCCGGCCAGCGACATCTTCGACCACTTCCCCTCCGTCAGCTTGAAGCTCGCCGGATCGTGCAGCGCTACCCGCGGCGTCTCGAGGTCGATCTCCGCCACGCACCGCGATAGAACGCCAAACCCGATCACACCCGCGATCTCCTCGCCCAGGTGCTGCTTCAGAAACGACAGATCGGTCGTCATGATCGGATGATCCGTCAAGGACAGCGGCCCCAGCTTCATCGTCTTCGCTTTGTACAACTCCGCCTTCTTCCCGCCTCCCGTCCCCACCGCGTCGATGTCACCCGCCGCCGTCAGCTCCAATTCCTTCGCGTGCGGCGTCGACACCACGCAGATCCCCGCTCCCGTATCAAAGATGAACCAACCCGCCTCGTGCCCGTTAATCACCGGTCGCACCAGCAGGTGCCCGGTTTTCACCCGCTTCACTTCCAGCTCCGCCGGCGCCTTCGCGTCAAACGTCGCCTCGCCCCCCTCCAGCCCCGGTATGTCATGATCGCCGCGGACCGGCGCGGCACGAACCAGCACCGCCGAAACAAATGCCGCCGAAATCAATCTGCTTAACTCAGTCCGCCGCATGGGGAGTTCTCCTTTCAATCTGTTCTTGTTGATCCACGCCTCGCTGATCTCTTCTTCTGTTCTGTCTCTGCACCATTCAACCGCTCGGCTGGCGGCGACGGAGACAGAACAAAGCTCACCGAAATCGGAACGGCCCCGCTCATCGGCCCGCCGGTTCGCACGAGTTCGTTTAGCTCCGCGAGCAACCGATTGATCTTCGTGAGCCGCTCCGGCGTCGCCCAACCCTTCGCCCGACCTCCCCACAGCGTGCGGCGCGGCCCTTCGGTCACGCCCGCATTCGACCCCAGCGCCCGGCTGAATTCGCGCCACGAGATGCGCTGTGCCGCCGCGAACACCTTGGCAATGTCCTGCCTCCGAATCGGTGCGTCGTAACTGATCCGCAGCGGCCGCATGCACACGTCATACATCGCGAAGACCTGCCGGCCGTCCTTTCGCCGCTCCGTCTCCCGCACGAGCCCCACTCGAACCAACCGCCGCAGGTGGTGATAAAGCGCATCCGCCGGCCGTCCGACCAGCGTCGCAAGTGTCGAGACCGAACACGGCCCGGCCGACTCCAGCACATCAACGATCTCCTGCCGCGCCGGCGCGATCAGCGCCCGCACCTGCGCCGGTGATTGGATCGTGGCCCCCTCGGGGTCCGCGGCGTGTTGGGAGGCATTCCAACTCATGTTGACGATTGAAGTCATACTAAAATATTCAAACGTCAGCAAGCCCGGAATCGCACGCGCGCAATTCAACGGCGACGACCATGTCTGTTGCGATCATCTCAAGTTGTTTATTCGTAACGACTTGTGCGGTTATCTGTCCGATCTCAAACGCCCGGGCCATCCCACGCGCGCCGCAAATAATTCCCCCGTCCCGCGCCAAGATGCAGTTGGCGAGTTCGCGTCCGATCGGAGAGCGGTCCATGTCTCAACTGCGAAACCGGGTTGGTGGGTGTATCGGTCTGGGATTGCTGCTGAGTCTCGCTCAGCCCGCGGCTCGCGCCGATCAACCCGCGAGCAATCTGTCTCAAGAGGAAAAAGTCATCGCCGGCAGCCCCAAGGATTCGATGGAGGTCCGTCACCTTGTCCTGAAGGGCACGAACGAGGAAATCGGTCGCGCCCTCACGCAAATCGCAAAGGAGCGATACGGCGCCAAGCCGCAGTCCAGCGAAGACGCGCTCCGCACCCGCGCCCAGCGCCAGTTCATCGAGAAAAACTTCCCCATCCTCAGCGACCGCATGCACGGCGTGGCATCCGCCTTCGGCAGCGCGTGGGGCGACGACGCCTGGAACCACAGCGCCCTCGGCTTCACCGATCTGAAAGCCGGATGCTCCGTGATCTACCTGCCGCCTCGGCGAACATCGACGGGCCGTAGCGTCGTCAGCCGCGATTATGATTTTTCGACCGGTTCGCTGACCTTCGGTCCGCTGGCCCCCGGCCTGTTGCACCCCACCGCTCGCCCGTACCTCGTCGAATTGCACCCGGAACGCGGCTATGCATCGCTGGCCATGGTCGCTTACGACTTTCTCAGCGGCGTCCTCGACGGCATCAACTCCGAAGGCCTCACCGTCACGATGGCCATGGACGACGAGCAGTTCACCAAGTTCCCGATCGAGCCGACCTACTCGCCATCGGCCGGACTCGGCGAGCTGCAGATGTCGCGATTGCTACTCGACACGTGTGGCAACGTCGAAGAAGCGAAGCAAGCGTTGCTCCAGACCAAGCAATACTACCAGTACGTACCGGTGCACTATCTCATCGCCGACCGCTTCGGCAACTCGTTCATCTGGGAATACTCGCACGCCCACAATAAGGAATTCATCTTTGAGAACCCCAGCCAGCCCCTGGTCATGACGAACTTCTCGATGAATCGCCACCTCGACAACGGCCGCCCGCCCTCCGCTGAATCGGCGAAAAAAGTCTGCAAGCGCTACTGCCTGCTTGCCGAGCAGCTCGGCGCGGGAGATGGCAAGCTTTCCGACGATGACATCAAGCTGGCTCACCGAAAAGTCGATGCGGAGCTGCCGCCGTCGGCCGATCGGTCGCGGCCACCCATTCGCACCTTCTGGCACGCGCTCTACCACCCGGAGCAGCGCGCCGTCCAGTTCAGCTTCTATCTGCACGACGAGCCCGTCCCCGACCAGCCCGACCAGGTTCGAATCGCCCGCTCGAATTATCAGGAATTCCGTCTGACACCCACTGAGAAAGTCCAGGCGCCCAAGGCAAGCGAACCGCTACGGCCGGCCGAGCCCCCGAGCGCAGGCCCCGTTGCGAAGCTCTCGCCGGCAAAGCGCCAAGCGGTCGATCAGATAAAGTTGGCCGGTGGAACGGTGCGAGTCCACGATGACCAGGTCGACATTCTCATTCTCGACAAAGCCGCCGACTTCGACGCCCTATTGCCGCTGTTGGAGAGTCTTCCGGAGCTGGAGCAGCTCTCGCTCGCGACCCCGAAGATGACCGACGCCGGAATGAAACACCTCAAGGGCCTGAAGCGGCTTTCGGTTCTGAGTCTCCGCGGCGCCGCGGTCTCCGACGACGCGCTCGACGAGATCGCCGCGCTGCCGCAGCTTCGAAGTCTGGTCCTCGCCGGCACCAAGGTCACCGACGCCGGCCTGGCCCACCTCGCGCAGACCCACCTCGAATTCATCAATCTGTCCGATACCGCAATTACAGACGCCGGCCTGGCCCACTTGGCGACACTGTCCGGTATCACCGGAATGAACCTCGCCGGGACTCAGATCACCGATGCTGGTCTGGAACACCTGCGCTCAATGAGCCGCCTCACAAAGCTGAACCTGAACAACACCCGCGTGACGGACGACGGTGTCGCAAAGGCCCGCAAGTTCCTGCCGATGTGGATAAAGATAGAAAAGTCGGCGTCGTAGCCAGCCAACCGCTGGATAAGAGTCGGCCGCGCCGCCGTGCGGCGCTACGCGGGACTACCGCTCGTCCCGCACCGGCGGCTCGCTCGACGACACCCGTTCCTCTTTCCCGCCCAGCCACCCCAGCACGACATAATCCGCCTCGACGTATCCGCGTACGACGCCCGGATCAAACTCAATCGACGCCACCGAAAGTTTGTGTTCGTCAAGCTGCCGCATCGACTCGCCCGGCTCGACCAAATCCATGTACCCCGACCGCCGCAGCGCCGACAGTGTCTGGTCTGCCACCTGTGTGCCGAATGGCGTGGCCTGCGTCGGCGAGCCCGTCCCGCAGATCGGCAGCACCGCGATCCGCCGCGTCCGATTGCTCACGCGACCCGCCACCGCGTCGGCGATCCGCGTCCCCAGCGCCCCGCTGTTCGGCGGGTTCGAGA
>CAZONT010000200.1:0-5000 GCA_964581285.1 uncultured Planctomycetaceae bacterium | reverse complement strand
CGGCGCCGTTTTGCGGGGCGGGGAGCAAGATGGGGATCGACGCGACGCGGAAGATTGCGGGGGAGGGCGCGGTGCGGGCGTGGCCTCGTGAGATGGAGATGAGCGCGGCGATGAAGCAGCTCGTCGAGCGGCGGTGGCGGGACTATGGTTTGCCATGAGTGACGTGCCTAGCGGCACTGATTCGGGCGAATACGGTCTGGCGGCGCCCGATCCGGACGTCATCAAGTCTTCACGGCTGTCGGAACACTTCTGCTGCCTCCGCCGTTGATCGTGAGTTCAGGTGAATCGCCGGTGCAACGCAGCGGGCGTTCAGCCGCCCATTGCAATGCCGTCACCCATCTGCTATACTGAACCATATGGTACAGTATCGCCAAACCCACTTCGATACCTCGTTCGGCGCGCTCTCGGACGCCACCCGACGCGGCGTTCTGGAGCAACTCGGGCGTGCGGACGCTTCGATCACAGCCCTTGCCAAGAGGTTTCACATGACCCTTACGGGCATGAAGAAACATGTGGGCGTCTTAGAGCGGGCGGGGCTCGTCAGCACAGAGAAGGTTGGTCGCGTACGGACCTGCAAGCTCGGGCTGCGCGGACTGGAAGAAGAAGCGGCATGGATCGAGAGGCATCGCCAGCTCTGGGCCGCGCGCTTCGACGAGTTGGACATCGTTGTCGAGGAATTGAAACGGAAGGAGAAAGCACATGGACGTAAGTAGAGAAAGTGGGGCCACCCCGACGAAGAACGACACGAAGGTGGAGCGGAAGTCCGAGTGCGAACTCGTCGTCACACGCACCATCCACGCGCCTGCGCGTCTCGTGTTCGAAGCGTGGACCCAGGCAGAACTATTCAGGAGGTGGTGGGTACCAAAATCGTATGGGCTGAACCTGATTGGCTGCGAAATGGATGTTCGCGTTGGGGGGCAATATCGTTTGGTGTTTCGCCACGAAGATTCGACGATGGAGTTCTTCGGCACCTACCTCGACGTGTCACCGCACTCGCGCCTCGTTTGGACCAACGATGAAGGTGACGCCGGCCAGACCGTCACCACGGTGACCTTCGAGGAAAACGAAGGCAAGACGTTGTTGGTTGTGCACGAACGCTATCCCTCGAAGGAAGCGGTTGAAACAGGATCAACCGGCGCGATGCCCGAGGCGCTGGACCAACTCGAAGAGCTTCTCGCCAGCCTGGGATCAAGTTCGGAGACAAACTGATGCAGCCAATCCATCTAACAAACGCTTCCGGATGGCTTTCAGCAATGCGGAAAACAGCTTTTCTCTTTATGACGCTCGTGACGACCGCCGTGTCGGCGCAGCAGAAGCCAACGACGGGCTACGCGCCCGTCAATGGCCTCAAGATGTACTACGAAGTCCACGGGAGCGGCGAACCGGTGGTGTTACTTCACGGCGCGTTCATGACCATCACCAACAACTGGGACGGGTGGATCAGCGAGCTCTCCAAAACACGGAAAGTCATTGCCGTTGAAATGCAAGGTCACGGCCGCACAGCGGACATCGCGCGCGACATGACCTCCGAAAACTTCGCCGACGATGTGGCGGCTCTTCTTGGCTACCTCAAGATTCCGCGGGCAGATCTCATCGGCTACAGCATGGGCGGCGGCGTGGCGATGCAGTGTGCGGTCCGCCACCCAGACATGGTGCGGAAAGTCGTCGTCATTTCGTCCCCGTTCCGTCGCGACGGCGTGGTAAAGGAAGGTGCCGACGCGTTAAAGAATCTCACGCCGGAACTCTTCAGTGGCTCGCCACTCGAAGTAGAGTACAAGAAGCTGAGCCCGACGCCGGACGACTTTCCGAAGTTCGTCAAGCATATGGTCGCCACGAGTTCTAAAGGGCACGAACTGGATGCCGACAAGCTGAAGGCCACCCCGGCGCCTATGTTCTTCATCTTCGGCGACGCAGACGGTATCCGGCTCGAGCACGTCGCGGAGATGTTCCGGCTGAAGGGCGGCGAGGTCCACGGCGACCTGCGGCCGCGTTCCGCATCGCGATTGGCCATTTTGCCTGACACCACCCACGTGACACTGATGCAGCGCATACCCATCATCGTCCCAATGGTGAACGACTTTCTCGACGCCAAGCCGTAGCCGTGCTACGGCTCGCGCCGTTTACCAGCGGGCGGGGGGCCGGGCCGTCAGGATGTGACCGTGTTATTGCAGGAGGACGCCGCGGGGAGCGATGATGCCGCGGCCAATCTGCTGCCGCTCATCTACGAGCAGTTGCGGGCGATCGCGCAGCAGCGGATGTCGGGGGAGCGAAGCGGGCACACGCTTCAGGCGACGGCGCTGGTTCACGAAGTCTATCTCAAACTAATCGGCGATGGTGACGCGGAAGATCGGGGGGACGGTGCGGGCGTGGCCGCGCGAGATGGAGATGAGCGCGGCGATGAAGGCGATCGTCGATCGTCGAGCGGCGGTGGCGGTACTATGGTCTGCCATGAGTGACGTGCCGAGCGGCACCGAATCGCGCGAGTATTCGCTGGCCGAGCCGGATCCGGCGGTCGAACGGCCAGCGCGGGTCCGCGCGCCCGAGCAACTCGCGGTTCCCGCTGTCCCACTCCACACCTGCGCACAATGCGGCTACACCCTCACCGGTCTCATCTCGCGCCAATGCCCGGAATGTGGAACGCGATTCTCCCTGTATACGGGAATGAACCTGGTTCGCGAGGAGGTGAAGCTCGCGCAGGACATCCGAGCGATCTGGATTGCGTGGACGAAGGCAGTGATCGGTTCGCTGGCGATCGCCTTTGCGCTGGCCGCTCCGTGGTTTCGGGCGACGAACCGCGGCGGATTTTACCTGGCGCTGTTTGTCAGCCTGATCAATATTTTCGTGCTCGGATATGGGGCGAAGTTCCTGATGGCGTCGCAGACCATGCAACGGCCGGACTGGCTCCTTCGCGTGGGCGTCAGTTCGGCGGCGTTCTGCGCCGTGATTCTGTGGTTGATGTAGGCAATCGATTTCACGCCCGAACGAGATTCTCGTCATACTGGACAGAATGGGCGATTGGCGGTTGCCCGCGACTCCAGGCCGGACCGTCATGGTACCTTCAAGATGACTCGACAAGCCCCTCAGGACGGCTCCCGTTGCGATGGTCTAGGGGGAGACCCTACATCGACCACGGGATGTGACGCCGAAAAGCACCTTTGGAACGCCAGAAGGTGGCCTTTTTTGCCCTGTGAGTCCAAAAAAAGCTCGAAAATGAGCTTGGCGCGATGGGGGCGGTGGTACAATCGCGGGACACGGTCCGGCTGTGTAGCCGGTCAAAGGTCGTCTGGGAAATGTCGGCTCAGACGAAGCTTAGGAATGGCAGGCGGGCTCAAAAAGGCGGAGCGATTCAATGAAATACTTGAGTATCGCGTTTGTTTCGGTCGCTGCTCTCCTCACTGTAACGGGATGTGGGAACACTCCCGGCGGGCTCGAGAGGGCTCAGAAAACCTTCGCGGATAAGGTATGGACGCCTTTTCTTGGCCAGACTCGCTGCGTGAACTGTCACGACTTTGATAACCGAAAAAGCAGTTTCATTGCGGGCGGCGGTCACCCCGACAGGAATTCAACTTGCGTCAACTGTCATACCGCAGCCATCTTGGGTTTCGGCCCACCGACCTGGCACCTGCCTCCTGCTGATGACAACTGGAGCTTCTCCTCCGACCCCAATGTAATCCGGGACCACCTTCTTTCCGGCGCGACGACAGGCACGGGGTTCCAGTTATATACGCATCTCGTGGGCGAAGGCGCGGATAAGCAACCCCTGGTGCAATGGTGCTTTTTTAATGGTCCGGATACCACGGGCGGCGGCCTCGGCGGTACGATTAACGCCGGTAAGGTTCCTGCCGGCGGTGTTCACTCCGGCCAAATCCCCAACGGTGAGTTACTCGATTGGAATGCATACAAAGCGGCCGTTGAGGAATGGTTGTGCACGGAGAAGCTCAATGGAAACAACGATTTGGGCCTTCCTGACAATATCAACTGTTTCCAACTCGTTTTCTGCGGCAACGGTGGCGGCATGTTCCCCTTCACGATCGCAACTTTCGGCACCCTGGCGTGCATCGTGACGGTTCGGAAGCGGCGCCGCATGCGGCGATAATCTTACGATCCGATCAGAGCTCCGCAGCGTGACCGTGGTGGTCGCGCGCGCAGCTCCGCCGTTCATTCATTTCTGGATCAAGCGGAACGCGCTTCCGGTTCAGGCAGCGTCTGATCTGAATTTGAGCACGTGGCTGTTTCGTGCAGGGTTGAACCCGGCTGCGGCCAGCGACGTGTTGCTCCTCATTATCCGATACCAGCGGTGTCTTCTCGCCCAAATGGGCGAGGCGTTATACTTGCGACATGGGCGATTCGCCGTTGCCCGCGACTCCGGGGCCGGGCCGTCAAGATTTGACTGTGTTGTTGCAAGAGGCCGCCGCGGGGAACGGCGATGCCGCGGAGCGGTTGCTGCCGTTGATCTACGAGCAGTTGCGGGCGATCGCGCAGCAGCGGATGTCGGGGGAGCGGAGCGGGCACACGCTCCAGGCGACGGCGCTGGTTCACGAGGTCTATCTCAAATTGATGGGGAGCGGGGATGCGGCGTGGGCCAGCCGGGCGCACTTTTTCCATGCGGCGGCGCAGGCGATGCGGCGGATTCTGATTGAGCACGCGCGGCAGCGCGGACGGCTCAAGCGCGGGGGCGAGTTCAAGCGGCAGTCGCTCGAACGGGTGGATCTGGCGGTGGAGGAAGATCCGGGGGCTATTCTGGCCCTCGATGCAGCGATCTGTCGCCTTGAGGAGAAGGACGAGCGCGCCGCGCGGATCGTGAAGCTGCGTTTTTTTGCCGGGTTGAGCATCGAAGAGACGGCGGCGGCGGTGGGGCTTTCGGAACGGACGGTGAAGCGCGAGTGGACGTACGCGCGGGCGTGGCTGTATCGCGAACTGTGCGACGGAGAAGCAGAGGGAGCGGGGGCGTAGGGAGCGGACCATTTCCACGGTGCGGGACGATCTCTGGGAGCGGGCGA
>CAZONT010000199.1:0-5000 GCA_964581285.1 uncultured Planctomycetaceae bacterium | reverse complement strand
CCGTCGCAGACCGCCATCCTCGACAACTTCTGCTGGGGCCGCCCCGACGACCCGCGGCAACTCGGCGGGCTCGTCCGCGCCTGCCAGGCGTGTCACGACGCCGCGCTCGCCTACGGCCTGCCGTTCATCAGCGGCAAGGACTCGCTCAACAACGAGTTTGCCCTTAGCAGCGGCGATTCAGCGATGCTCCGCTCCGCCGCCGCCCGCTACGGCATCGACCTCCCCGACGGAGCAACGCGCCTCAGCATCCCCGGCACGTTGCTCGTCAGCGCCCTGTCCATCGTTCCCGACGTGGCCCGCTGCGTGACCATGGACCTCAAGCAGGCCGACGCCCAACTCTACCTCGTCGGCCAGCCGACGCGCCGTCGCGGCGAACCCGGCAACCGCCCGGAGTTCGACCCGGCCGTCGCACTCGAAACGCACCAACTGGTCGCCCGTCTCATCCGCGAAGGCCTCGTTGCCAGCGTTCACGACGTCAGCGACGGCGGCCTGCTCGTCGCCATCGCCGAAATGGCCATCGCCGGCAATCGCGGGTGCCACGTGCACGGCTTCGATGATTGGATCTGGGAAGATGAGGAGTTGGATCGCTCGCCGCGCCTCGTCGGCGACGAAGATGCGAGCGAGGTCGACTTCTACTTCAACGAGATGCCCGCCCTCTACGTCGTCGAGCCCCGCCTCGACCGCTGGGACGCCTTCCGGCAGCTCGTCCGCACCGTGCCATCGCTGCTCGTCGCCACGACGCTCGAGACCGACGCACACCACGCGCCCATCTTCAAGTTTGAAGTGCCTTCGCTGAAAGACGCTTTCGCAGAGCTTCCGCTCGACATGCTCTGCTCGGCGTGGAAGTTGCCTTCGCCCGCCTGACAACGCGTACTACAGCTCCGACTCCGGCCGCGTGATCTGCTTGATCTTCTGCAGGTCGTCCAGCGCGCTCGGCCGCTCGATGATCACCGTCGCCGGCAGCGAACCCTGCTTGTTCAGGTCGTACACGATCCGCACGATGCTCGAGTAGCCAATCCCCAACCCGGTCGCCTTACCGTCGAGGTCTTCGCCCGGACGATCGCCCAGAAACCGAATGAACTCCGGCAGGCCCAGCCCGCACGACAGGATCGGCGACGAGACCTTCGTCCGCTGGTTGACCCGCACGACGCGAAACTTTGTGTCGCCGGCGTCTGACGCGATCGTCACGCCATCATCGTGAAAGTTCGCCGGCGGCCGCAGCCGGACACCCCGGCCGAACACCGCGATGCGCGGCTCTTCGCTCGTCGCCACATGCACCAGCGGCGACCCGCCGCAATCGACCACATCGAGCACGAAGTTCTGCCCGATCAGCGAAGGCGACACGGCCGAGTTCCGCAACTGTCGCAACGCCGTGTACGCCGCGATGCGTATCTTGTTGTCCTCGTCGCCTGCCAGTTTCACCAGCGAGTCGCCGACGAGCGCCGGCCGGTTGGAGTTTCCCATCTCCTCGATCGCCAGCAGCCGGAATGGATCGTTCGCCTGCGTCGCGTGCCGGATCATGACCGGGATGGCCGTCGTGTCGCCGAGCCGCAACCCGGCCCGCGCCGAGTAATAGCTCACCGCGACCGTCGGGTTGGCGTAAAGCGGTTTGATCACCGGGACGATCGTCCGCCCCATCGCCTCCCACGTCAGTGCGAGGTCGTCGTACGGCGCCGACGGATGCTGCATCTCCTCCGCGATCTCCTTGGCCCGCCGCTCGACGAATGCCGGCGCACCGTTCAGCGTCGTCCGCAGCACGAGATTCAAAAAGAGTCGCTCACGCCCCTTGTAATCCGACGGAATCGTCAGTTGCACGATTTCGGGTGATACCGCGTCAGCCACCTGCCCGGCCGCGCCATACCGGGCGTTGAGCCGGTCGCGAATCCGAACCGCGACGCTGTAGGCCGGCGTTGACAACGTAAGCCGCACGCGGCGCGCCTCCCGCGCGACACCGCCGCCCAGCACGCGCCCGACCCGCAGATCGTTCGATTCGGCATCGCCCTTGCGAAACGGCGAGATGAACACCGGTCCGTCCGCCGCGCCCACCGTCTTGCCCTCGATGATCCCGCGCGGCGTGCCCGCCAGGACCTTCAGCTCGGTCATCAGCAGCGTCCCGCCATCCAGCGACACCGCCTGGTTGCCCATCGCCCGCACGACGACGTCAAACCGCTCGCCGACCTGCGCGGCCGCGGGAATTTCCGCCGTCACCTCCACGGCGGCCGTATCGCGCGAGTCGAGCAGTTCCTTGGTCGGAATGCCCGAGCGGTGCTTCAGGATTTCCTGCTGCAGATACTTGCGAATGTCGTCCGGGCAATCCGTGCCGCCCGTACCCAGCAAGCCGACCACCAGCCCGTATCCGCGCACGACCAGCACGCGCATGCCGTCGAGGTTCGCCATCGACTGAACCGTGTCCTGAACGCTCTTGCTGTCCGACGGCGGCGGGACATCCGGGGCCGGCTCTTCCTCCTCTTTCGAGGCGAACATCGAGTCCCAGTTTTTCTTCATGTCGTCGCAGCCGCCGGCCCCGATTGCGGCCAGCAGCGCAACACCGATCCATCGTCGTCGTTGCATAGGCGTCGAAACTCTTATGGATTGAATCGGGCTGCAATCGGCATCCGACGGCCGGAGCCAAACGCCCGCGAGGTCACTTTCAGTCCGAGGGCGGCCTGCTTTCGCTTGTACTCGTTCAAATCTACCTTGCGAACCACGTCTCTGACAACCACCGCGTCAAAACCCTCCCCGATAATCTCATCGGCCGACGCGAGGTCTTCGACGTAGCGCTTCAGGATCGCATCGAGCACATCATAGGGCGGCAGCGAGTCCTGGTCGGTTTGGTTGGGCCGCAACTCGGCCGAAGGCGGCTTCTCGATGCTCCCCCGGGGGATGAGTTCGCGACCGGCCTTGCGATTCACCAGCCGCGACAGCTCATAGACGGTCGTCTTCGGCACATCGCTGATCACCGCCAACCCGCCGCACATATCCCCATACAGCGTGCAATAGCCGACCGCGATCTCGCTCTTGTTGCCCGTCGTCAACAGCAGCCAGCCGAACTTGTTCGACAACGCCATCATCAGGTTGCCGCGAATCCGCGCCTGCACGTTTTCCTCGGCGATGTCCGCCGGCCGCCCCGCAAACGGCTCTGCCAGGACCGCCTCCATCGCCTTGTGGGCCGTCTCAATCGGTAGCACGCGAAAGTCGATGCCAAGATTCGCCGCCAGCAGCCTCGCGTCCGACACGCTGTGGTCACTGCTGAACCGCGACGGCATCGCCACGCCGTGCACCGCCTCGCGCCCGAGGGCGTCCACCGCGATGACCGCCGTCAGCGCCGAATCGATCCCGCCCGACAGTCCCAGCACGACCCCCTTGAACCCGCACTTCCGCACGTAGTCGCGCGTCCCGAGCACGAGCCCCGCGTAGATCGACTCGAGCGCATCGGGATACGATTCCATCCGCCCCGGCCGCGCTTCGCCTTCCAAGTCGACGATCAACAAGTCTTCCTCGAACGCCTTCGCCCGCGCGATCTGCCCGCGCTGCGGCAAAAACACCGAGCTCGCGCCGTCAAAGATCAAGTCGTCGTTCCCGCCCACCTGGTTCACGCACACCAGCGGCACGCCATGTCGCGTCGATTGCGCCCCAAACAGCGTCCGGCGGTACTCGTCCTTCTTCGCCCAGAACGGCGACGCACTGAGATTCACCAGCAGCTTCGCTCCGCTCGCGACGAGATCCGCCGCGGGGTTCCGCGGGTAGCGCCGGTGCGAGACCATCGTTTCATCGTTCCACAAATCTTCGCAGATGCTCACCCCGACCGGCCACTCGCGCCCGCTCGCGTCGCGAATCGGCTCGACCGCCCCAGTCCGCCCCGGCTCGAAGTACCGATCCTCGTCGAACACGTCGTACGTCGGCAGCAGCGACTTGTGATGCGACCGCACAACCTTGCCGTCGCGGCAAACCGCCACCGCGTTGTACAACGGCCGGCCGGTTGGCTGCCCGGTCGGCTCGGCAAAGCCGACCAGCGCCGTCAGCCCGCGACACTCAGCCGCCACGCGCTCCACCGCCCGCACGTTTTCCTCAATCAGTCGCCGCTTGAGCAGCAAATCCTTCGGCGGATACCCCAGCAGCACCAGCTCGCTGAACACAACCAGATCGGCACGCTCCCCCGCCGCCCGCCGCAGCGCATCGATCACCTTCGCGGAGTTCCCCGCCACGTCCCCGACGATCGGATTCAGTTGTGATAGTGCGATGCGAATGGGATGTACTCAATCAGGACTGTGGCACCGGTTACCAACCGGTGAACTGTAGGGCAGGTTTTCAACCGGTCCAAGTCGATCCCGTTTCTGCCTAAATCTGAAAATCCGCCCCCTCCGCCCGCGGCGGCCGCCCTTTACGCACCTTCAACTCCGGCGCGCTGCTGCTCACCGTGCAGCCCGGCGGGACGCTCGACGTCAAAAACGTCGACCCGCCGATCGTCGCCCCCTCGCCGATCACCGTCTCGCCGCCGAGGATGATCGCGTTGGCGTAGATCGTCACGTTGTCCTTCACCGTCGGGTGCCGCTTGTAGCCCTTCACCATCCGGCCGCGCTCGTCCTTGAGGAACGACAGCGCCCCCAGCGTCACGCCCTGGTAGATCTTCACGTTGTCGCCGATCTCAGTCGTCTCGCCGATCACGACTCCCGATCCGTGATCGATGAAAAAGCTCCGGCCGATCTTCGCCCCGGGGTGAATGTCGATGCCCGTCTGCTGGTGGGCCCACTCCGTCATCATCCGCGGCAGCAGCGGCACGTCGTCGTTCCACAGCTCGTGCGCGAACCGGTACACCGTGACGGCCAGCAGCCCCGGATACGCCATGATGATCTCGTCGCAGTTCGTCGCGGCCGGGTCGCCGTCGTACGCCGCCTGCACGTCGAGCCCGAGCATCGCCCGCACGGCCGGCGTGCGTTCGAGGAATTGCAGCGTCACCTCGCGGGCCCGCCGGTCGAGCGGCGCCGCCTGCTCCGAGTCGC
>CAZONT010000198.1:0-5032 GCA_964581285.1 uncultured Planctomycetaceae bacterium | reverse complement strand
CTGACCCCCGATGGCCGCGTCGTTGAACACGAGGACAAGTCCAAGGACGAGGACTGACGATCTGTCGCCGAGAGAGGGGCGCGGCCGTTATGAGCGGTGCCATTCTTCGCGCCGCACCTCGTATCGGCTGACCCCCTCCTCGCCGCCGAAGCCGGTCATCACGCCGACGAACTTCATTCCGCACTTTTCCATCACGCCGATCGAGCCGGGCAGGTTGGCGAAGGTTTCGCCGACCACGCGCTCGGTCCGGGGATCGCGAAAGACCCAGTCGATCACCGCGCGGGTCGCCTCCGTCGCGTAGCCGCGCCGCTGGTAGGGCTTGATGACGCTGTAGCCGATGTCGACCTGGCCGTCGCGCGGCTCGCCCTTGATGCCCGCGCAACCGATCAGCTTCCTCTCGTCCCGCAGAACGACGTACCAAACGCCCCACCCGGGGACTTCGCCTGCCTTCTCCAGCTCGACCGCCACGAACTCCTGAGCATCTTCCATGAACTCCGGCGGCCAGTCGGTCGTGACCTGCGCGCCCAGCAACTGCCCGAATCGCTCGCGGTCGCCGTCGGCCGCGGCTCGGGCCATCGGCCACGTCGCCGCGATCAAGTCCAGCCGCTCGGTCCGCATCCGCAGGCCATTGTTCGGTGCATCATTCATCAATGAATTGTCCATCTCCGGCTCATTGACAACAAGCTATGTTGGCATCGGGCGGTGAGCGCAGCCGAGGCGTGCGTTCTCCGCTACCATTCCTTCATGAACACCGGCGACGCCCCCGCTCCTGTCGACCACCTTTCCACCCGCGAGGGGTATGACCGCTGGGCTGAGATCTATGACGGCGAGGGCAACCCCCTCGTCGAACTTGAAGAGCCGCGCGTCGCTGAACTTCTCGGTCCGGTCCGGGGACTCGATATCGCCGACATCGGCTGCGGGACCGGGCGGCACGCGCTCGTGCTCGCGGCGGCAGGCGCGCACGTTACGGCCGTCGATTTTTCGGCCGGAATGCTCGAGAAGGCGCGGGCCAAGCCGGGGGCCGACAAGGTTCGCTGGTTGCAGCATGACCTGACGCATCAGCTCCCGATCCGCGACGCTTCGCAGCATCGCGTCGTCTGCGGGCTCGTTGTCGACCACATCTCCGACTTGAACGGCCTCTTTCGCGAGTTCCGCCGCATACTTCGTCCCGGCGGTTTTGTCGTCGTCTCGATCATGCATCCGGCCATGATGCTTCGCGGCGTCCAGGCCCGGTTCACCGATCCGGCCACCGGCCGCGAGACACGACCCGCCTCGGTCCCCAACCAGATCGCCGACTACGTCATGGCGGCCGTGAAGAGCGGGCTCACCATCGACCACATGAGCGAGCATGCAGCCGATGCGGCGCTCGCGGCGCGATGTCCACGGGCCGAGAAGTACATCGGCTGGCCGTTGCTGCTCATGATGCGGCTCGGCCGCGGGCTGGCGTCTTAGTCCGTCCGCATCACCGCCGCCGCTTTGCCAGCAGGCCCAGGCCTGCGGCGAGGAGCGTCAGCGATGCCGGCTCGGGAAACACCGGAATCACCCCGTTCCGCCCGACCCCGACATACACCGGAATGCAAGACGGAACCCCCGGAATGCTGATGATGCTGTGCTGCAGGACGGCCGCATTGTCGGTGCCACCACCCAGCCCACCCACGCCGTTCACAGTCCCGTTCGGAAAATTGTTGATGGAAGCATTCGTCATCTGCCCCGGCGTTGCGCCCGCACCCATAAGCGTCGTGGCGCCGCCCGCACCCGCGCTTGTCGCGAGCGGGCCGTAGATGATCCCCGTCCACAACGGGCCGTCCGTGATGTTCCACGTCTGCCCTGGTCCGCTCACCAGCGGCGCGTAGACGTCACCGCCGGTTGTCGCCGCGAGGTCCATGTCAACCGCATAAAAGACGTCAATCGGAAATGATGTAGGCCCGAAGTTGTCGATACACGCATACGTCAAGTAATACGCGCTGTCGGGGCCGGTGGTGTACACCTCGTGGCCCATCCGGGCGCTGACGCCGGGCATCGCGAAGGGATTGCCGCCGCCGGCCGGCGTTGTGAAGACCTGGGGGAACATCCATTCGACGGTGTTGCTGGTCTGGGTCTTTGTGCCGGCGTTGGCGAAGTGGCGCTCGCGCGTGTCGGGGTCTGCGCCGCCGACGCGATAGAACCAGTTGCCGCTGAATACCTGCTGTTCGGCCGGATCGCCGGGGATGCCGCCGAGCTGGAAGTTCATCGGGACGTTGCCGGACACCCCGGTCGACACGGTCGGCATCTGCCCCAAAAGGGGCGCGTAGTCGAGGATGGCCGGACCAGACGTCAGGCCTACTCCCGTATTCGGCTGCGCAAAGGCTTGAACGCTCAGCGCGAATAGAACCACCGCCCCGCTCGCAATACTTCGCTTCATCATAATTCAACCTTTCCGTCCGTTGTGCCACCAACGCATCGACCGGTCGCGTGGTGGCCGCCCGTACCCATCCACAAAACCAAGGGCCAATCGATTTCCGCGATCGGTCAGCGACCTCGCCGCTTCAGTAACATCGAAACTCCGGCCGCCAGCAGAGCCAGCGACGCGGGCTCCGGGGTCCGACTGACATCCACGCGCACCGGCAGTCCTGAGCAGACGCTCGGCCCCGGGATGCTGATCAGGTTGAACTCCACGACCGCGGCGTTGTCGGTGCCGCCGCCGAGTCCCAACGCCGGAGTGTCAAAGAAGTTATTGGGAGTCGCGTTCGTCATGGCCCCCATGATCGAGGCCTGAGGGCCTGCAGCGGCGCGCGTCGCGCCCGGCGCGGAGATGATTCCGTTCCAGAAGGGTCCATCAGTGATATTCCACGTCCGGCCGGGCGATCCGATTACGAGCGGTCCATAGACGTCGCCGAACGTCGTCGCGGCCAGATCCATGTCAAGGGCGAAGAACACGTCGATTGGAAAAGTCTCCGATCCGAAATTGTCGACGCAGAAATAGGTCATGAAGTAGGCGCTGTCGGGTCCGGTCGAGTGAACGTCGAATGCCATGCGGGCGCTGACGCCTGGAATCGCGGTCGGATTGCCGCCGCCGGCCGGTGTCGTAAAGACCTGCGGGAACATCCACTCAACGGCGTTGGTGCCGGTCACCGTCTTGGTCGCCGCATTGGCGGGATGGCGTTCGCGCGTGTCCGGGTTTGCACCGCCGACGCGGTAGAACCAGTTGCCGCTGAAGACCTGCTGTTCGGCCGCATCGCCCGGGATGCCGCCGAGCTGGAAGTTCATCGAAACGTTGCCGGAGCTGCCTTGCGGCACGGTCGGTAGATTGCCCGTGCCGGCGAAGGCGTAGTCGAGGATGGCCGGGCCATCGGTGAGACGCACGCCGGTATTCTGCGCCAGCGTCGGGACGCTCAGCGCAAGTACAACAATCACCCCGCCCCGGATACCGATCTTCATGGATCTTCCTTTCCTTCCGATGTGAATCTCGCGGCCAGCCCGAACGCCCCGCTGGATCGCTTGTTCAGATGATAACGGAATACCCCCCGGGTGCGCCTAGGGCTCCGTGCCATTGCGACGGGCAAATCTTTGTGCTTGCTGCCTTCGCCGATGGATAAGGCGTATCGCGTCAAGCATTTGCAAAGGTTGGCAGCGGCGACGTTTTTGGGGGTTTCAATTCTCCTTGTCGTCGCCGGCGAGCAATTTGCGTACGTCGTCGGGGGCGTCAACGGGAAGCTCTTCCAGGGGCGTACGCTCGAAGCCATCTCGAGCGTTCACGTTCGCACCGCGCGCAACCAAGAGCCTTACTGCTCCATAGTTACTCAGCCCAACTGCCTCATGGAGCGGGGTCCCATCGAGATGGTTGCGACGGTGCAGGTCGGCGCCGTACGAAATGAGCAGATCGATTACGGCGGGGTCTGGCGCGTGTCGCGCGGCAGCGAGCATCGGCGAATCGAGGAACTCGGGAGTCTGGTAGTGAATGTTGGCACCGTGTTCGATCAGGTAACGCGTCAGGTCGAGTAGCCCGAGACTCGCGGTGTCCATTACGACCGAGTGGCCAAAATCGTCAACACTGTTCACATCGGCTCCCGCCGCAACAAGCAGTTTGACGCCTTCCAGCTCGTCTTCTATCGCCAGCCAATGCAGCGCCGTCTCCTCCCCACAATCGCGATCGTTGATGATCGCGGGCCACTTGCGAAGAATCCGCTCGGCGCAGCCGTGGTTGCAGCGCTGGCTGGCGCGGATGAAGTGGCGCGTGTGCAATTGGAAGTGTCGAACGCCCATCGGCAAGTCCTGTCGCTGCGCGCCGGCCCGGCGCGCAGCTTGTGCAGTGTAGCTCGGGCGATCGCGCGGCCGCTATGTGTCGAAGTCGAAGGGGACGGGGCGGCCGGCTTTTCGGTTGGCTTCGTCTTCGGCGTCTTCGAGGGCGGGGTCGACTCTGGGTTTCCAGGGGCCGCCGCCGAAGATTTTGTGAGTGGGTCGGGGTGTGGGAAGCACATCGGGCGCGTCTACTCGGGTGCGCGTCGGTACGGCATCCGCGGAGGGGACGGGGCACCCCTCTGGTGGTTGGGGGGCATTGTCCGTCGGGCGAGTCGCTGGTGCTGGTTCCTTTGTGGCTTTTTCAAACCCCCCTTGGTCCCCCCTTGCCAAGGGGGGAAATGGGGCAGCCAGGGCGGGCGTTGGCGGTGAAGAGGGTTTCGCTGGTTGGAGTCGGCCGGCGGAGGTGGTGGCCGGCACGGGGGCGGCGGGTGCCTGGGAAGGGGCTCGCGTGCGCTGATCGTCTGGTGAGCTACGGCCGGCGGGGACGGTGGCCGCTACGGGGGCGGGGGCACTCGCAAGGTTTGGCATGGTTGGTTGGAGCGGGTCGACGGGGGAGGACCCCCCTGAGTCCCCCCTTGCCAAGGGGGGAAGTGGAGATGTGGGCGCTGCTGGTTGAAGTCGGCCGGCGGGGACGCCGGCCGCTACGGGGGCGCCGGCCGCTACGGGGGCGGGGGTCGCTACCGGGGCGCGGGCCGCTACGCGCTGGGCGATTTCTTCGGCCCGCATTTGCTGGAGGTGGGAGGAGGTGAGCTGG
>CAZONT010000197.1:0-5046 GCA_964581285.1 uncultured Planctomycetaceae bacterium | reverse complement strand
ATATGCTGGATATTAAGTTCATCAGCGAACACGCGGAGGATGTCCGCCGGGCGATTCGGACGAAGCGATCGGCTTGCGACCTGGACCGGCTGCTGGCGGTGAATCAGCGGCGTAAGGAGCTGCAGACGGAATTTGACCGGCTGCGAGGCGAAAGCAACGACCTTGGGTCGAATGTCGCGCTCTACCGTAATCCGAAGAGCAAGTGGTATGCCGAGGCGCTGGCGAAGGGGATGAGCGAGGCGGCGATCAAGGCGGAAGCGGAGAAGACGCAGCGGCGGCTGACCGAGATCAAAGGGCGGGTGAAGGAGATCGAGGCGGAGCAGAAGCTCGTGCAGGAGGAGTTTGACCGGCTGATGCTCACGGTGCCGCAGGTGCCTTCCGCGAAGACGCCGGTGGGGGATGACGCGAACGGGAACGTGGAGGTGCGGCGAGTCGGTGAGCCGCGGAAGTTTGAGTTTGCGGTGAAGGATCATGTCCAGCTGGGCGAGGCGCTGGGGATTCTCGATGTGCCGCGCGGGGTGAAGCTGGCCGGGACGCGGAATTACGTCTTGCGCGGGGCCGGGGCGATGCTGCACTACGCGGTGTTGCGGCTGGCAGTCGACACGATCACTTCGCGCGGGTTTGAGCTGTTCAACGTGCCGATTCTCGTGAAGGACGAGATGATGCGCGGAACGGGGTACTACCCGGGCGGGGAGGAGCAGGCGTACCGGTGCGAGCGGGATGAGAAGTCGCTGGTCGGGACAGCCGAGGTGCCGCTGACGGCTTTCCACATGGATGAGATTCTCGATGAGGGGGAGCTACCGCGGAAGTATGCGGCGGTTTCGACGTGCTTTCGGCGCGAGGCGGGGGCGGCTGGGAAGGATACGGCGGGCATCTACCGCATTCATTTTTTTGACAAAGTTGAGCAGGTTGTGATCTGCCGGGCGGAAGAGGCGGAGAGCGAACGGTATCATCACGAAATCATCGCGAACGCGGAGGCGGTGCTGAAAGCGCTCGAGTTACCGTATCGCGTGATGGCCGTCTGCACCGGCGACATGGGGCAGGGCAAGGTCGAAATGTATGACATTGAGACGTGGATGCCGTCGCGCAACGGCTACGGCGAGACGCACTCGGCCAGCCGGTTTGGAGAGTTTCAGGCACGGCGGCTGAACCTGAAGTATCGCGACGGGGCAAAGAAGATCCACGTGTGCCACACGTTGAACAACACGGTGATCGCAAGCCCGCGGATTCTGATCCCGATCCTGGAGTTGAATCAGAACGCAGATGGGAGCGTGACGGTTCCGAAGGCGCTGCGGGGGTACATGGGCGGGATGGAGCGGATTGAACCGCGGGGGTGAGACATGCCTATGCGGCGAGTGGTGTTCACACTTTTCGTATTGTTGGCCGGATGCAGCGTCGTCGATCCGGCGGCACAGGTTCGCATGTCGCTCGACGCGCAGGCGTGGGCATGGAGCCGTGGCGATCTGGATGGGTTCATGGCGGGGTACTGGAAGAATGATGACTTGACCTTCGTCGCGTTTCCGCGGGCGGTCGATGCGCCGACGACGACGCAGCCGTCAATCTCGCGTGGATGGCAGACGGTGCATGATCGGTTTCGAAAGCGGTATGCGGACAAGGCGGCGATGGGGTCGCTGGTGTTTCGCAATATTGACGTGAAGATGGTCGCACGCGACACAGCACTCGTCACAGGGCGATATGAAGTCGAGCGCGGGACAGAACGGCTCACCGGCTTCTTCGTCCTCGACATGGTTCGCATGAAGGATGGTTGGAAGATCGTACGCGATCGGACCTATCCTGACTGAACACTCCCCTATTCAAAAACGGCATAGAACTTCGGGGATCGGTTGGGCGGCACGTCGTTGGGCCCGAACCATTCGATTTCCTGGCCGGGGGTGAAGCGGTCGGTGGATCCGAAATACAAACCGCCGTTGGGGCCGATGGCGGGGGCAGCCCAGTCCAGCAGGCCGTCGACTTCGTAGTCCCAGATAAGCGAGAATCCGATGGTGTTGTAGAAGAGGCCGTACATGTGGCCGTTGACGGCGGGGTCGTTGCCGGCAGGGTGTTTGCCGCGGATGCCGGCGTAGACGCGGCCGGCCACGTCGATCGTGGGGGCTGTCATTCCGCCGACGCCGGGATTGGGGAGCGTGGCCGGGTCGAAGGCGTGGAGTACCGCGCCGTCGCTGGGGCGAATCGCGAAGAGCGCGCCGCCGAGGCCGTTGATGAGGCCGCGAACGTGACTCGTTGTGACGAAGAGGGTCTGGACGGACGCGCTGCCTTCTTTCAGGGCAATACCGGCGGCGAATTGTCCGCTGCTGGAGGGGTAGCCCTGCGGCTCGGTGAAGGGGCTGATCCAGACGAACTCGCCCTGGTTGTCGCGATCGAGGACGGCGAAGACCGCGGGGGAGCTGCCGAGAAAGTGCGGTTCGAGGCCTGCGCAGTAGATGCGATCGTCAGCGCCGACGGCAAGGGCGCGGGCATAGACGAAGGGGCGGCCGATACGGTCGGGGTTGCGGAGATCGAGGCCCCACTTGACGCGATTGGCGTCGGTTGCGTTGGCGGGCTGCGTGAGATCGAAGGCGAGCAGCGCGCCGGGGGTCGTGAGGTCGATGCCGAACGTTCCGACGTAGAGCGTGCGGGCGTCGTTCGAGAGAGCCGGTGGCGTGAGAATCCAGTTCGAGAGACTGGCCTGGGCTGAGGGGTAGCGCCAGACTAGTTTGCCGGCGGTGTCGACGGCGTAGACGGCGTTGGTTTCATAGCAGGGGTTGTCGGGCTGGCTTCCGGGCCATGGGGCTGCGGCGGTGGCGAAGTAGAGGATCTTGTTTCGGCCCATGACGGGTCCGCCGATGATCTCGCCGCCGCCGTCGGGGTCGGCGGGCAGTGTGGGATTGAAAGTGGCGAAGGACCACTTCACGACGCCAGTCTGGGGGTTGATGGCGTAGAGGCGGCCGTCGCCGCGGCCGACGTAGATGGTGCCGTCGTCGGGGTCGAGGCAGGGCGTTCCTTCGACGGTGCCGTTGTAAAACGAAACGAGATAGGCGTTGTTCGCACCGCACCAGAACTGATCGCGGCCGAGCTTGGCGCGGCCGGGGAAGAGGTAACCGACCGGCGTCGCGGCCGGGAGGAGCGGGGCGAAGAGCTGCTGGGCGGCGGGCGAACCCTGGGCGGCGAGCTTGAGGCCGTAGACGCGGCCGTCCGACTTGTCCCATTGGTCGGGAGTCTTGGTGACATCTTTACGGAGGACGCCCCAGGTGCCGAAATAGGCGCCGTTGGCATCGATGACGGGCTGCATGTTGATGGCCGCGCCGCCGACGGCGGTGTAGGACCAGTTTTTTGAGCTGGCGGGGTTGGCGCTCGTGGGGCCATTGAACTGGGACTGGCTCGTGCGGCGGATGTTCTGGCCGAACATGGGCCAGGGGAAGGTGGTGGCATTCCAGGTGGGCACGGCGCCTTCACCGCCGCCGGGCGGCGGGAAGGCGAGGCAGGAAGTGAGGACGGCCAATGCCGCGATTGAAAGCGCAAGAGCGAAGCGGAACATTTAGAAACCCTATCGAAGCAAGCGAGGGAAGCGAAGGTTGTGCCAGACGAGCGGCATTATGTACTTGAAGACCGACGAGGACAAGGAGGCGAATGCGCGCAGAACAAATGGGAGGAAAGGCATCACACCGCGCCGTTCGATGGTTCAACAGGGTTCGTATATGCTTTCAACCGGTGTCGGAGAAAAGCAATGAAATCACCACTGTTAAAGACAGCGCTCGCCGCGGTCGCGGTCGTTGCCGCCGCGACCATGCTGACGTCCGGCTGCAGTCTCCTGCCGGCCCAGTCTCCGTTCGGGACGAAGACGACGGTCATTCTCGTTCGACACGCCGAGCGCGACCCGGGCGCCGACCCGCCGCTCAATGCCGAGGGGCAGGTCCGTGCCCAGGCCCTACTTGCCGCGCTGTCGGACGCCGGCATCACCGAAATCTACTGCACCGACCTCATCCGAAATCGCACGACAGCCCAGCCCCTGGCCGACAAGTTCGGCCTCGAGCTTCATCTCGTCTCGGAAAGCAAGTACGAGCACACTGCCGCAACAGCCGACGAACTGGTCCAGAAGTGGCTTTCGCAGCACGCCGGCGGCGTTGTCCTGTGGGTGGGGAATATCGGATCGTCGCAGTTTCCCAACGAACCGGGCATCAATCAGGAGATTTTCGCCCGTCTCGGCGGCACCGGCAACGCGCCGATCCGCTATGAAGATCTGTTCATCATGACCATTCGCGACGTCGGTCCGCCCCGAGTCATCAAGGCCAAGTACGGCGGCAAGAGTTCGCTTGATCCGGCCTGACCCGACGCACAACTCGTGCGATCATGTGAGCTTACGGCCGGGACAACGCTCGACCGGCATCGCACTTGCGGCTCTGACGCGCCTGCACTAAACTGCCCGCCTTGTTATCAGGACGATCAGCGCGTCCAGTCGGCGGCGCGGTCGGAACCGACGCCCATGAAGTTTGTATTGCTTGACCGCATCATCGCTCTGGAGCCCGAGCGTTCGATCGTAACGCGAAAGGCACTCTCGCTGGCCGAGGAGTATTTGGCAGACCACTTTCCGACGTTTCCGGTTATGCCGGGCGTTCTGATGCTGGAGGCAATGGTGCAGTCGGCGGCCTGGCTGGTGCGGGCCTCGACCGATTTTTCAGCGAGTCTTGTGACGCTCGAAGAGGCCAAGAACGTCACCTACAAGAGTTTCGTGTCGCCCGGTCGAGTGTTGGAGCTTCGAATCGACGCGGTCAAGATCGAGCCGCACTCAAGTGAACTTCGCGGCGTCGGCATCTGCGGCGATCGCGAGATGGTCAAAGCCCAGCTTCGCCTGCGGCACCGAAACCTGGCCGACCGCGATCCGGCACTGGCCGAACTTGATCAATCGCTGATCCGGCAGGCCCGTGAGTTGTTCGGGCTGCTGGGCGGAAAAGCCCTCTTGTCGGCCGCGACTACCGCGGTCGCACCGTGAATGGAACCCCGGACGAAACCGTTTGTCCGGCTTGTTTGAGGAGTTAGCAGACGATGCCC
>CAZONT010000196.1:0-5058 GCA_964581285.1 uncultured Planctomycetaceae bacterium | reverse complement strand
GCCAGCATCGACTTGGAGACGTCGAGGCAGATCATCATGTCGAGACCCTTCTGCTGAACGTCCTCCCAGTACGTGCCCCAGCGCGGCCCGACCAGTGCAATGATCATCAGCGCGGTCGCCGCCAGCACCAGCCCCGCTCGCACGATCTGCCGCTTGCGGCTGATGCCCGGCACCAGCGTGCCCAGCAGGTTGGCCGACGCGAACTGCCGCATCGCCCGGTCCTTCATCGCAAAGCCGAACGCAACGATGCAGGCCAGCACGGGCACGAGCCACAGCAGATGCAGATACGGAATGTGGTCGAATCTCAGGTCACTCATGGCAATTCGCTTACGGAATCTTCCTCAGGAACGTGCTGGCCAGGCAAAGCTCCGCCGCGACGCAGGCGAACGCCGCCCACAGCCAGCCGCCGCTTTTCTCGGTGTACTGCATGTACCGCTTCTCATCCGTCTTCGTCCGCTCCATCTTGTCGATCTCGCCATAGATGTCGCGGAGCGATTCGGTGTCCGTCGCGCGGAAAAACTTGCCGCCCGTCTCCTTCGCCACGTCCTTCAGCACGTCCTCATCAATTTCGAAGTTGGCTGCGATGTATTCCGTCTCGCCCGTGATCGGGTTCAGCCGCGCGACCGGCACGTTGTTCTCGCGGCCGACCAGGATCGTGTAGATCTTGATCCCCAGCGGCTTCGCCAGCGCCGCCGCCTCGACCGGATCGATCGAGTCCGGCACCGTCTGCTTGCCGTCCGTCACCAGGATCATTACGCGGCTCTTGATCGCATTCTTCCCCGATGTCGCATTGCCCTTCGTCGCCTGGTCGAGCCGCTCCAGCCCCAGCCCGATCGCATCGCCGATGGCCGTTCCGTCCTCCTCGGCGAGGAGCTGATACCGTCGCTGCAACTCGCGCAGCTCCGACTCCGACGCCCCGGCGATCTGCTGCCGGCGAAACTCAAGCTGGATGTCGCGCAGCGCCTTCTGGTCCTTGATGTCGTTCTTCGCCCGGATGCTCTTCAGAATATTCTGCAGGTTCGCATGGTCGAGCGTCAGTGGGCACACGCTGTCCGCGTACCGCGCGAAGGTGATCAGCCCGATCAGGTCGTTCGCCCGCCCGGCCAGCCCGCGACCCTCGCCCTTCACGAAGTCGCTCATCTCCTTTTTCACGACATCGACCCGCGTCGCCTGCCGGCCATCCAGCTCGAAATCCATCGCGTTCATGCTGCCCGACACGTCGCAGACCATCTCGATCGCGATGCCCTCGCTGAAAATCCGCGTGTGCTCGTTGCCCTGCTGAGGCCGGGCCAGCGCGATGATCAGCGAGACAGCCGCCACCGTCCGCAGCACCGGCAACAGCAGCCGGGCGTGCACCCGCCACCCCGGCGAGGCCGCCTTCAGCCGCGAAATGTCGGAGAACACCACCGCCGCACGGCGTCGCCGATCCCACCACGTCCACCACACCAGCGGCAATAGCAGGAACAGCAGGAGGAACCAGGGTGAATGAAGCGTTGTCATGCCGCCACCGCCTGTGTCTCTTCGATCTCGACCTCGCGCTCCCGTTCCGCCGTCCCGAGGATGAAGTCGCGGGCCGCGTTGAAGACCTGCTCGATCTCATCGCGCTGCGGCTGGTAGCGTGCGTACTTCACCGGATCGCACGCAGTAATGAACTGCTGCAGCGCCGGCTTGTACTCCACCGGCAGCCGCGCATCGCCGCGCAGTTCGCGCAGGAACTCCTCGCTCGTCTGCTCGGCCGCGTTCAAACCGAACCGCAGCTCGATGTACCGCCGCAGCAGCCCGTTCAGCCGGTAGTAGAACTCCACCACCATGCCCTTGCCGACCAGGTCCTCCGCCAGCAGCCGCTCCAGTTCCATCATCGCCCACTGGTGCGGCGGCATCTGGACTTGTCGCTTCAATTCACTTCGTCGCCGCAGGTACCATACGAGCGCCCCGGCCGCCACGAGCACCGCCACCGCGATGCCGCCCCACATCAAAATTCGCAGCGACCGCGGCCGCGGCAGCGCCACCGCCGCCTTGATGTCATTGAACTTCTGCGGATCGAACTGGCCCGACAGCAGCGACGTCACCGTCAGCTTCAGCGGCTCGACCTGCACGGACGATTCGATCGCCGCCTGCGTCGTCGTCGCCGCCTGCTTGCGGCTGTCGGTGAACTCCACTTTCACCGGCGGCAACTCGACATCGCCCGAGACGAAGCTTTCCAGCCGATACGTCCGCTTCCACACGCGCTCCGGCGCATCGCTCTTCGGCGACTGATCGCGGAAGTCCCGGATCGAAAGCCCCTGGGCCGGCTCGCCGAAGTTCGGCATCCGCACCTCGACCCCCGGCTCGGCCTTCGCCTCGATCGACAACTCCACCGGCTCGGCAATGCTCGCGCGGTCCTTATCCAGCCGCACGGTCACCTTCACCGGCCCGCGCTCGGCCGTCTGCATGACCGGCTTCGCCGCCGGCTGCGTGCTCGCCGGCCCGCTCGGCGCCGTCTTGCCCTTGCAGCCGTTCAGCGCTGCGACGGCCAGTGCCGCACAAATCAGTCCCAGGTACGTTCGCGTTTTCATGATCCCTTCGAATTCGTCGGTTGCGACGTCGCCGCCATGGCCCCGCCATGAATCTTCACGTCGTACTTGCGGAGCATCTCATCGACAAACAGCTGCATCACTTCCTTGCCCCGCGCCTGCCGGCAATCGGTCTCGACGCGGTCGCGTATTTGTTCGAGCGGCGGCGTCTGGCCGTGCTTAATCCCCCACATCAGGTAGACGTGCCACTGATCTCTCACCTGACACGATTCCTTCGTATATTCGCCGGGCTTCAACTTCCAGAGTTTCGCGTGGAGTTCCTTGTTATCGCCCGCGCCGGGAACCGTGTCGCCGGTCGATCGAATCGCTTCCGGCAATTGTCCGCCGTCGTGCTTCGTCGCCTCATCCACCGATCGTTCCTTCGCGAGTTCTTTGAACTTCGCCCCGCTATCGAGCAGCTCGATTACCTTTTCTGCGTCTTCCCTGGTCTTGCACACGATTTGCAGCAGCGTCCCGTAGCTCGCGGTCTCGTAGCGTTTCTTGTTCGCCTCGTAAAACCGCTGCACATCTTCCGGCGTGACCGTCGCCCGCTCCTGCGAAATGCTCATCATCAGTTGGGCCGATAGCAGATCGTCCGCCTGGTCGACCAGCCGCGCCTTGTACGCCGGACTCTGGTCAAGCTTTCGCTCGCGGGCCTCGCGCGCCAGCACACGATGCAGCACAAACTGCTGCAGCATCTGCGCCCGCGCCTCCGGCTTGCTGAATTGCTGGTGCGCCTCCTGCCGCATCGCATCCATCTGCGACGCCGACATCCCCGGCGAGTTCCGCATCATCGACTCCAGCTCGTCCTGCATCATCCGATCCAGGTCCGATGCCGTGATCTTCTCGCTGCCTATTTCCGCCACGATCTGCCGACCCGCCAAATCGCCCGCCTTCGCATTGATCGACGTCCGCTCCTCGACCTCGCGGGCTAGTTCGCCATATCGCCCCATCTCGCGAAAACAGTCGCGAACGCGAATCGATACGTCTTCGCCGATCGCATTCTTGTTCGCCCCCGCCAGCGTCTCGGCCTTGTAGTAATTCGCGACAGCCGCCTCGTACTGCCCCGCGCTCTGCTGCAGGCGGCCCATCTTGGCCCGGATCTTCGCCTCGCGCTCCGCCGGCAGCGCCGCCGCCGCGAGATAGTCGCTCCACGCCTCGGCCGCCGCCGCCGCGAGATTCTTGTCCTCCAGCCGCAGAGCCAGTTGCTCCAGCTGCTCGGCGTTCAGGTTGCCGCCGGCTGCATTCGACCGGCCGATCGCCGGCCCCCGAAGCTGAAACCAGATCAGCCCGCCGAATCCGACGAGGCAGATCAGCAGGATGGTGATTGTCGCCTGGTCGAAGGCCGACCGCTTCACGGCGACGCGCTGAGGCAATTCAAGCTTGGGCATTTCCATGGGTGCGGGGCTCCGGTCACATTCGCGTTTCGCGGACATGGAAGAATCGCTGTAGCGGCTCGACGAACGAATGGCCGGTGAACAGATCGATCGAGTCGATCTTCATCCGCCGGAAGTCGCGCTTCCGCGTCTCCATCGCGTTCTGGGCCCGCTGGCGATACTCCTCGCGAAACGACTTGCTCGACGTGTCGACCGTGATCAGTTCGCCGGTTTCGCCGTCGACCAGATCAATGTACCGCACGTTGGGAAGTTCGACCTCACGCCGGTCGGTCGTCGTGATGGGAATGACATCGTGTCGCCGCCGCGCGATCCGCAGCGCCCGCTCGTAGCCGCTGGCCTGGAAATCGCTCACCACGAATACGACGGCCTTGCGTGTCACGACATGGTTGAGGTAGTCGAGCGCTGCCGCGACATCCGTGCCCTTGCCCTTTGCTTCCTGCGCCAGCAATTCGCGCACGACTCGCAGCACGTGCGACGTGCCCTTCTTCGGTGGCACGTAGCGTTCGATCCGATCCGAGAAGGCAATCAGCCCGATCTTGTCGTTGTTCTGGATCGCCGAGAACGCCAGCGTCGCACACACCTCGGCCACGAGGTCCCGCTTGAGCTGCGAGTCCGTGCCGAAGCCCTGCGACTTGCTGATGTCGACGACCAGCATGACCGTCAGCTCGCGCTCCTCGCGGAAACGCTTCACAAACGGCTTGCCGGCGCGGGCGGTCACGTTCCAGTCAATCGTCCGCACATCGTCGCCCGGCTCGTACTCGCGGACCTCCTCGAACTCCATCCCGCGTCCCTTGAACGCGGAGTGGTATTGTCCGGCGAACACGTCGTTCGCGATGTGCAGCGTACGAATGTGGATCCGCCGCACTTTCTTCAATAGTTCTTTTGGTGTCATGTCTTTCTACAAGCTCCCAGTTCAACTCAATCGACCGCCGCGTCGGAGTTGCCTCACGGGACCGGAACATGATCCAGGACGTCCTTGATGATGACGTCGCTCGTCTTCTCTTCCGCCTCGGCCTCGTAGCTCACGATCACGCGATGCCTGAAGATCGCCGGTGCGATGTCCTTCACGTCCTGCGGCGTCACGAATCCGCGACCCGCCAGGAACGCGC
>CAZONT010000195.1:0-5165 GCA_964581285.1 uncultured Planctomycetaceae bacterium | reverse complement strand
AGGTGGTTTCCATGCGGGAGTAGTCGGCGTGGTAGCGCTCGATGCCGGCGGCTGTCAGGCGGGTGATGACCTCGCCGAAGTAAATCTTGCCTGAGCCGGAAAGTTCGGCGCACTGGCGTGCGGTGTTTGTTTGTTCGGCGGTCATTGGGACTCCTCCGTTCGGGGATGATAACGGGGTGCGCATCGGGTGCGGCGTCGTCGGCGAGGCTATCGGGGCGATTGCCAGTCGGACGGGGGCGGTGAGCTGGTGAAGAGGGGGAGGATCAGCTTTTCGTCGAAGGGAGCGGCGAGGCCGCCGAGGTGGCCGGCGTCGTTGCCGAGGGATTCAAACTCTTCGTGCCATTCGAGCTGGTAGAGGTTGCCGGCGACGGCCGGGCTGGTGGGTTTGTTGAAGCCGCAGTAGCCGCAGGAGGCGACGTGTTTGCGGTCGGTGGTGCCGTGGATGCGCGTGCCGTCGTTCAGGACGAGTGAGTCGCCTTTGCTGTAGTAGTTGAAGATGCCGCGATTGGCGCGGCGGGAGGCGGGGGCGAGGTCGAAGTCGGGGGAGAGTGCGCCGGAGATGAGGACGATTCGGTCGAGTGAGAAGTCATCCGGAAGCCTGGCGGCGGCGAAGAGGACGATGCCCGCGCCGCCGGAGACGCCGAGGAGCGAGAGGTGGTCGGCGGGATGGGTGGATCGCCAGGTGGTGATCTGGTTTGCGAGGAGGGCAGCGCGGCGCTGGTTGCGGTCGTAGTCGGTGAGGTTGCGAAGGCCGGTCGGGTCGCCGGTCCACTCGACGACGGTCCAATCCCAGAGCTGGGCAGAGGCGTTGGGGAGATCGTCGATCTGTCGGGTGAGGCGATGGCAGAGCGGGTCGTGGCCGGCAATGCCGGGGCAGAGGACGACGTGGTAGTGGTCGGTGCTGGTGATGGCTTTGGGTTGGGCGCAGCCGGTGAGTGCGATAACGAGCGCGATTGAGAGCGCGCAGGTACGGCGGCGCGGGCGCGCGATGGGGGTGAAGGCCAGACTGTTCTCAGCTGCGAGCAAGCGCTATCAGAATAGCGCGGTGGGGTCGAGGAAGTCGAAGAACTTTTCGCCATTGCTGCCACTGAATCCGTCGCCGGGGACGCCGGTGGTCGAGACGTCGCCGCCGGAGCCGCCATTGCCCGCGCAAGCGCCGCCTCCGCCGCCGCCGGAGCGAAGTGCGGCCATGATCGTGCCGCTCGCCTGGCCGCCGACTCCGCCCGTGACATTGATGGGCCCGTTGCCGGGAATTGAGGGGCTGAGGATGTGCACAATGCCACCACCACCTCCGCCTCCAGCCGCGATGCTTGATCCGCTGGGGGCGCCGGGGCCGCCGCGGCAATCGATCGATCCGTTGTTCGTGACCGAGCCGGGTGAGGCGAGGATGATGATCCCGCCACCTCCGCCGGCACATCCGGAAGCGAGATTGGCGCCGCCGCGTGCGTCGATTTCGGCGCCTGCTGCGTTGACGATGGCGGTTTTAGCAAGGACCGTAAACGAACCTCCTCCGTCACCGCCGGGAGCACCGAAGGTTCCGGTGCCAGCTCCGCCGGCCTTCACTCCGGGAGAAAGGACATATCTCGAAGCGTCGGTACCGAGGCCGACGCCGGCGTGGCCGCCGAGTCGGTCGGCGGAGTTGTCACCGAGTTCGCCGAACGTCGAACCGAGACGCGAGACACCGGCTTCAGGCGCGGGTGTGACGACGTCGGCACCTCCGAAGGTATCGCGCTGCACGCCCTCGGCACCTTGCTCGACGAAGATGGACCCGTTGTTTGTGAAGGTGCCTGTGCAGCGGATGATGACGCCGCTGGGGAAGAAGACGCTGATGCCGGGCACAATCGTGAAATCGGTGTACTGGAGGTTGGTGTCGGTGAAGTGAAGTCCGGAGGTATCGATGACCCTGGCACCGGCAGAGCCGTCGCCGTAGACGAGGGATTGGCTGCCGGCGCCGGCGGGGCCCTGGGGGCCGGGCGGGCCTTGTGCGCCGTCAGGGCCGGGCGGGCCCTGCTGGCCGGGGAAGAGCGAGATGAAGCTGAACTGGCTGTAGATGCTGCCGAGGGAGCCGATGGAGCAGGCGGTTCCGGCAATGAGGGTGAGGCCGGCGAGCAGCAGGGGGCGCTTGCAGTCGAGCAAACGAAACATTCGAGGATTCCTCCTGAGACGGTGAAATCGTACCACAGAGCGAATCGACCACTCAACGGGTGGCGGGGCTGGCGGGGAGCACGCGGGCGCCGTGTCGCGGTTCGACGCGCGGGATTTTGGGCCGTGGCAGGGACGAAGTACGACGACGTAAAGGCTTTGCAGCACGAAGACTCCGGGAGCTCGGGGCGCGGTGCGCTCGAGCGGGGCGTTCGATTCACTTCTCGCCAAAGGGCTTGACAGCCGTTATTATTCGGCACTTGTTGCGCGGTCGGGGCGGCGCCCGAAGGAACGGAGTCGGAGATGGAATTACCGCGGCGAACGCGAGGCGATGAGCTATTACGGCATGGCGAACTGACTGCGCTGATTGCGCGGCTGCGCCAAGTCGCGCCTCAGCACGACCTTAAGACCGTCGTGGCATACGCGTTTGATCTGCGGACCCGGATGCTACCGTTTATCTATGCGGACAAACGGATGGCACCGGCCGGGGTGCGGGCGATCGGGGCGGCGCTGGTTGCGTCGGGGTTTCCGAAGACGCGGATCGTGCTCCAGCAATGGAACCCGGGGTTCAAGCCGTCGGAGATGAAGCTGGATGGGGGCGTGCCGGACATCTTCATGGTGTCGAGCATGCAGATTCACTCGCAGCGGTGCCGCGAGATGATTCAGGATGCGTGCCGGATACCCGCGGATCGGCGGCCGCTGATCATTGCGGGCGGGCCGAAGACGATCTACGAGCCGTGGGACGTGTTCAGCAGCGATCCGGCGAATCCGTGGGGGGCGGATGTGGCAGTGACGGGCGAGGAGTTCGTCCTGCTGAGCTTGCTGGAGGTATTGCTGTCGTGCCGCTCGAACGGGGAGTCGATGCGGTCGGCGTTCGTGCGGGCGCGGAACAGCGGGCTGCTGGATTCGATTCCGGGGCTGGTTTACCCGCGCGGTACGCGGGACGGCGTGGCGGAAGAGATGGTCGATACGGGGATTCAGCGATTGCTGAGTGACCTCGACGAGCTGCCGCATCCGATTCTCGGGTACCAGTTGCTGGAGAGTCCGAGTCGTTGGCGAAGCGGACTAAATCCGAAGGCGATGCATCCGCGGTGGGTGCGGTTCCGGTCGCCGATTGCGTCGCTGGTGCTGACGTTCGGGTGCAAGTTTGCGTGCCCATACTGCCCGATCCCCGCTTACAACCAGCGGCAGCACCGGTTGAAGAGCCCGGATCGCATTGTCGATGAATTCGTGCGGTTGCGGACTGAGCTTGGGATCAAGTATTTCTTCGGAGCGGATGACAATTTCTTCAACGACCATGCGCGGACTCGCGACATCATCGACACGATGGCGCGGACGCGGATCGGCCGGAAGCACATGCATCAGAAGGTGCGGTGGGGCACCGAGGTGACGGTACACGATACGATCGCGATGCGAAGCGACCTGAAGTATGTCCGGGCGGCCGGCGTGCAGATGCTGTGGCTGGGCGTCGAGGACATCACGGCGACGTTCGTGAAGAAGGGGCAGAACGTCGGCAAGACGCAGGAGGCGTTCGAGCTTCTGCGGAAGAACGGCATCGCGCCCATGCCGATGATGATGCACCACGATACGCAGCCGTTGTACACGCGGGGCAAGGCGTACGGGCTGATCAACCAGGTGAAACTGCTGAGGAAGTGGGGAGCGCCGAGCGTGCAGGTATTGATGATGACGCCGGCGACGGGCTCGAAGCTGTACGAGGAGCCGTTCAATACGGGAATGGTGATCGAGTCGGCGGGCGGGCGGCGCGTCGAGCAGCACATGATGGACGCGAACTACGTCGTGGCGACGAACGTGGATGAGCCGTGGCGGAAGCAGTTCAACATCATGGCGGCATACGTGTATTTCTATAATCCGCTGCGGCTATTGAAGAACACATTCATCCCGCGCGACCGGCTGTTCCACACGGATATTTTTGTGCAGCTGCTGGGCAACTGGGGCGTGGTGCAGACGATTCGGCGGACGCTGGGCTGGGGCTTGCGGCTGAAGTATGGCAAGATCACGCGGCGGACGGCATTGCCGGCGAGCCAGATTCCGTTGCGCAGCTTGAGCGGTGAGAAGGGGTGTCACGATCTGCCGGGGTCGACGGGCGGCCCGGCGCTGGTGCAATTAACGATCAAGCCGACGCCGGCGGCGGCGGGATCGCTGGTCGCCGCGTCGTAGCCATCGAAATTACGCTTCATAATAGAAGAAGGGCCGAACCCGGCAGGTTCGGCCCTTTGTGTTTCTTCGTACTTTGCGGGGAAGTTACACCCAGCCGCGAAGCTTGCAGGCCTCGGCGACGCGCGTGACGGCGACCATGTAAGCGGCGAGCCGCATGTGGACCTTGGCCTGTTGCTGCGTCTTGTAGACGGCGTGGAAGGCGTCGGTCATCTTGCGATCGAGCTGCTGATTCACGTCTTCGCGCGACCAGTAATAGTTGTAGGTGTTCTGGACCTGCTCGAAGTAGCTGACCGTCACGCCGCCGCCGTTCGCAAGGAAGTCGGGAAGGACGGTGACGCCTTTCTGGAAGAGAATCTCGTCGGCCTCGGGCGTGGTGGGGCCGTTGGCGAGCTCGCAACTGATTTTGCATTTGATGTTCTTGGCGTTCTTGCCGGTGATGACCCCTTCGAGGGCCGAGGGGTAGAGGATGTCGACGTCGAGTTCGAGCAGGGCTTCGTTGGTGATCGGCTCGGTGCCCGGAAAGCCGGCGACCTTGCCGGTCTCGAGCTTGTAGGCGACGATTTTTTCGGGGTCGATGCCGCCGCGATTGATGACACCGCCGCGCGAGTCGGAAACGGCGATGAGCTTGCCGCCGCCGAGGATTTCGGTGTGGAGCGTCGCGGCATATTGACCGGCGTTGCCGAAGCCCTGGACGGCATAGGTGCACTTCGACGGATTGATGTTCTTGACCTTGCAGGCCTCGCGTACGCAGTAGACGCCGCCGCGGGCGGTGGCGTCGTGGCGGCCTTGCGAGCCGCCGAGTTGCAGCGGCTTGCCGGTGATGACGCCGGGGTGACTGTGGCCGA
>CAZONT010000194.1:0-5227 GCA_964581285.1 uncultured Planctomycetaceae bacterium | reverse complement strand
CCGCCAAACTCGCCCGCCCTTCCGGATCAACGCTGCCTCTAACGCATTCGCCCCAACGGGGCGCCTCGACTGAAGTCCCGTAGGGACGCCCGATCCTAGCCCACCAATTCATTGGTGGGTTACCGTCCGCCACCCCGCAAACCGAGTCCCGTAGGGACGACTGAATTCCCCACCCGCCAAAGTCGCCCACGCTTCCGCATGACAATCGGCTCACCGTCTCGCCCCAGCGGGGCGAAGGACTGTAGCCACGGGTGCAGGTCGCACCGAGCGACCGTAACCCGTGGACACCTGTCTTCTCTTCCTCACTCCGCCCCGGAGGGGCGGCGGAACCGAGACCCATCGCGCTGCTCGATCGACGCGCAGGCGAGCCCGCACTCCGGACAAACCCCCGACTCATTCTTCGTCAAGTCATACCCGCACCGCCCACAATACCCCGCCGGAGCACGATCGTGATCAACGTAGTAAAGAAACGCGGTGGGTAATCCGACCAAAGCGATCAATAGCCAGATCGGTGCTCGGACAGTCAATCGATGCGCTTCAATCGATGCCTTGGGTAGCTCCAAGCCATAGCACTCGACAAAGTGCGTTGGATGAGGACTCATACGTTGCGGAAGCGTTCGAAAAAACCGTGTTGCGCTCGCCGAATTACTTGGGTCACGGAAAAGGGTTACGACACCGGCCTCAGCAGTCATCATCCAGTGATCCGACGTGTATCCGCTCATTACATCACACGCTCCGCACGGCGGAACGCTGAGCACCCATCCTGTCGCGAGCAGCACAAGGGATGACACGCCCGTAGTCCGCGCTATGCCACGTACCCGACGTGGCGTGCGCATCACCAATTCCCGGAGCGTCGTCGGCTCCAATCGGGCCTGGCAGCGCCGGCACCTCTCACCAACTCGCCCGCACTCACATCGTCCGCAGGCTGGGCAATACGCGAGTCGGCCACGCCGCCAAGAAACGATCGTCGGGATGGCCACCAGCCAGAACGCGAACCACAGCGGCAGTTGCAATCGCTGCCATGCAAGCTCAACGCCCCAACGAGTCGGCCCTCGTTGATACGCCGGCCACATCTCGCTCGTTTGCGGCGTCGGTTGCAATAACATGTGGGCGCAGTCCATCCACGATGGTCCCCAATCCGCGGCAGACACGGCGACGAGGGCACGGTCCTTGATATAAACTTTCCAGCGCTGGGTTCCACCGATGAACCAGTCATCCCAATCAGACCGCGTGGCGTCATGAATCCACGCCGCGACAATCAACGCGCAAAGGATCACCCCCGCCCACTTCCCCACCCGCCAAACTCGCCCACGACTTCGCATTTCGTGCCCACTCTGTCGGATCGCACTCTGCTACGGCTTTGGCCCGATGTCCTTTCCGGGCTTTCCATCCCTGTCGAGAATCAGGAGCCTTCCATCGCCATCCGTGTTCGTCGTCGCCCACACCACCGGCTTCTTTTCCTTCGAGATGACTTGCACCATTCCGCCGCCGCCCTTGTCGAGGTAATTCTGACCCAGAATTACCAATGGGCTACCGTCCGTCGCGCAAACCGCCAACGCCGGACCAAAGTCCGCGACACGCGCTCCAAGCAGCGGCTTACCGGAGGCATAGTTCAGTTCCATGACGCCGCTGTCGGCCGGATCAGTGGAAACCGCAAATACCACTTGGCCATGCGGGTTCACGACTTCGATTCGCCGCGTTCGAATCACATCTGCGATCGGAGCTGACTGCTTTTGCTCCCCGTTTGCTTCAAAGACGGCCACGAGCGCAATCAGACCGATGCTCGCGCCTAGAAAATAATTCGCCCGTTTCGATCGGGCTTCGATTCGCTCCAGCGCCGTTTGCATTTCATCCATTGCAGTTCTCCCGGCCATTCAAGCAATCTCCCGCGCGACGATCTTCGCCCCACACTCCGGACAAACCCCCGACTCATTCTTCGTTAAGTCATACCCGCACCGCCGACAATGCCCCGCCGGAAACCGTCGACGATCGCGATACCAGAGGACGCCGGTCGGAATTGCGAACAACAGTAACGGAACCCAGAGCGGCAACACCGCAGAACTTTGCTTGATATTCTCGCAAGTTCGTTGGCCCGCTAGCTGAGTGATTCTCCACGTCGTGACCGATGGGGCCCTGAACTTCGGGAATTCTGGAGACAGAAGATTTCGCAGGCAGGATGTACCCATCCAGCATAATTGCGCGTTTCCGA
The DNA here is from genome assembly GCA_964581285.1 of uncultured Planctomycetaceae bacterium. Lineage (GTDB taxonomy): Bacteria > Planctomycetota > Phycisphaerae > UBA1845 > UTPLA1 > SpSt-539. The sequence goes on along the minus strand of CAZONT010000194.1, from coordinate 3,018 downwards.
CGATGAGGCCGTCCCGCTTGACCTGCCCCTCGGCCTTAATACAGTCCGCGACGAGCCCGGGAGGTCCTTCAAATGGCCCCACATACCTGAGCGATCCGGACCCGAGCGAAATCTGAGATCCGCAATCGTAATTTAACCGCGCGTAGGAAACGAAGCTGGTCGCCCAAACACTAATGACCAGCGCGCACGCCGTGACCCCCGCCCACTTCCCCACTCGCCAAGCTCGCCCACGCTTCCGCATCATGAGATTCATTTCCCCGACGTCACCCTTACCGGAATCGCGCCAACATCCAATTCGCTGCTCAGTCGAGTAGCACCGGTGCCGTACCATTCCAACTCAGCAGCCGACTGCAGGTGTATCCAAATCAATTCGCCGAGCGTCGGAGCGTCGACAGGCGCGTCATGCAAACGCGAAAACTCGCTCTGAGTGCGCCCCGCAGGATCGTAGATTCGCCACTTGCCCCGAGGGTCTCCGACACCGTGCTTGTCGGCTGAGGACCAGCTAATATCGAGCCACGCGTCACACGGACTGGGTCTCGCGAGCCGCCAATCGATTGCGATTTGCGCGCCGGAGGAGTAATCGAAACGCAACACTCTGAATTCGAGCGCGTCCCGAACTCGTCGGCTCGTCTCAGGATCGCCAAGGTATTCCAGTCCGTACGTTCCTTCGCGAGGAAGAATCTCGATCTCGCCCGTCATCTTCTCGATCACAGGCCAACCAGGTTCGTCCGTTGGCAGAATGACTCGCTCCCCAGCTCGCGTCACCCGAGTCTTCATTTCCTTCGTCACCCAAACCTCCGTTCGAATTTCGAATGGATGCGCTCCGATACCGAGATTGCCGGTCTCCAAATAGCAATCGGGCGCTGGCCGACTCGGTTCGAATCGTAGATCGAATCCGATCGGAGCAAACCCCGGCGCACGAAGTATCCGCTCAGACATGAGCGGCTGGCCCCCGCATGTTGCACTCACGTTCGCGATCCATTGCCAACTCGATCCCGAAGGCACGCGCCACGTTTTCACCAACTCAACAGGCGCAATCCGGCCGCGCCGTATCCGCGGCCGCACCCGCATCTCAACGCGGACCATCTGTCGCTTGAACAGTTTGGATTGTTCGTCCGTCAGCAGCGAACCGGCTTGAAGCGTTGCGAGCAAATCAATCCAGTTCTGCGTCGTCGCACTCGTCTTCTCAGCTCCCTGCACCGCGAGCCCCGTTTCGATTATGTCCGTCAGCAGACGCCCTCCAATCTCGCCAGCCGTGACTCGCTTTTCGACGGCCTCCATCGCATCTTCCGATCCCCGTCGCGCCGCATCGATCAGCCAGGCTGTCGGCAAATACCGATCGAGACCCGTACGCACAAACCAGGCGGAAGCCAATCCCCCCATAAGCCCACCAGTCACAATCAGAACGAGCAGCCCCCGTCCCAGCGCTCCATGTCGTCGCACGCGCAGCGTAGGCCCCATTGCTCCGCGTCCCAAATCCAAGCCGCATTCGGGACACCTTCCCGATTCGTTTAGTGTGAGGTCATACGCACACCGCCGACAATGCCCGGGTGGCGTGCGATGGACGAGCATTGCAACGCCTCGAACGCATAGCGAGACAAAACCGACTGCGACAAAAGGGATCACCAACACCGACCACAACGGAATCTGCAACCATCCGCGCGATTGCGCCGGCGCGGGCGTGACTGTGCCGCCCGCCCATCTCGGAAGTCCGGGAACTCTGGACGTCATGCTCGGGATGTATTCTCCGTATTGAAACCACCACGACGTCGGCGGCGAAATCGTCGCAGATTCGCCGAGGTACGATTTCACTTGCCAACCAACTGCTGTGGTGAGCATTCCCGGTTTGACTTTTTGGACTGGGCGCCAACCCACAATCACGACGCCCGGCTCCAGCGCGGCCCAATATCTCAAATACGCCTGATCGCACCGAATCGTGCAGAGCTCGCTCAGCGCAAACGCGCTCGCGACGAAAAGACACCACGCCACCCCCGCCCACTTCCCCACCCGCCAAATTCGCGAGCGCTTCCGCATCACCGAACCCCATCCATGGGCCGCGCCGGAACCCATATGTCGCGCCGCACCTCCCCGCCAAACCCCGCCAACATCAAAGCCACCCACCCGCGAATCATCTCCGCGTCCCGAATCGCCGCCCGCAACTCCCGCCGCTCCGACGCCGACAACCCCTCCTCCGCCGCCGCCCGCCAACCCGCCCGCCGGCCCTCGCGCGTATCATCCACCCAATCCGCAAACGCCCGCGCCACCTCCGCCCGCCCGGCACGTTTCATCGCCAAATCTCCAAACCACCGTCGGCCCGCCGCCCACGGCCGGACTTTCCAGTCGTCCCACACCCCGTCGCGCAACGCTGATTCCGCAAGAATTTCCGAAATGCCCTATGTATTTAGAAACACGCACTTTACGACCCGCGCCGGAGTCGCCTCCGTCGCAGGGCGGCTGAATCCTCCCCCCGCCATCCCTCCCAACCCCGCAAAGTCCCTGCCCCACCCAATCGCCCACCGCCCAGGCTTGCATCGCCGCAAGAAAGCCCAATTCCATGTCCGCGCAAACCGGCCCCCGGCGAGAAATGCCCCCGCGCCCATCCACCCTCCGCTTCGCTGGAAACAGTCCGTCCTATGTCCGCGCAGGACATTTCAGGTCCACGACCCCCATAGTATCGTCAAATGCACCTCCGCCAACCCGCGCGAGCGACAATCTACCCCAGCTCGCCCCCACCCGACACCGCCGCAAAGCCCACCGCCGGCCCTACTCGCCCAATCGTGCCACCCTGGTCAACAGGCACGGTCCATGTCCGCGACGGACATTTCGGGTCCACTAAGCCCCTAGTATCTGAAAATGCACCTCCGCCAAACCGCGCAACCGACAATCGAACCCCGCTTGCCCCAGACGAGAAGCCCCGAAGCAGAAACACGGCCGCGCTCGGCCGCAACCAATCCCCGCCGGAGAAATCCCTGCGTGACCATCCTCGTTCACGTTGGAAATAGTCACGGCCGATGTCCT
>CAZONT010000193.1:0-5324 GCA_964581285.1 uncultured Planctomycetaceae bacterium | reverse complement strand
CGGCGTGGAATCAGATGAATGTGAACATGTTCCACGACCTGCCCGGCCGCCGCGCCATTGTTCTGGAGCACGTTCAGCCCCTCGGCCCCGGTCGTCCGAAGAATCGCCGCCGCCAGCCGTGGCAATTGCGAAGCGACCGCCGCGACGATCGACGGTGGGACATCCACAATACGGGAAAAGTGTTGCTTGGGGACGAGCAGCGTGTGACCGTCAGCCAGCGGACCGATGTCGAGAAACGCGATGCAATCCGCGTCCTCGTGAACCTTCAGCGACGGAATCTGCCCGGCGATGATCTTGCAGAATATGCACTCGGCGGCCATGCCCGGCCTCCGCGCGACGTACGCTACTCGGCCTTCTTCTTCGGAGCCGTCGCCCCGGCGTCGTCGGCCTTCTCGGGCCGCTTGCCGCCCTTGAGCATCCGCATTCGCTTCTCCGTTCGCTTCCGGCGAAGTCCCGCGGAGCGCCGCACATCAGTCGGTGCTGCCTCTTCGGTTCCAACGAGTTGCAGAATTGCGGTCTCGCCGTTGTCGCCGATGCGATGGTCCGCCAGTCGGATAATTCGGGTATACCCGCCCGGCCGATCCTTGTAGCGCGGCGCGACTTCGGTCATCAGCCGATGGACGATTGATGTCGCGACGAACGGAAACTTTTTCTTATTGTAAGCTGCGGGCACCGACCCCGTCCGATGACGGCGGCCGCTTCGACTCGTCATCACCTTTTGGCGATTGGCCCGGCCCATGCCGTCGTACGCGTCCTGGTGCTCGGCGGGGATCACCGCCCGGTCCGACAGCATCGAGATGACTCGCTGCCGCGCGATCAGGCTCGATTCCCGCGCAATGGTGATCAGGCGCTCGACAAACCGCCGCACTTCCTTGGCCTTCGGCAGCGTCGTGCGAATCTGCCCGTGCTCAAAGAGGCTTTGCGCCAGGTTCCGGCGCATGGCAATGTTGTGGGACGATGTACGCGTCAGGCCTCGGCCCGACAGTCGATGTCTCATGGCACGTCAGCTCCGTCAGGTCGATCCAATTCGAGTCCGGCCTTACCCTTCGACCGCCGGCTCATCTTCCTCGTCATCGTCCGTATCCAGCCCGTCATCCATCGACGGCCGGCCGCTCGGGGTCAGCGACAGTCCGATGTCCGACAGCTTTCGCTTTACTTCGCGAAGCGACGTCTTGCCGAAGCTCCGAAGCTTCAGCAGGTCGGGCTCCGTCCACGCGATCAAATCACCGACGGTTGCGATCTTCGCCGAGTCGAGGCAGTTGCTCGCCCGAACCGAGAGATCGAGCTCCGAGATCGGCATCGCCAGCTTCGCCGCCGTATTCTCGTCGACGATCATCGGCGGCGCCGCCGCCTCGACGACGCGTACGTCGGTCTGCACCGCCACGGCCTCGCCGGAATCCGAATACTGCACGAACGGGTTGAGGTGCTTCCGCAGAATCTTCGCGGCCTCGACGAGCGCCATCTCCGGCGTGATCGTCCCCTTCGTCCAGATTTCCATGACCAGTCGGTCATAGTTCGTTCGCTGTCCGACGCGCGTGTCTTCCACGCGATATCGAACGCGCGTCACCGGCGAAAACGCCGAGTCGACCGGAATCACGCCCACGACCTGGTCGCCCGACTTGTTGTCTTCGGCGGTGCGATAGCCGCGGCCGCCGTCGACGTTGATTTCGATTTCCAGCTTCGCGTCCGTCGTCAGCGTCGCCACGAGCTGATCGCCGTTGACGATCTCGACCGACGCGTCGCCTTCAAACCGGCTTGCTCGCACCTCGGTCATTTCGCCCTTGCGGCCCTGGACGCTCAGCTGCATCGTCCGCGGACCCTCGCCATCCAGCCGCACGATCAGCGACTTGATGTTGAGAATGATCGCCGTAACGTCCTCGAGGACGCCCGGGATGCTCGAAAACTCATGCTCCACGCCGGTAATTCGAACCGACGTGACGGCCGCGCCTTCCAGACTCGAAAGCAGGATTCGTCGAAGGCTGTTGCCGACCGTCGTTCCGAAGCCGCGCTCGAACGGCTCAATGAAAAAGCGCCCGTACTTCGGGCTGCTCTGGCTCGCGTCCCGCTGGACGCGCGACGGCAACTCAAGCCCACGCCATCGAATGCGCATTGAATCAGCCTCCCGCGTGTTCGTAGTTCGGCTACCCGCTCCGGTTTCTGCGAGGTCCGCGGAATGGCCCGCGCCCTCCCAGCCCACCGAAGGCGGCCTTGTACTGTCAATCAGGGTCGTCATCGGCTGCAGAACTCCACAATCAGGTTCTCTTCGACCGGAATCTGAACGTCATCGCGGCTCGGAAGCGCCTCGACGACGCCCTCCATCTTTTCCGGGTCGACCCGCAGCCACTTCTGAATCGGCCGGTTCGGATCCGCCTCAAACCACGACTTCACCAGTTTCTTGCTGACCTCGTGACCGCCGACGGTGACACGATCGCCGGGTCGCACCGTGTACGACGGACGACGAACCGTCTGTCCGTTCACCTGGTAGTGACCGTGGAGGATCGCCTGCCGGGCCGCCTTGCGTGAAACGGCGAAGTTCAACTTCAGGATGACGTTGTCCAGCCGCCGCTCCAGCAGCATCAACAGCGCCACGCCCGTGTTCTGAGTCGAACGCTGCGCCTCATCGAAGACGCGCCGGAACTGCGCCTCCAGTACGCCGTAATACCGCTTGACCTTCTGCTTCTCGCGCAGGCGCTTGCCGTACTCCGTGCCCTTTGCACGGCGGTACGGATGCATGCCCGGCGGGAAATTCCGCCACTGCTTTTCCATCGGACACTTGGCGGTCTCGCACCGATGCCCTTTGAGCATCAGCTTGATGCCTTCCCGCCGGCAGCGCCGACAAGCTGCTCCCAACAATCGTCCCATGCCACTGACCTTTCTCGAGCCGGGCCTCGTTCGCCCGACCGTTCGTCTCGCTTATACGCGTCGCTTCCGCCGCGGCCGGCAGCCGTTGTGCGGCAGCGGCGTCACGTCCTCGATTGATTGAATCCGCAGCCCGCCGGCCTGCAGCGCCGACACGGCCGACTCCCGGCCCGGGCCCGGACCCTTCACCCGCACGTCCACTTCCTGGATGCCGAATTTCCGGGCCGCCGAGGCGCAGGTCTCCGCCGCACGTTGCGCCGCGAACGGCGTGCTCTTGCGGGTGCCCTTGAACCCCACGGTCCCAGCCGACGCCCAGCACAACGTTGCGCCGCTGGTGTCGGTGATGGTGATCATGGTGTTGTTGAAGGTCGCCCGGACGTGAACAATCGCCCGCGAGACGCTTCGTCGCTGCTTTCGCTTGCCTGTCGTCTTACCCAAGGCCGTATCTCCTGCTGCCGCCGTCCGCCAACCGCGGACGCCACGGGTTTAGTGCCGCAATTCCTTGACGCCCTTCTTGCCCGCCACGGTCTTCTTCGGACCCTTGCGCGTCCGGGCGTTTGTTCGCGTTCGCTGACCGCGGACCGGGAGCCCGCGACGATGGCGATGGCCGCGGTAACACTGGATGTCCCGCAGTCGTGCGATATTCTGTTGGATCTGCCGGCGAAGCTGGCCTTCGACGACGTACGTCCGGTCGATGACGCCGGCGATCCGGCTGACTTCGTCTTCCGTCAGGTTCTTCGCCCGCACGTTCGGGTCGATGCCCGCTTCCTTCAGGATGTCGCGCGCATTCGACGGCCCGACGCCGTAGATGTAGCGCAGCGCGATCTCGATCCGCTTGTCGTTCGGTAACTCAACACCCGCGATACGTGGCATCGTCTCACCTCAATCCGGCCGTCGCCCGATCAACCCTGCTTCTGCTTGTGCCGCGGGTTCGTGCAGATCACGCGCACGATGCCCCGTCGCTTGACAATTTTGCAATTCTCGCAAATCCGTTTCACGCTGCTGCGAACTTTCATGGTCGCCGACTCCGCTATCGCCCGTCCGTCAATATGTCGATGCCCGTCGCCGTTACCGCGATCGTATGCTCAAAATGCGCCGCCCAGCGCCCGTCCTTTGTCACCTGCGGCCAGCCGGTCGAATCGCTTGACTTCACGCCCGGGCTGCCCATCGCCACCATCGGCTCGACCGCCAGCACCATGCCCGGCCGCAACTCGAAGTCGCTCTTGAGCTGCTCTCGATCCGTGTAGTTCGGCACCTTCGGGTCCTCGTGCAGCTCCCGGCCGATGCCGTGCCCGACGAACTCGCGGATCACCGAGTATCCGTTGCCCTCGACATACTCTTGTATCACGCGGGCGATCTCGCTCCACCGTCGGCCGGGACGAATCTCGGCCAGCGCCATGTCGAGCGACGCCGACGTGACGTCCAGCAGTTTCTGAGCACCGGCGGTGATTGAGCCGACCGGAAGCGTCGTCGCCGAATCGCCGCAATATCCCTTCAGCCGCACGCCGCAGTCGATGCTCACGATCTCGCCGGACTTCAGCTCTCGCGGCCCGGGGATGCCGTGGACGACTTCTTCGTTCACGCTCACGCACACCGCCGATGGAAACGCGATCCTCGCCGACGGAATGCGAACGCCGCGAAACAGCGCCTCGCCTCCATGCGATTCAATGATCCGATCGGCCGCCAGTCCGAGTTCAGCCGTTCGCACGCCCGGCCGAACCAGTCGCCGCATCTCCTGCAGCACCTCGAACACGACCCGGCCCGCGGCGCGGATCAATTCGATCTCGCGCGGGCTCTTCAGCTCGATCCGCCCGGACGCGACCGGCTTGCTTCGAGACCCGAATATTCCGCTCAAGCGCTTCATCCGCGGCCCTGGCACTTCGCCACGATTCGGGCGAAGACCTCGTCAATCTCGGCATTTCCGTCGATCGCAACCAGCACGCCGCGGTTGCGATAATAGTCGATCAGCGGCCGCGTTTCCGCGTGGTACGTCGCCAGTCGATGGCTCACCACCTGCGGTTCATCATCCTTCCGCCGCACCAGCGCCGTTCCGCACAGATCGCAGACTCCCGGCCGCTTCGCGGGCGAATACACTTCGTGATAGACGCGCCCGTCTTTCGGACAGGTCCACCGGCCCGTCAATCGCCGCGTCACAATCGCATCTTCCACGACGATGTTGATCGCACGCTCGATCGGCTGGCCGATCTCCTTCAACCGCGCATCCAATCCTTCCGCCTGCGGAATCGTCCGCGGAAACCCGTCCAGCACGTACCCGGCTCGGGCCGCCGGCGCCGTAATCCGACCGATCATCATCCGCAGGATGACGTCGTCCGGCACCAGCGTTCCACCATCCATGTATTTTTGTGCCAGCTTGCCCAGATCCGTCTGGGCCTGGCGTTCCGCTCGAAGTATGTCGCCGCTCGACAGGTGCATCACGGCCAACTCGTTCGCCAGCCGGCTCGATT
>CAZONT010000192.1:0-5338 GCA_964581285.1 uncultured Planctomycetaceae bacterium | reverse complement strand
AGTGGCAGGCGGAGTAACCGATCGAAAGGAAGATCGGCTTGTCTTCACGCTTCGCCTTGGCGAGGGCCTCGTCGCCCCAGGGCCACCAATCGACCGGATTGTGGGCGTGCTGGAGCAAGTAGGGTGATGTGGCGTCGATCAGCCGGTTGGTATGACGAGGGGCGGTGGTGGTTGTGGTCATGGTAGTAGTCTCTTGCCGGGGCCCTGCGGCCAGTGCGACGAGGGCCGCGAAAACCAGGCACCATCGCATCGCGCTTCGTCCGTCCTTCGTCATTCGACGCTGTTCGGGCGCCAGATTATCGCGGCCGGCAATCGTGGTAAACTCCGCCGCCCATGACGACCATACTTCTGCTCACCGCCAGTAATTTGTTCATGACCATCGCGTGGTACGGGCACCTGCGGTTCAAGTCGACGGCCTTGTGGAAGGTCATCATCGTGAGCTGGCTGATTGCGTTCTTTGAATATTGCCTGCAAGTGCCGGCCAACCGCTGGGGACATGGCCGGTTCTCGGCGACGCAGCTCAAGATCATGCAGGAGATCATCACGCTGCTGGTATTCACGGCGTTCTGCTATTTCTACCTGCACGAGGCGCCGCGGTGGAACCACTACGTCGCATTCTTGCTGATCGTCGCTGCGGTCGGCTTCGCGTTCTGGCCGGCCTATCCGCCGGCAGGAAAGGTGTGAGGTTCGATTCGCCTCCCCGCGGAGCCCTCCGACGCGCACCTCGTCGATCGCGCGAACTGCCGCGGTGTTGTCGGATTTCGAGGTTGGCCGTAATGCAACTTGGGCCGCAATTCGGAACGGCGCCGTTATTGCCCGAATAGCCCCGGCTGAATCGGCTTCGCCGCAACCGCCGCCAATTGCGGATATTTCGAAAGCAATTCCGCCGGGACATCGACCCGTGTTCGTTCAATCACGGCCCGAAGTTCGAGCGCATTCGCCGGCCCCTGCGCGTTGTAATGATTATTCGCAAAGACATAGACGTCCTGCGCCTCGGCGTTCCGCCGCATCGCCTTGATTCGCTCCGACCACTCCCGCAGCGTCTCAGAATCGTAGAGCCAGTTGTAACGCCGCCACGGTTCGATGTTCGTCGCAAACCAGTTCGCGGAGTTCCGGCCGTGCAGCCGCACGTACGCCCTCTCGCCGAAAATAATCTCTGTGGGTCCGATGCAATCTTGGAGCGTCGGCTGATCAATGTTGCACCACCCGCCGACCGCGCGGATTGCCGCCTGCGCTTCGGGAAATAGCCACGACGTGTGCCGGACTTCGACGATCCGCTCCAGACTCGGGAACGCATCGGCCACTCGGTTCAACCACTCGACGTTTCGCGGCGCAAACCGAAATGACCACGGAAACTGGATCAGCAGCGGTCCGAGCCGGCCGGCCTGGCGGATGGGCTCGAGCGCGGCAGTAAACTCGCCGACTTGCGTCGCCGACGGAAACGCGTCGCGGTGGTGAGTAAAGACGTTTGTCAGTTTGAACGTGAATCGAAAATCCGCCGGGACCTGCTCGACCCACGGCTCCGTGAGCTGCGGCGACGGGATTCGGTAGAAACTGGTGTTGACCTCGGCCGCATTGAAGTATCGCGACAGGAATGCAAGCGGCTTGAACCCGCGTGTGCGCCGCGCAGGGTAGAATACGCCGAACCAGTCGTCGTAGCTCCAGCCCGAAGGGCCGATCCATAGTCGTGCGGACGAATCTGTCACGTCCGTCATTATTGCAAGTCCGACGCACGAATACGACGCGGCACTAACATCGCGGCTCGATCGGGGTCTACCTGGGAGAGTTTCTCCTCACCGAAAGGGGTGCGAAGATGCGTCGTGATCAGACGTTGCGGGGATGGTTCGCGCGAGGACTCGCGGTCATGAGTGTGGCTGTCGTGGCACTGGCCGTCGCCGGCTGCGATCGGTGCCGCAGCGGTTGCCGCGAGTATTCGGCGCCGGTCTATTCGAGCGGTCCGGCCTATGGCGGCGGCTACTACCCGGCTCGCTATGCCCGGCGCGACTACGGAGATCGCAGGGAATACCGCAACAACTGGAACAGCGGCCGCTATCGCGACTGCGACTAGCATTCGGCGCTACGCGAGAATTCGGGCGAGGAAGACCGTTTGATCATCGCCCTGCGGGCCGTGTCCACGGACGGCGTTCAGCAGTGCCGAGTGAACCTCGGCGAGCGGGCGGTCCGCATTCGCGACCAGGATCGAGTCAATCCGATCGTCTCCGAAGAGCTGCCCCGCCTTGTTCATGGTCTCGGTCAGGCCGTCCGTCAGAAGGACGAACAGATCGCCCGGTCCACATTCAGCGGTGTTCGCTGCAAACTTCTCCTCCGGCATGACGCCGAGGGGCAGCGAGTCGTTCGGCAGCTTCTCCACCGCTCGCGCGCCGCGCCGCACGCACAAGATCGGCAGGTGCCCGGCAAGTGCATACTGCACACGGTTCGTTCCATTAAGCCGCAAACACGAAAACGTGACAAACATGCCGGGCCGCGTGAGTTCGCAGACGACTTCGTTCAAGTCATTCAACAGAACCGACAGATCGGCCCCCGAGCGCAGTCTCATTCGGATCGCGCTCTTGACCATCCCCATCATCACGCCCGCCGCGACTCCATGGCCTGACACATCCGCAAGGAACAGCGTTACCGCGCCATCCGCTTCGTGAACATCGAGCAGATCGCCGCCCATCTCGCTGCCCGCGTCCGACCGCCCGTACAACTCGACCTGTCGCATCGTCCGGACGATCGGCGGAACAAGCGTCTCGTGAATCCGCTGCGCGAGCGCCAGTTCCGTCCGCAGCCGCTGATGCCGGTTCGCCTCGCCGCGGATGTACATCACCGTAAGTGCATAGCCGGCCGCGAACATTGCCGTACAGATGATCACTTCCAGGAAAAGGCGCGGATTCAGCCCGCGTCGAATCGCAACCGAGATCGCCTGCGACGGCAGCAGATAGTCCACGATCACAGGCACGATGATGCTCGCCGGAATCACCAGAAACAGCAGCTTTTCGTGACCGTTGCACGAGTACGCCCAGCCGACCGAGATGAGGCCCATCATGCACGACATGAGGAACACGCCGTGCCACGGCCGCTGCTGAACCATGCAGATATCAAGCAGGACTCCCATGACCCCAAAAGTCAGGAAGCACCCGACGTAAACCTTCCAGCGGGGCTCACTCCCGCTGCGCGAACGCGCGGACGACGCGGTCGAATCTGGAGATTCTCGATCGGGCACGCTTGACTCCCGCCGCGAATGCGACACCCGGAACTTTACCATCGCGTGTCTTAAATGGGAGCGCCGCGGCTCTATGACAACACCGGATCGCAGATTAGGATTCCGAACGACAGAGACAAGAGGGCCGACCAATGAATGTCCTGATGGTCTATCCCACCACTCCCGACACCTTCTGGAGCTTCAATCACGTTCTGCCGTTCATCTCGAAGAAGGCGGCCTATCCCCCGCTCGGACTCCTGACGATCGGCGCGATGCTGCCGCGCGACTGGAAACTGCGCCTGATCGACCTCAACGTCTCGAGACTCTCAAACGCCGACATCGACTGGGCCGACTATGTCATGATTTCCGGCATGATCGTTCACGGTGAATCGGCGCGCGAGGTTGCCGTCCGCTGTGCCGAACGCGGGCGAACCGTCATCGCCGGCGGCCCGCTCTTCACAACCGGCCATGAGCGCTTCCCCGAAATCAAGCATTTCGTGTTGGGCGAGGCCGAAGAAACCATGCCGCAGGTCGTCGCCGACATGCTCGCAGGCACGCTGAAGCACACCTACGAAGCCCCTCGCAAGCCGGACGTCACCAAGTCGCCGATCCCGCGCTGGGACCTCATCCGCCTCAATGACTACGCAACCATGCCGCTTCAGTTCTCGCGCGGCTGCCCCTTCAACTGCGAGTTCTGCGACATCATCGTCATGTATGGCCGCCTCCCGCGCGTGAAGACGCCCGCCCAGATGATCACCGAGCTCGATTCGCTTATCGCCGCCGGCTGGACCGGCCCCGTCTTCATTGTCGACGACAACTTCATCGGCAACAAAGTAAAGGTAAAGCTCTTTCTCCGCGAGCTCGCCGCCTGGCAGAAGCGCAAGCGCCGTCAGGTCCGCTTCACGACCGAAGCTTCGCTCAACATCGTCGACGATCCCGAACTGATCGACCTCATGGTCCAATCCGGCTTCAAGCGCATGTTCGTCGGAATCGAGAGTCCCGAAGACGACAGTCTCAAGGAGTGCGCCAAGGTCCAGAATCGCCGCCGCGACCTCGTCACTTCGATCCAGACGCTCCATCGCGCAGGCATCGAGGTCATGGGCGGCTTCATCGTCGGCTTCGACAGCGATCGCCCCAGCATCTTCGCCCGCCAGTGGCGCTTCATTCAGGAATCGGGTGTCGTCACCGCAATGGTCGGCCTGCTCACCGCCCTGCCTCAGACCCAGCTCTTCAACCGCCTCAAGCGCGAAGGACGCCTCCTCGGCCACAGCACGGGCAACAACCTCGACGCCGTCCTCAACTTCGTTCCAACGCTGGACCGAGATGCCCTGATCAGCGGCTATCGCAGGTTGGTCAAGCATCTCTACTCCCCGCGTGTTTACTACCAGCGGATCCTCGCTTTCCTCGCCGAGTACCGGCCCTCCGGACCGCGCACCGTCGTCGACCGGACCGACATCCAGGCCTTTCTCCGCTCGCTCTGGGTCATGGGTGTCTGGACGCGCGGCCGCCGCGAATACTGGAAGTTCTTGATGCGAGTGCTCTTACGACACAGACGGTCATTCGCCGAGGCCGTCGCCTTGGCCATTACCGGTCTGCACTTCCGGCGTGTTGCGGCCTCAATCTGACCGCCCGACGTCGCCCTTTGCGGCCGACCCGAACTTAGCTTAGACTAACAACCGAACTGTGCGATCCCTCATGGGCGGTTTCGATGGCGCTTGCGCGGGCGCCGGGGGTCGCAAGGAACCACGAGAGACAAACCAAAGTGCCGCGATCCTTCCTGGATGGCCGAGGGACGTTTCACAGCGGCTCCTACCGAGGCCCGCAGTCTCAGCGCCGCTTCGCGCGCGTCCTGATTATCGGTCTAGACGGCGCTACCTTCGACGTACTCAATCCGATGATGGACCGCGGTCTCATGCCCAACCTCCGCCGCCTGATCGGCGAGGGAATCCACGGTCCCCTCGAATCAACCAAGCCGCCAATCACCCCCGCCGCTTGGACAACCTTCATGACCGGCAAGGGGCCCGGCCGTCACGGCATCGTCGATTTTCTGCGCTACGACCCCGCCACCGACAAGCTCTCCTTCAACAATCACAACGAAATCCGCGAGAAGACCATCTGGGAAATCCTCAGCGA
>CAZONT010000191.1:0-5375 GCA_964581285.1 uncultured Planctomycetaceae bacterium | reverse complement strand
CGTTTCCCGCAGTCGGATCGGTGGTGCCCATCATGAATTCGCCGCCGCGAATCCAGACCATCCCCGGCGGCCCCGCATCCGGGCCGAAGCCGCATACCACCGTGGCAATCATGATTCCAGCAGCGGTGATCACGACATCAATCCCTTCCAATGGCGGCGCATCAAAGCGCCGACGGGCCACCCGACGACGCCCCGACCTCGACCATATCAACCTTGCTGCAATGTCCGCTCGCGTCGTACTTCACGCGACAGAGTTTCGGGCTGCCCATCCCGGTCAACGACGGAGCGTTGTAAAATTGAATGACCTGCCCGGTCATTTCGCTGCGAACCGTCGCCACCGGCGGCCCCATCCCCAGCGCCCCCTCAACCTCCGATGGCGTCTTTCCGATCGCCTTCTCGTAATAGAGGAACTTCTTTGCCAGCTGCTCGCCCGAAGCGTCGATCTCTTCCTTCGACACCGCCGTGATCTGTCCGCCCACCACCTTCACGACATATCGCTGGTTGCCGAGCGGATCCATCGGCGCCGGATAGACGCGCCACGTCCGCAGGTCGTTCAGGTCTCGGAGGATATCCTGCGGCGGCCCGAGCTTTGCATCCGCCGCCGACGCTGGCTGGCCGACGAGCGACGTGCCCAGCTTCGACGTCTCATCATCATCCACCGCCTTGCCGACGACTTTGAGTGCGTCCGTCGCCACGCTCACCGGCGAGCACCCACAGACGACCCCAAGCACCGCGATCGCGCAAGCTCCGGCGAGACGTTCGGCTCCAAGCTTCACATTCATCATGCTCACTCCACTTCTCATTGTTCGATCAATGCATTCCGATCGCGCGATCGATGTCAACCGATCGCGCCCAATTATCGCGGTACTTGTCCCACCGATCCGCCGACATCCACAAGACTGCACTCCGTGCAATGCCCGCCCGCGTCAAACAGCAGTCGGCAATACTGCGGGCTTCCGACCCCCTGGATCATCTTCGCGTTGTAAAGCTGCGCCATGATCCCAGTCTTCTCGCTCCGCGCCGTCACCAACGGCGGCCCCATGTCCAGCGCCGTCTGGCACTCCGCCGGCGTCTTTCCGTCGACCTTCTGATCCAACATCAGTTTCCGCGCCAAATCGACACCCGACTTGTCCAACGCGACCTTGGCGATGCCCGCGACTTTTCCGTTGTTCAGCTGCGCGACGTAGCGCTCATTACCCATCACATTCATCGGAACCGGATAGACGCGCCATTCCCGCGGTCCGCGTGTGTCGCGCCAGACGTCGAGCGGCTGTCCGAGCTTCGCATCGACGGCGGCCGCATCCTTGCCGAGCAGCTCCTCGCCCAGTTGCTTGGCCTGAGAGTCGTCGACGACCTTGCCGACCACCTTCATCCCCGTCGATACAGCCGTCGTGCATCCGACAGAAACCAGCATCGCGAGCCCGCACGCCGCGCCAAGAAAATGTATTCTCATGTTCGTCGCCATAGGCGTTTGTCTCGTTCCTGTTTCTCAATTCCAAAAACCCGCTTCCAATCCTTCTTCACGTCCGGGTACCGTTCAGTCTGCCTTCCGACTCGCTTATTAATCGGCAATTTCGCGCGAACAATGGCTTAGTTTGCCTTTGTCGCGGCGGCCATCTCGTTCGGCCCGAGCTTCACCGTCAGCTTGTCGATCTTGCCGGTGAAGCGGAACGGCACTTGGTAGTCCTGGTCGTCGACCGGCGTGCCCGTGTCAAGGCCGACATTGAAGGTCTCATCCCACGGCAGGGTGATCGGCAGCGAGTGCGGCATGGCGTGCCCGTCCGCCTCCTTGCCGTCCACTTTCAATGTGCCGGTGCCGCCCTTGCCTAGTCCTGGTCCATCGTATTTCCAGGCGAACTCCAGCGTGTGCTTCCCCGCGGCGAGTGCCTCCTTGCTCTGCCACTTGATGCGCTCCAATTCGAGCAGATTCCACGTGAACACGGGTCTGCCCTTCAGCAGATAAAACCCGTATCCGCCGAACCGGCCGCCGTCGGTGACGAGCATTCCCTCGGCGCCGCCTTGCGGAATCTCGATCTCGGCTGTGATCGTGTACGACCGGTTCAGAAGGCTCGGCGCGGTACCGGTATCCGGGAACGGTACATTGCTGACTTCACCCGAATACGTGAAGAGCGTGCGCCCGGGCGAGTAACTCGGCTTATCCGAAATGAACCTGAGCAGACGAGAGTCGTCGAGCGGGAAGACCTGGTACTTCGCGCCTTCCAGCTCGAACAGTTGCTGCATGTCGCGCAGCTTGTCCGGCATCTTGGCGGCCAGGTTGTTGGCCTGCGTCCAGTCGTCGTTGAGATTGTACAATTCCCAGGGGAAGCCGTTCATGACATCCTTGGGGGGCGCTGCCAACGTGATATCCCAGGGCGCGTGGACGGGGGGCGCCGAGGCGATCCAGCCGTCGTGGTAGATGGCTCGGGAACCGAACATCTCAAAGTACTGCGTCGTGCGCTTCGAGGGGGCATTGGCATTGGCCTTGTCCCACGAGTAAACCATGCTCACGCCTTCGATCGGTTTCTGCGCCACGCCGTTGACCATTACCGGCTGTGGCAGTCCGGCCGCGTCCAGGATCGTCGGCACGATGTCGATCACGTGGTGGAACTGGGGGCGGATGCCGCCGGCGTCCTTGATACGTGCGGGCCAGGCCATGCAGCAGCCGTTGCGCGTGCCGCCGAAGTGCGAGGCGACCTGCTTGGTCCACTGAAACGGCGTGTCCCAGGCCCAGGCCCAGCCCACCGCGTAGTGCGGATAGGTTTGGTCGGTGCCCCAGGCGTCGTAAAATTTCATGTTCATTTCCACCGTCGGATTCACGCCATTTGCGACGGCAAACTCGCTGTACAGTCCGTGGAGCGTGCCTTCAGGGCTGGAGCCGTTGTCTCCGCTGATGTAGATGATGAGCGTGTTCTCGAGCTTGCCGGCGTCTTCAATCGCCTGGATCACCCGTCCAATTTCGTGGTCCGTGTACGCCAGGTATGCCGCATAGACCTCGGCTTGACGGATGTAGAGCTTTTTCGCGTCGGGCGTGAGCGTGTCCCACGCCGGAAGGTCCTTCGGCCATGCGGTGAGGACCGCGTTCTGCGGAATCACGCCGAGTTTCTTCTGATTCGCGAAAATCGTCTCGCGCAGCTTGTTCCAGCCCTCGTCAAAGAGCTTCATCTTGCTGATCTTGTCCACCCATTCCTTCGTTGGGTGGTGCGGCGAGTGCGTGCCGCCCGGCGCGTAGTAAATCATGAACGGCCGATCGGGCTGAACCGCGTCGAGCATTTTGACCCGCGCAACGGCCTCGTCGGCCATGGCGGTGATCAGGTTCCAGCCGGCGTTGCCGAGGTAGGGCTCGACTGGCGTCGTGTTGCGGAACAGGTTGTTCGGCTGCCACTGGCTGGTGTCGTCGCCAATGAACCCGTAGTAGTAGTCGAATCCCTTGACGGGTCCGGTCGGCCAGTTGTGGAAGGGGCCGGCTTGGCTGCCTTCCCACTGCGGTACGTTGTGGTCCTTGCCATACCACGACGTGTCGTATCCGTTCTGCCGGAGGATCTCGCCGATCGCGACCGCGTCGCGCGGAATGACGCTGTTGTAGCCGGGATAGCCCGTCGCCTGATCCACGACGACGCCGGTAGCCACCGAGTGATGGTTGCGGCCGGTGATGAGTGCGGCGCGCGTCGGCGAGCAGAGGGCCGTGGTATGGAAGCGCGTATAGCGCAGGCCGGTGTTGGCGATGCGATCCATAGTCGGCGTCGGGATCACGCCGCCAAACGTGCTCGGCGCGCTGAAGCCGACGTCATCGGTCATAATCAGCAGGACGTTCGGCGCGCCTTTCGGCGGCGCGACAATCGCGGGCCAATACGGCTTAGATTGAGCAGCGTTGGGGCTGATCGCGCCCCTGAAGGGTTGCGGCGGATTTGGCAGATACCTGCCGTCGATGGTGGTCGTAGCGCCGGGCGATCCCGGCGTGCCCGTCGTCTGCTGGGACATTGCGGGCGTTCCATACAGACCGACCAGCAAGCCGATCACCAGGATTCTGTTGATTGCACCCATAAAAAGCTTCTCCTCATTCGAGCAATCTGGCCACGACCGACGACGATTGGCAGGCGCCTCACGGATTGAAGGCGAAGACCCGCTTCCAATCCTTTTTCATGCTGATGACGATCCAGTTCTTCTGCTTCGCCTCGTCGTACAGCGCCTGGTCGAATCGACCCACCTTCGTCTCGGGCAGGCCGGCCGCCGGGCCGTAAGCATACTCGCGGTCCGCATCGTCGTGCAGCACAAGCATCATCAGCCGCGCGCCGTCTCCCGCGCCGGTGTACTCCAGCATCTGCCGATCGCCGCCCGAGTTCCCAAACGCCGCGAATGGCCGCCGCCCGATCATCATGTGGATCCCCTCCGGCTTGCCGGCATGATCATCGAGCAGCAGCAGCTTCGGCTCCTTCGTCAACGTCGGCCGGCCGTTCTTGTCATAGCCATATTTCGTTTCACCGACACTGCCGACGATCTGGTCGGGCGGTATCCCATACACCCGCTCGGCATAGACGCGGACGAAGTCCTGCCCGCCACCGGTCACGAAATAGGTCTCGTATCCATTGGCCCGAAGGTACCGCATCACTTCGAGCATCGGCTGATACACCAGCTCGGTGTACAGGCGTCCGTACCGCGGATGTTTCGCCGTGGTGATCCATTTCTCCACGTCGCCGTGAAACTCATCAACAGTCATGCCCGACAGTCCGACGGCGACGATTTTCTCCAGGTCCGGCGTCGAGAGTTTCGCAATGGCTTCCTGATCTCCCGACAGCACCGTCTTGAACGGCTCGGTCGTCTTCAGCTCCGGACGCCGCTCCGCAAGAACCTTGACCCAATCCAGACAGTAGACCACTTGGGTGTAGATCGGATGCTCGACCCACGTTGTCCCGTCCTGATCAAACGTCGCGATGCGCTGCTCCGGCGGAACAAACTTCGGGCTGGATCGGTCTGTCGTCTCCTTCACAAAGCGAATGATCGATTGCTTGGCAGCTCCCTCGTTCCACGAAGGCAGCGGATCGCCGCAGCCCGCGAACAGGAACCACGGTGCGCATGTGAGAAGCGCAAGCATCGTTCCGCGCGACGCAAAGCTTGACCGTCCGCGCTCCATTTGTTCCTTCCTCTAATCTGAAAGGCGGGCCGCTCCAGTTCGAAGCGGCCCGCGAAATTCAAGCTGGAAACCGCGAGTAGTTTATGTGATCGTCGCGCCGATCATTGGCTCGGGTGGTTCTTGCTCATCTCCCGAACCTGCTGGAGCACCTGTTCGAGGTTGTAGCTCGCCGCCAACTGAAGCGGCGGGTAGTCAATGTAGGACATGAGTTCCTTCTCCCACAGCATCTGGCCGATGGGCAGGAGGT
>CAZONT010000190.1:0-5531 GCA_964581285.1 uncultured Planctomycetaceae bacterium | reverse complement strand
CTTCGCCTTGCAACCTTCCGTTGCCGATTCATCCAATTCAGGCCATAGAAATAGCGGAGAATCGGCGGGTTTGCAAGTGGGGTGTGTAAGATTCGCGGGGGTAATGGGATAGGGGGCGCGGGGGGATGAAACCGGCCTTGCCGGGCGGCTTGGTGCGGGAGGGTGGGCTCAACCGTGGGGCGGGCCGAGCCCAAGGTTGGTTGACGGAGCGCTCGTTGGCGGTTCTAGACCGGCGATTCAACGGCCGTTGGTTTTCCGCGCTCCGGGCACGTCCCCGACGCGTTGAGCGTCAGGTCGTATCCGCATTTCGGGCATTGGCCGGGCGGAATGCGGCGGCGATCGCGGTGCCAGAGTATGGCGGTGTGAACGCCCACCACAACAAGTACCAGCCGAAGCGGGACCGAGCCAGAGAATCCGCCTGGACTTCGCACGTAATATGGCCACGAAATCGCGAGTGCCTTCGAGCCCGAAGGAATCGACTTCACCGGCCGCCAGTTAGTGCGAAGTCCGCGGACATTGTGTTGCAAGTCGGTGAAGAACCAGAGTCGCCCCAAACAGAACCCGAGGTCGTAATCAGCAATCCGATAGCGAATCCAGACTACGGTCGCGGCCGGTGAAATTGGAAAACTGACAACCCAGGCAATGGCGACGGCGAAGCAGGTCACCAGCCCCAACCACGTCGCGACGCGACGGCCGCTTGCGGTTGAAGTGACGCGGCCGGGAGGGCAGATACAATAGGCGGGTCCCGGTTGGCGGACCGCACATCCGCCGACAGGTTCGAGCGTCGCAGGCCGCAGCACCTGGCCGACTGTGACGCCCGACACTGCCGGGCGGAGGGGTGCGCACATCATGTCTCGTGCGATTCGGTCACGACTTGGGGTCATACTTGGCGCAGCCAGCATTGCAGCAGTGAATGGGTGTCAACTGCCGGACCCCGAGATTTCCGCGAAGCTGTGGGATGTCGAGACGGGCGCCGAACTCCAAGTTTTCCGTGCAGGCGGCACGGTGACGTATACCGCTGCCTTTGCACCAGATGGAATGAAGCTACTGACTGGATATCCGCACTCTCCGATCTTGTGGGACATCAACACAGGCACAAGGCTTCACACTTTTGATCCCGTGACGCACTGCCCTCAAGGCGGTGACTCAGGAAAGAGCGCGAGCATGGTCGCGTTTTCACCGGGCGGAAAGCAGGTCCTCGCAAGCAACTGGGGCGGCGCCACACTGTGGAACCTGAGTTCGGGCGAAGAAACATGGAGTTTCTGCAAACACGATCTTGAAACGACTACCTTTGTTGGCTTTTCTCCCGAGGGGACGAGGGTCTTGATTGGACGAGGGTATCGTGGATCGGTCTGGTTGGATGCGACGACTGGGCACGAAATCAAGTCGATCAATGTGTTTCTCGTCCCGGGTGCGCTCTCTCCTGATGGCACGAAACTGCTTTCCGGTGGGCGCAGCGCGGGCACGCCGATGTCCCCCTTGCCTGGGACCGGCGCAGGGACCGCCACGATGTTCGATGCGGAAACGGGAACTGAGCTTCGAACTTTCAGCGCACAGCCGACAGGCAGGCCTATCGCGTCCGTCGGTTTCTCCCAGGATGGATCAAAGATTCTGACAGCCAGCTTTGACGGCACGGCAAGGATCTGGGATGCGCAGACGGGCAACGTCATTCAGACATTTCGAGATCCCTGCGGATCGATTACGACCGCCTCGATCTCACCGAATGGAACGAAAGTCTTAACGGGGTCTATTTTCAGCAGCACGATCGGATTATGGGATACAGCAACCGGTAAACTCATCCGGAACTACCCATCCGGCAGAGGCGCAGCGGGTCTCGTTTTCTCGTCGGATGGTGCGAGATTTGTCGCACTGGGCTACGGACGGTGGTACGGTAATTGAGCTGGTTTCATACCGGATAATTAATGCCGGTATGTTTCATCGAGCGCGCGAGTCCACGAGCAGCAGCAGGAATCCCGCTCGCGGCGGCGGGTAGACTGTGCGCGCCGGCTGCGGGTGCTCGGCGATATGTGCTCAGTCCACTTCACCGAACTTAGACGGGGAGAATGACATGTCGATTCAATTCAATCAGACAACCGGCGCGATAACCGGCGACGGGAAATTTCAATGTCCGTTCTGCGGACAAGAGCATGCGGTCACCTTCACCGGCAAGCAAAGCGTCGTGGTCATGGCGGTCAAGCAGGATGGCGGGCCTGGCTCGGCCAAGGCGGGAGCGTATGCAGACTTCGCATACTCGGATTGCGTTGCACGCCCCAAAGCATGCAAGGCCCAATCGACTGCACGTGCGTTGGTCAAGATCGAAGTATCGCGGGCGCGCGGGGCATAATGCTCGTACCCCAAGGGGCGCCCAGAGCCGGCAGGAAGCGGTTCGGGCGACAACATTGGAACCGCGCCGCAGAGATTCCGGCCAACATCGGAGCGTTCGGCCATTACCGCGGTTTGTGTTCTCGGCCATCGGCGCATACGATTCGTCTAGATCGTGTTATTTGTGGTACGAAAAGACAGAAAAGAAAGGACGCGCCCATGAAAGCCGTTGGACCGACCCTTGTCGCAATCGCGGTTCTCGCACTAATGCTCTGTGGCGGCCTGGGGGCAGGGGCCGCGCCCGTCAAAGCGATCCCCAGCATCGAGGGCAACTATGTCATTGACTATCGCGAGTTGCCTGACGGCAGGAAGATCCACGCGCCCGAGATCGTCGGGATGATGACGTTCAGCAAGGACCATCGCAACTTCAATCTGTACTGGACCGACGACGGCAGACCGTGCTCGCTCTCGACGATTTCCACGTACACGCTAAGCGATAAGGAGTACACCGAAGTCAACCTCTACCGAGCCGACAATGCCGCCGGCAAGGGAGTGACTTACGATGTGGCACCCGCCCAGGGGAAGTCGCCGGTAACGGCGAAGGCCGGCGGGTTCGAGTTCATATTGCCTTTGCATAGCGAGCCGGTGGTCGCGTTCGACAAGAGCGGATTCACGGCCACGCGCAAGGGCGCGTTCGTCGACCATTGGAAGAAGATGAACTGACTTCTTCGGTCTAGCTGACGGACGTGCTGAAGTCGTGGCGATTCGAGGGACGCGCGCGGCCGCGGCAACGGGCGAGCGGTAGGTGACGCCAGTGTGCGCATTCCCAAAAAGCACCGGCGTAGTCATGGGTCAGTAAAGAGTTGCGCGCCCGTCGCTCGCGCTCCCGGTTCGGAATTGCGGGGGCGGAGCTTCGACAATGAACAGGTCCAGACGTGGACGATTTCCCAAGCCCTTCGGTCAGCGTCGCGTGTCAGTGGGGCAGGGCGTTGTAGTGGGTTGTTACCTGGGCGGGCGACAACACGGTGTTGTAGAGGGCGACCTCGTCGATGCTTCCGATGAAATACCACGAGGGCGCGGCGGACGTCGCGTTGATTCGGAACGGGGTTGCGCCGAGGTTGGGGACGGTGGTGTTGCAGCAGAGCGAGGGGTCAGGGGTGATTGTCGCGAACTGGCCGTCGATGTAGAGGAGCGAGCCGGTTGAAGCGTTGCCGCCGCCGGCGCGTGTCCAGACGACGTGGAACCACTGGGCGTGCGGAGTCGGGTTGCTGGTCACTGTTCCGCCGTTGAAGAAGCCGGCGAAGAACTGATTTCCCAGATTGGTGGGGAAGCCGAAAAAGGTTTCGGTGCCGGTGCCGGCGGGGCCCCAGCCGAGGATGGAGCTGTAGGCGGAGACGGTGCAGGTGGGTTTGACGACGGCTTCGATTGAGTAGGTCGGGTTTCCGGTGAAGGCGGCGGGCGTATTCGCGGCGGTGAGGAAGTAGTTGCCGAGGCCGGGGAAGTAGAGGCCGCCGTCGCCGTTGGGGGAGGGGACGAGGGTCGTCGTGCCGACGCCAATGGCGTCATACGTCGAGCCGAGCGAGCCACGATTGGGGACGACGCCGCCAGATTGGTTCATGGAGTAGAAGAGCGACGGCGCGTCGTTGAGGATGGTCTGCTGGAAGGCGGTCGTGGGGATGCTTGTGAGTCGGGCGACGAAGGGCGCGATGTCGGCCGTGGTGACTGTGCCGCTGCCGTTGAAGTCGCCGTTGAGGGCGTTGCAGAGCGGGTACTTGGCGGGGTAGCTCGCGGGGGCGAGCAGAGCGGTGACGAAGCCGTCGACGTCGACGCCGGTGACGAACTGGTTGCAGTCGAGATCGCCCTTGACGGCACTCTGCACAGTGAGGGCGTTGAAGTGGGTCGTGACTTCGGAGGCGGAGAGGGTGCGGTCGTAGAGGGCGAGTTCGTCCATCTCCATGGTGGTAAAGCGGGTGAAGTCGCGGCCGCGGTTGACGCGGAAGGCGGCGGAGGTGACGGCGGGGACGGAGGTCGCGCAGCAGAGCGAGTTGTCGACGCTGAGGGCGACGGACTGGCCGTTCAGGTAGAGGGTGGTGCCGGTGGCCGCGTTGCCGCCGCCCTGGCGGACCCAGACGAGGTGCATCCATTCACCGACGGGCGTCGGGTCGGAGGTCGTGAGGCCGCCGTTGTAGAAGCCGGCGTAGGCCTTGTTGGAGTCGTTGCCGCGAAGGCTGAAGAAGACTTCCTGGCTAGTCGTGCCCTGGCCCCAGTGGAGGAACGCGGGATAGAAGTTGGAGGTGGCGGTGCAGCGGATGGCGACGAGAGTTTCGGCGGAGAAGGTTGGGTTGCCGGAGAGGGCGGCGGGGGAGGTCGTCAGGGATTCGAGGTAGTCGCTGACGTCGTCGAAAATCGCTCCGGTGTCGCCGGCGGGCGTGGGGACGGCGCGCTGGATAGTGCCATTGTAGGTGGCGTTGAATGTGGCGCCGAGGGAGCCGTGATTGATGGCGTTGCCGGCGGCTTCGTTGAGTTGGTAGTAGAGGATGGGCGCGGAGGTGTTGATGGCTTGCTGGAAGGCGAGCGGGGCGGCGGCGGCCGGCGCGGTGATGAGAGCTGTGGTGACCAGAAGCGAGCCCAGATTGCGTGACGACATGAGCAATCCCTCCATTAGGTGAAGCCGAGTGACGGAGACCCGATTGAGTCGGTCGGCGCGCACATCGTAACTAAATGCGCCACGTCACCCAAGTGGGGGACGAAGATTGGGTGAATTTGGCGATCTTGCGCGTAGAGAGTGCGCCTGCATGTGGGTGTGCGGTTGAAGGTTACGGGTCAGGATGCGACGGGGGCGGCGTCGCCGCTGGGGGCGCCGAGGAGGGTTTCGACGGACTTAATCAGGCGGTCGAGGCGGAACGGCTTGTTAAGGTACTCGTCAACGCCCATGGCGCGGGCGTAGGCCTCGTGGCGCTTGCCCTCGTTGCCGGTGACCATGATGACGAAGGGGCGCTTGCCCTTTTGCTTCTTGGGATTGAGCTTTTCGAGTACGAGGAAGCCGCTGCGCTGCGGGAGCATGATGTCGAGGATGATGAGGTCTGGATTGAGCTTGCCGGCCTTGTCGAGGCCTGTGTTACCGTCGCGGGCGGTATGGATGGCGGCGCCGCTTTCGGCGAAGGCGAGCTGCATGGCGGAGATGATTTCCTCGTCATCGTCGACCATCA
>CAZONT010000189.1:0-5559 GCA_964581285.1 uncultured Planctomycetaceae bacterium | reverse complement strand
CGGTGAATGTGTTCCTGAGCCTTGTACACACCGCCCGTCAAGTCATGGAAGCTGGGAGTGCCCGAAGTCCGCTCAACCAACCGCAAGGAGGTGGCGGCCGACGGCAAGCCCGGTGACTGGGACTAAGTCGTAACAAGGTAGCCGTAGGGGAACCTGCGGCTGGATCACCTCCTTTCTAGAGGATTTCTAGATCGCCCCGCTTCGGCGGAGCGACTCCAGTCAGCACATCTCTGAGCTGCCGAAAGGCAGATGGGGAGTTCGGCAACGACCTCCCCCGACGATCCCTGTTTCTTTTTATTGAAGTGAACGCCCGAGACGGCATCCCGTCCCGGGCGTTTTTCTTTGGGTGGATCCATTTTCCGCGTGGGGTGCGGGTATCCGGCGCAATATCCTGCATGGACCCGCTTGTGCCCCGCGGAGCGATTTCATGAGTTCGTCGAGCTTGACCCCCAGTCTGGCCGCCCTGGCGATCGACGCGACGACGACGTCCGCCACGCTCTGCGATCAGTACGAAAGAAACTCCCGGGGTCTCTATCGATTCCTGTTCATTCGCGCGGGCGGCGATCGGGATCTGGCCGACGAGCTCATGCAGCAAGTCTGGCTCGCGTGCCGGTCGGCACCGAATCAATCGCATCCGGAGCCGGCCGCCTGGCTTTGGAGCGTCGCCCGCAACCTGCTCGCCGCGCATTGGCGACGCGAGAAGTCGCGCCCGCCGCACATCCCCATCGAAAACCCAGCAGCCGCGGTCGAACTCGCGGCGCGGATGGCGGAGGGCGACCTGCCGGACGCGCTCGTGCAGCGACGCGAACTACAAGACCAGCTCATGCTGGCACTCACCGATTTGCCGGGCGATGCGCAGGATCTCATGATCGATCACTACTTCCACGGCGTGACGCACGATGCCCTGGCCGGCCGGCTGGGCATCGGCGCCCGCGCAGTGGAGGGACGTTTGTACCGGGCCCGCCATTTGCTTCGCGAGCGGCTGGCCCACTTTGAGACAGAGGAGCGCTGACATGAGTCATTCAATCGAACCGGCCGACGAAGCATTCGATCAAAGCCTGCGGAGCTTCGCACGGCACATGGAACCGCCCGCCGAGCCGACGGCCGAGCAGCGCCGTGCGTGGACGCGCGGGCAAACGCCTGCTCGCAGGCGGCGCGGCCTCGCGTGGTTTGGCGGCGGGACCGCGATGGCGGCGTGCATCGCCATCGCAGCGATGCTGTTTATCAATCCGTCGCAGCCGCGAGTTCAGGCAGCGACGATTTTCGCGAGCATGAACGAGGCCCTGAGCCGCGCGTTCCGGCTGACGCTGAACAAGGTTCCCGACGGCCGCGACGGCGCGCTGAACGGCGAAATCATGGTTGCGTTCGATCCGTTAAACGGCGGCGACGAATCGGATTCGGTGTTCTGCGAGGGATGGCAGCGGAGCGTGGCGGCGGCGGACGAGCCGCCATCGATCGACGTGAAATTTGCGTTTGCCGGGCTGCCGGATGAGGCGTGGGTCTATGTGCGGACGGCGGCGATTCCCGATTCGCTGATCGCGGACTCGGCACTCAAGCGGCTGCTGGTGAACTGGGCGCGGGGCGGCGTGCTGATCGACTTGAGCGGGCTTCGGCAAACGGCCGCCAACGCCGGCGCCGCGACGAACGGGCAGAACGGATCGCTGAAAGTCATTCGAAAAAAGGATGCGATGCGCGAAGTGCACAAACTCTTCCGCCACGACTCGTCGAACGGCCAACTTCGGCTGTCGATCGGCATGAACACGGGGGCGCCGCCGGCGACGGAGGCGAAGGGTGAGCACGTGGGCGAACCGCCGATTTTCTCGTTCGAGCTGAAGGCGGGAGACTCGGAAGCGGCGACCACGACGAACGCCTCGCGGGACGCGATTGACGATGTGAGCCGGCTTGCGGGCCGCCTGTTGCATGGCCGTGCGGGAACGGCGGATGTTCGTCACTTGCTGGAAATCCTGCAGCAATCGGCGACGCAGGTGAGCGTCGAGGCACGCGAGCCGGGCGTGCATGTGATGGTTGCCCGCGATTTTCGCATCGAGGACGAGCGGTTACAGAAATGGCTCACGCCGGAGACAACCTACTCGATCACGTATCGCGAGGGTCGCGGGGTTGAGTCGGCGGTTGTTGAGAATATCGGTCAGACCGGCGGGTCGATTCGGTTCGAGACGATCGACTTCGCGTTCGACCCGGCGACGCATGGCCGGCAGCGCTATGCCAGCGACGGCCAGACGCACGTGCTCGACTTCGCGGCGCTGTTGAAGGCGGTTGAGCCGTTCTTCAGCTCCGAGACGCCGCGGGAGTAAGGATGAAGCGCGACACGGCCGCCGGGTTGGCACTGTTACTTGGGTCCGCCGGCCTGCTGGTGACGATGGGCCTGCACCCGACGGGCGGCAGCATCGAACGCATGGCGCACGTCGCGCGGATTGCGCGGATCGCTCACGCCCTGGCGATCGCGAGCATACCGCTCATGTTGCTCGGCGGACTTGGCCTGACGGCGCGGCTGAAGGCCGATGCGGTGCTTGCCCCTGCCGGCTTCGTGGTGTTTTCCATCGGATGCCTCGGCGGGATGCTGGCGGCCGTGGTCAACGGGCTGGTCGCGCCGACGTACGCCGAGTGGGTCGTGGGCCGAGCGAACGAGCATGCGGCCGACACGGCGATTATGCACTATGGGCACGCACTCGGGGCCGCGTTTGCGACGATTTACATGATCGCGTCGGCCGTTGCGACGATGCTCTGGTCGGCGGCCATCCTTCGCTCGCGGGCGCTGGCGAGCTGGGCCGGATGGCTGGGGATTCTGTTGGGCGCTGCGGCGCTGGTCGCTGTTCTAGGCGGATTCCTCGGGCTGAGCGTGCACGAGTTCACCCTCTTCGTGTTGGGGCTATCGGTGTGGACGATTGTGGTCGGGGCGTTGATGTGCCGGCCGGCGCCGAACGTCACGATCGCGTCATGATCGCCCCACTCACTCCTCGTCGTCCGATTCCCCGCCGACGCGCCGTGCGAAATGTTGCCGCCAGGAGCCGGACAACTCCGGCAGCCGCGCGAGACGTTCCCACAATTGCGGTTCGGCTTGCGGATCGGCGCGGATGCTGAGCAGCCGGGCGATGGTGAGGTCTTCGTGGCTTCGCTCGGACAACTCGAGGGCGTCACCCGAGCCGACTTCGCCGGGTTGAAGGATGCGGAAGTAGAAGCCGCAGAAGCCGGTTTCGTAAATCCATTCGATCATCTGCGGCTGTCGATGCTTGTTAGCCAGCTTGAAGCACGGCTGCCGCGGCTGAGTGATCTGCACGACCGCTGATCCGACGCGATAGGTATCGCCGACGCAGACTTCGTTTTCGAGCAGGCCGGCGAGTGTGAAGTTTTCGCCGAAGGCGGGCACGGCCAGCTCGTGGCCGAGCAAATCCGAAAAGTAGGGGTAGTGCTCGCGGGGGTAGCAACAAACTGCTTTGTCGGGGCCGCCGTGGACGTTGCGGTCGGCAACGCGATCGCCGTCGAGTCCTTCGGCGCCGAGTGCGACGCGGCGTTCGGCGCGATGGCGGTTGATGGCGGTGCTGTACTGGCGGCCGTCGCGGAGTACGATCTGCGGCCGACCGACGTTGAGCGAAACAAGGTGCATGGATGTTCCTGGTGCAGGCGCGACGCCGTACGCTCCGCAGGCCCGTGAACTGACGGCGACTGAGACGATTCTATGTGTATGATCCATTTTTTTCCCACTCGGATGAACTTGCTGGTACTGATGGCTCTCCTGGCCACGTCGCCTCTGTCGGCAAAGGAGCCCAAACCGGCAGCAACGCAACCAACCGATAACCGATCCGCGCTTCACAAAACATTGGAAGCTGTGCGGAAGAAGACGCACGTGCCGGCGCTGGCCGCAGCTGTCGTCCATGGCGACAAGGTCGTGGCGGCTGACGCGGTGGGTGTGCGCAAATCAGGCAGCAAGACGCCGGTGAGCGTCGACGACCAGTTCCACATCGGCTCGTGTTCCAAGTCGATGACGGCGTCGCTGTGCGCCATTCTCGTCGAGCAGGGTAAGCTGGGCTGGGATACGACGATCGGCGAGGTCTTCAAGGATCTGCCCGGCATCAACGATGGCTACAAGGAGGTCACGCTCGAGCAGCTCCTCTCCCATCGTTCCGGTTTGCCCGACGACCGTAAACCCGACCTCAATGTCTTCAGGAAGGTTCGCGGGTTGAGCGGTCCGCTGCGCGAGCAACGCCGCCGGATGATCGAGCTCGTGCTGGCCCGGCCTCCGGCGACGCCGCCGGGTGAGAAGTTTGCTTATTCGAACTACGGATACGCGATCGCGGGCGCGATGTGCGAAGCGGTTACCGACCGCGCCTACGAGGACCTGATGCGAGAGTATCTGTTCGAGCCGCTCGGGATGAAGTCGGCCGGATTCGGCCCGCCGGGCACCAAGGGGAAAATTGACCAGCCGTACGGTCACCGGGAGGGAACCGACATCGGCGGAGTCGTCCGGGTGAAGAACACGGGAAGCATCACGCCGGTCGAGCCCGGGCCGGCGGCTGACAACCCCGCGTGCATGGCGCCGGCCGGGTGCATTCACTGCTCGATTAGTGATTTCGGGCGGTATGCGGCCTGGCACCTGGAGGGAGAGCGCGGCAACGCACGGATTCTGAAGCCGGAGACGTTCAAGAAACTGCATACGGACAAGTACAAGCAACAGTACGCGTTTGGGTGGGCAATCAAAGCCGGCGAGCCGGGAGAGAGTCCGAGATTGACGCACAAGGGATCGAACACGATGTGGCTTGCAGTCATCGATATCGATCCGGCGCGAGATGAGGCGTTCGTGGTTGCGACGAACGTTGCCAACCCGGACGCGGACGCGACGTGCAAGTCGGTCGTTGAACAGCTCAGGCGAGCGAAACAATAAGTTACAAGCGAGCGGAGCGCTCGCGCGCCAGACCTCGGTTCAGCTCGGTTTCGCTGCAGATTGCAGCAATCGCGGGCGGTGGCGCTTCAAGAGAAGCGTTAGTCGCTGGTCGAGGCCGGGGTGGGCGCCGGTGTAGCGGAGCTTGGTGGTTGCCAGTGCGACGAACCATTTGACGAGGTTGTCGAAGTCGCGGAGGTCGATGAACTCGGGGGCGATGCGCTTTTTGTCGCGGTCCATGTTGTGGTAGTTGCCGAGCGGCAGGCAGAGGCCGGTGGCTTCGTAGCCGAAGTGGCAGTAGACGGTGCTTTCGCAGGTGCCGCCGTCCATCAGTTTGCGCTGGAAGCGGAAAGACTTGTCGGCGGCGGCGAGTTTTTCGGCGACGACCTGGCACCAGGCGGTGGCGGCGGGCGTGAAGATGCTGGCCTTGTCGCCGACGCGGAGGACCGGGCCGCCGCCCATGGCGACGCCGGTGATGGCGCGGCTGCATTCGACGGCGACGACGATGGCCCGACGAGGGAGGACCTTGTCGGCCACGGCCGCCAGCGCGCCGCCGAAGCCGACTTCCTCGGCTCGCGTGAAGAAAGCGAGGCAGTCGCCGCGGGCGCGTGTGCGGCAGAGTTCGTCGAGAGCTGCGAGGATGGCGGAGACGCCGGCGACGTCGT
>CAZONT010000188.1:0-5572 GCA_964581285.1 uncultured Planctomycetaceae bacterium | reverse complement strand
CGGTCATACTTCTTGAACGCCCGCACCGCCTCTTCCTGGTCGTCGGTCACCTTCAGCGCCACGAACTGACCGTTCATCAGGTCCGAGACTTTCGCTCCCGGATCGGCCAGGACCAGTTCGCGCAGCCGGATGTCGTCGATCAACTTCCCCTTCTCGTCCGTCACGTAGACGACGTTCAGCGTCTCCTTGTTGTGGCCCGTCTGGCGGATGTAGTTCATCACCTGCTGGATCGTCCAGTCCTGGCGAACGGCGACGAAGTCCGGCGTCATCCGGCGGCCGATCGATTCTTCTGGATATCCGAGCAGGGTGCTCGCGACCTTGCGCTCGTCCGGCGTCAGGAGCGAGAGCAGTTTTTGGGCCGCCTCGCCCGGCAATTCCTCGAGCAGCGCCGTGCGGTCGTCGGGCGCCATCTCGTTGAGCACGGCCGCCACCTGCTCCTGGCCCAGCGCCTTTAGCAATGTTTCCTGCAGTTCGACCGGCAGGTAGGCGAACACATCGGCCGCCTGGTCGCGCGGCAGAATCCGAAAGATCACCGCCACATGCTCCGCCGGGAGATCGGCGAACAGGTCCGCCATGTCGGCCGGCTTCATCCCGGCCAGCGCGTCGCGCAGCGCGGTGAAGTCGCGCGCCTGAATCAGCTCTTCAATTTCGGGAAGCAGAAGTTCGCCAAGCATGATCCGTCTCCGCGCCGCGCGGCCGCCTCTCAGAGGAGCAGTGCCGTGGCCGTGCCGAAGTAAATAAGCAATCCGCTCACGTCGACGAGCGTCGCGACGAACGGCGTCGACGAGACGGCCGGATCGAGCCCGATCCGCTTGAGGATGATTGGCAGCATCGATCCGGCGAGAGTGCCGAACAGCACCACGCCCACGAGACTCGTTCCCACGGTAAACGAGACAAGCAGATGATGCATCGAAAAGATGCCGTGGTCGCCGCGAAAACGAAACACGCTGAAGAGGATGGCGACAATGAAAGCGCACGCCCCGAGGATCGATCCCAGCGCCAGCCCCGAAACGATCTCGCGCCGCATGATCCGCCACCAATCGCGGACGTGCACCTCGCCGACCGCCATCGCCCGAATCACCAGCGACGCGGCCTGCGAACCGCTGTTGCCGCCGCTCGAAATGATCAGCGGGATGAACATCGCCAGGATGACGACGGCTTCAAGCGTCTTCTCGAAGCTGGCCAGTGCCGTCAGCGTCAGCAACTCGCCGCCGAACAGCAGCACAAGCCAGACGCTGCGCTTCTTCACCATGGTCATCGCCGAGGCCGACAGGTATGGTTCGTCCAGGACCTGGACCGCCGCCATCTTCTGAACGTCTTCGGTCTCTTCCTGCTCGGCGACGTCCAGGATGTCGTCGACGGTGATAATGCCCACGAGCACGCCGCTCGAGTCGACGACCGGCAGCGCCACGCGGTCATACTTCTTGAACGCCTTCACCGCCTCTTCCTGGTCGTCCGTCACCTTCAATGCGACGAAGTGTCCGTTCATCAGGTCCGACACGCGCGCGATCGGATCGGCCAGCACCAGTTCGCGCAGGCGAATGTCGTCGATCAGCCGCCCCTTCTCGTCCACGACATAGACAACGTTCAGCGTCTCCTGGTCGTGACCGATCTGCCGGATGTAGTCCATGACCTGCTGGATCGTCCAGCTCTTGCGAACGGCGATGAAGTCTGGCGTCATCCGCCGCCCGATCGACTCCTCGGGATACCCCAGCAGCGCGCTCGCAACCTTGCGCTCCTCCGGCGTCAGCAGCGAGATCAGTTTCTGCGCCGCCTCCCCCGGCAGCTCCTCCAGCAACGCCGTTCGATCGTCCGGCGCCATCTCGTTCAAGACCGCGGCGACGTGCTCCTGCCCCAGCGCCTTCAGCAGCGATTCCTGCAGCTCGACCGGAAGGTAGGCAAAGACGTCGGCCGCCTGCTCGCGCGGCAGAATTCGGAAGATCACGGCCACATGCTCGGGCGGCAGGTCGGCGAACAAATCCGCCATGTCGGCCGGCTTCATCTCAGCCAGCGCATCGCGCAGCGCGCCAAACTCGCGCGCTGCGATCAGCTCCTCAATCTCCGGCTGCAACAGTTCGCCGAGCATGCTGAAACTCCGCGGCGCGCGCTCGAGCGCCGGCCGAATCGAATCGGGGATTGTAACCCCCGCGTAGCAGGCGGGGACAAAAATGAGGTGTATTTTGAGATCGTCGGCGAACCGTCGCGTCGCTACTTCGGAACCTCGATCTCGACGGGCTGGCTGTTGCGCGGAGAAGAGTGGAACTTCACGATGTTCGAGCCCGGTGGGACCAGGAAAACGAACCCCATCTTCAGGTCTCCCTGGTTGGCCGCTGTTCGCAGTACGTTGGGCGTCAGCGTCCGCGCAGGTTCAAGGCAACGTTCCGGAACGTCCGCCTCCGGCCAGTACTGAATTTCGAGAACACGCTTCCCGCCGATCGTTGCGGCCGTGTACACACCGATCGCGAAAAATCGCTCGCCGGAGTCCGACTCGATCGATATCTGCGAGACCGCCCGCTTGGCGTACTCGAGAACCTGCCCCGGAAGACTTCCGGCGAACACCGCCTCCGCCCCGACCTGCACGACGCGCTGCCCCTCCGGCACGACGAACTCAACAACCGAGTCCGCCGGCTTCGCACCCGCCTCAGCCGGCTCGAACACGACGTGCCCTTCCTTGAATTTGCCCCCTTGCAGCGCCGCGGACGGAAAACCGGACTTCTTCAGCGGCATCGGCAGCTTTGACGAAACGCCCGTCTTCTCCTCCACGGCCGACGCAAGCCCCGTCCGGCCGGCCGGCTTTTCGCCTACCTTCACCTTCGGCTTTTCGGCCGCGTCATCGTCCCCTTCTTCCGGCTTGTCCTCGCCGGATTCGGACTCGTCGTCGTCCGCATCCGCGGCGGGTTTCTTGGTCGATTTCTTGTTGGCGCCAGCAGCCGGCTTCTCGTCCCCTTCCTCGCTGTCCTCGTCTGACTCGTCATCGTCGCTCGACTTCTTGGGCTTGGCTGCGGCCTTCGGCGGAGGCGCCTGTTCCGCGACGGGCGGCTTGGCGAGCGCCATCTTCTCATTCAGCTCGGCCCGCGCGCCCGACTTGAACTCGACAAACCTCGGCTTGAAGTCCGGCGGCACTTCGAACGCCACGTCGAAAACAAATTTGCCGTCCTTGATCAGTTCAACCGCATTGTCGGTTGCGAGTCCGAACGGCTGGTCGAGCGGCCAGCGGACCACGCGCTGAGCGCGATACTTGTCGAGCTTGAATCCGACCTTCTCGGAGAAAATGTCGCTCAGTCCGCTCGCCATGTGCCAAACCGCGGCACCGCCGTCCGCCTCACGCCCGACAATGCGGAGCTGTGCCGGCGTAAACCGCGCCATGCGCGACGACCCGCCCTCCTCCGGAAAATCAGTCGCCCCCGAATCCACTCCAACCCGCACGATGAGGTAGCGATGCGCCGGATCATCCGGCTGCACTTTCTTGAACTCGCGCTTCCACTTATCTCCGTCCGCCTGCTGGGTGACTTCGTCAATCGAATCGACCAGCCAGTAGTTGCGCGCCGACAGTGCCTGTGCTGGAAGATCGCGACGACTGTTTACAGCCGCGCCCAGGTTTGCCGCCGCCAAATCGTCAAGAAACGCCGGCCTCGCTTCGCCAAATGAGCCCCCGCCGCTGAACCTCCCCGGTGCCGAAAGCAGGTTGACGATTCCGACCGTAAACCCGTCGGGGTTGAGCCACACGCTGTTTCGAGCCCTCGGCGCCGCCGGCGAAATCCGCTGGAACCCCAGGAGCTCCGGTCCGACCGGCAGCATCTGAACACCAATCAGCGCCACGCCGATCACCAGCAGCCCGGTGAGCAGGCCGAGCAATCCGCCGCCGGCCCGGTCGACAATCAGCGGAAACTGCATGCCGGTGCCGATGTACTTGTCGGTCAGGACGCGCAGAACCACCAGCGTCACGACGAAGATCAGCACGAGCGCGACCGCCGCGTGGTACTCGGGAATCTTGTCAGCCAGCACGCCCGCAAGCGGTTCGTAGAATCCGAAGGCGATCATGATGGCCGCGATGGTCTCGAGCAGCATGATGGCGCTGCTGAACACACCCTGGAATGCCCAGAAAGCGGCGATCAGGAGAACGAACAGGGCGGCGATCAGCGAAAGAATCATGGCGGGGCTTCCAGTGCGCCATCACGTCGCGGCGGCATTCGGCGGCGCTTCGCCGGGCTTCGGCGCCGGGCGCGGCGCTGCAGCGTCTTCGCGGGTGACACGCAGGACTTCATTGATGCTGGTAACGCCTTCAAACACCTTTTGCAGGCCGCATTCCTGGAGGTACTGCATCTTGTTCTTGCGGGCGTGCGCCTTCACATTCATCAGCGGCGCACCTTGGCCGAGCATCGTGCGAATCTCGTCGTCGATGACCAGGACCTCGAAGATCCCCGTGCGGCCCATGTATCCCGATCCCTGGCAAACCTGGCACACGATCGGATTGCCGTGCTTGTCGACCTCCAACTCTTCAGGATTCGGCGGGCGGTAGAAAACCCGGTCCCCGCTGGTCGACATGTTCGCCCGCTTCAGCAGACCCGGATCGGGTTTGTACGCGCGCCGGCAACTCGGACACAGCACCCGAACCAGCCGCTGCGCCGTGACAGCCGAGAGTCCGGCCGCGGCCAGTTCGGTGTCTTCGACGAGCTGAAGGTATCGTCGCACCGCCGACAGCGTGTCGTTCGCCGTCAGTCCGACGTACAGTTTGCGATTTTGCTTGCCGCCCGAGGCGATCAGCTCGGCCGACTCGTGGTCGGTGCACTCCGAAACCATCAGCACGTCCGGCTCCATTCGCAGGATCGACTGCAGGTTTCGCGCAAACGTCACGGTCCCGCCTTTGGCGTCGTAGACATGTTGCGTGACGTTGTCGATATCCATCACTTTGGCCGACTCGAGCGTATGGATGTTCTTCAGAAAGGCATCGTGCGAACGGACGAGCGCGTAAAGCGTGCTTGTCACGCCGCTTTCGCGCGGTCCCGACACCAGGACCACCCCGCGTGGCTGCTCGATCAATGGCTGAATGGCTGCAAGCTGCGTCTTGTTCAAGCCGATGTCGGTGATGCGGAACTTGCTCTCCTCTGAGTGCAGAACCAGTTGCACGCGCTGGCCCGTCGTGCTCCCCGACGCTTTCGCGACAATCTCGACAACCTTGTCCTGCTTTCCGCCCGGTCCCACGGCCCCGACCATCTTGCCCGTCTGGGGCTTGCGCACCTCGGCCGGATCCATCCCCGTCACGCGCTTCAGGTGTTCGATGATGGAGTCGGCGAGCGGTCGCTCGATCGGCTCCCGCTCTCGATTCACGCCGTCCACGCGATAGATGATCTTGGCCTGCTGCGCCGCCAAGCCGATGTCGACGAGATGCTTGCGACCCTTGGCTTCGGCTCGCTCGATGAGCTGAGCGACGCGACCGTACCGGCCGCGATTCGCTTCGGTCGACGGCTCGATCTTCCCGAGCCGCTTTCCGAGCACGACGCGACACGACGGCTGCGCGGCATCGCCAGCGAGACCCGCTTGGTGCCCTCGCTGCTCGGCACGGGATACTACG
>CAZONT010000187.1:0-5722 GCA_964581285.1 uncultured Planctomycetaceae bacterium | reverse complement strand
GTTGTCGTCTTGCCCGCGTCGATGTGTGCGGCGATGCCGATGTTGCGGACGCGTCGCAATCCGACGGGTGCTGACTCAGGGTCCTCCGACGGTGAATCGCTGGCGGGCATGGGGCTGAATCCGGAAAAGGGGCTGGCTCAGGCGCCGAGGGCGAATTGCCGCAGCTTCTCGCGGGCTTCGGCATCGTCAAACTGCTTGACGGGGGACTTGAACAGGTAGGCGCTGGCTTCGATGATCGGCCCGGAGAGCTTGCGATCGAGCGCGACCTTCGCCGCCCGGATCGCATCGACAATCACGCCGGCCGAATTGGGCGAGTCCTCGACGCTCAACCGCAACTCGAGGTTCATCGGCACGCCGCCGAACTGCTCCGCCTCGATGCGGATGAAGCAAATCTTGTTGTCGTGCAGCCACGGAATGTAGTCGCTCGGCCCGATGTGGATGTTGCCTTCCGCGATGGGGTGGTCGGTCGACTGGCTTCGGACGGCGTCGGTCTTGCTCCGCTTCTTGCTCTCGAGCCGCGAGCGATCCAGCATGTTCAGAAAGTCGGTGTTGCCGCCCACGTTGAGCTGGTACGTCCGCTGGATCGGCTGTCCGCGATCCTCGAACAGCTTCGTCAGCACGCGGTGGATGATCGTCGCGCCCACCTGCGACTTCACGTCGTCACCCAGGATCGGCAGCCCGGCCTCTTTGAACCGCCCGCCCAGCGTCCGTGACAGAAAGACCGGCACGGCATTGACGAACGCGCACCCCGCTTCGATCGCGCACTCGGCGTAGAACGTCGAATTCTGCTCACTGCCGACCGGAAGGTAATTGACGACGACTTCAGCGCGGGTGGCCTTGAGAATGCGAACGATGTCCGTCTTCGCCTCCGCCGTCGATGCATACCGATTCGGCAGGGCCTGGAATCTCACCTGCTCCGGATAGCGGGACGTATGCGCCGCGATGCTGTCGAGGCAGTACCCCATCTGGACCGGGCAGTTCAAGCTGGGCACTTCGCTTTGAAAGACGGTCGTGCAGTTCGGCTCGGCGAAGATGGCCTCGCTCAGGTCGCGCCCAACCTTCCGCTCATCCACGTCGAACGCCGCGACAAAATGGATGTCGCAAACCCGATAGCGCGAAAAGACGCGCGTGATCAGACCCGGTACATCGACCTCTGGATCGGCATAGAAGAACCGCCCCTGCACCAGCGAACTGGCGCAGTTGCCGACGCCGAATATGGCAACCCGGATCTCGTTCATGTTCACGCTAGTCATCGACCGGCGCCCGGACCGCGACGGGCAGCGCGGGCTTGGGCCGGATTATCAACAGTAATGGAGGTAAATGTAAAGGGGTGCCTAAGATGTGCCGGACTTATCGGCCCCTTCCGCCGCCACATCGGACGGGCTGAACAGGGCGATGCTCGCGGTATGACCGTGAATGAAATTCTTTTCACCAACCGGTCCAAACTCACCCGCGCAGAAGAATCCCGCCACCGGCACCGGCCCGACGGCCGTGCGAACCGCCGCCAAATCGTGATTCGGCTGCTCGAACAGCCGCGTGCCCCGGCCGTTGCAATTGAACATCAGCGCTCCCGCCGGCGGTCGCTGGCGGTGAGCCGCCAGGAGTGACTGCAGGTCTTCCTCCGCGGTCTTGGCGTCGCGCACTTGGAACTGAATGGTCCGCCCGATGCGGGCCTCATCGCCGATCATCAGCGCCCCGGTCCGCTGATCGGCCCCGACCATGTTTCGAATCAGGAAGTCCCCGCGCCCGAAGGCCTCCTTGTACTCGTTGATCACCTGCCCGACGAAGATCCCCTGCTGCATCAACTTCTTTTCCTGCTCGTTCGCCGCGGTGAATACCTCGTTCAGCATCGCCATCGCCGGCTTGCCGCCTAGAAGCTTGATAATGTTTTGCTCGGCCGAAGTGATCACA
The DNA here is from genome assembly GCA_964581285.1 of uncultured Planctomycetaceae bacterium. Lineage (GTDB taxonomy): Bacteria > Planctomycetota > Phycisphaerae > UBA1845 > UTPLA1 > SpSt-539. The sequence goes on along the minus strand of CAZONT010000187.1, from coordinate 3,811 downwards.
AACGGCTTTCCGATCGGTCGGCAGCCCTGTGAAACGATCGTGTCCATCCGCACCGCGCCGGAAAGTGCCACTCCCACCGCCCCTTCGTCGTGGCAATCTTCGTTGAACGCCAGTCGGACCTGCCCCGGCCCCTCCGCTCCGCTCGCAAGCCCGCCCACCACCGGCGCCCCGCGATAACAATCGTTCACCGCGTTCAGGAAGTTGACGATGTGAAAGCTGTACGGATCGGCCAGCACGATGAACGACTGTCCCGCCTCCGGCCGCACGTCGAGCATTTCGTGAAACGCTTCGGCGTTGTCGATTTCTTCCAGCTTCGCCTGGTCGATCCGAAACGGGTGCACCCGCGCCCCCGGCATGCTCGCCACCCACAGCGCCATCGCCGGCTCGCGTTCGACTTCTCCCTCGCTTCCGATGATGCCCTCGCCCGTGCAGCCGATCAGTGTGCCCGGCGACACCCGCTTGCGGATCATCTCCGCCGCGTCGCTGTACTCATCCTCAAAGTGATTGCTCGCAAAGAACAGTGCCAGGTCGCACGACGCGCCTTCCAGCGCGGCCGTCGCCCGCTGCGCGACCTCCTCCACGCCGTGCCGCCATTCCCCGGACCGCGCAATCGAAGCGCCGATTTTCATGCCGTCTCACCCTCGTGCTTCCATCCATCTTATACCGGTTCCACCCGTCACGGCAGGAACGATCGAACGCGGCATTGACCGCCCCGTTCGGCCGTGCTTATATACCTATGGAGAGGAACGCCCGCCAATCGCGGGCCCGGAGACGCATCGAGCCAGTTTGAGCGACACCCCCCGCGACAAACCGACCGTCAAACAGGAACGCGCGACGCTCGTCGGCCTTATTTTGCCCGGCCATCGCCCGCTCGGCCGATACGAAGATCCCCTCGCCGAACTGGCCGCCCTCGCCGCGACCGCCGGAGCCGCGGTCGTTGACCGCGTCGTCCAGAAGCGCGACCGCATCTGTGCCGCCACCTACATCGGCGGCGGAAAGGTCCGCGAGCTGGCCGATCGCGTTCTCGACAAGCAATCCGATGTCATCATCTTCGATAACGACCTCTCCCCCTCGCAAATCCGCGAGGTCGAAACGGTCACGAAGCGCAAGGTCCTCGACCGCACCGAGCTGATCCTCGACATCTTCGCCTCCCGCGCCCGCACCCACGCCGCTCGCCTGCAGGTCGAACTCGCCCAGCTCGAGTACACCGCCCCGCGACTCCGCGGCATGTGGACCCACCTCGAACGCCAGGTCGGCGCCGGTGGCGGAACGACGGCCGGCGCGGTCGGCGGCATCGGAACGCGAGGTCCCGGCGAGCGCCAGATCGAAATCGACCGCCGCATCGTTCAGAAACGCATGAGCTTCCTCCGCGAGCAGCTCCGCCAGATCGACGCCCGCCGCGTCCGCGAGGTCCAGAGCCGGGGCGATCACTTCACCGTCTGCCTCGTCGGCTACACCAACGCTGGCAAGTCCACCCTCATGAACGCCCTCACCGGCGCCGGTACCCTCGTCGAAGACAAGCTCTTCGCCACCCTTGATACCCTCACGCGCCGTTGGACTCTCGCCGGCGGACAATCGGCGCTCCTCTCCGACACCGTCGGTTTCGTCCGCGACCTGCCGCACCATTTGGTCGCCTCTTTCCGCGCCACGCTCGAAGAAGCCATCCATGCCGACCTCCTGCTGCATGTCGTCGATGCCACGGCCCCCGACGCCCGCGCCCAGATCGCAGCCGTCGAACAGGTCCTGGCCGACCTCGGTTGTGCCGATTCGGCAACGCTGCTCGTCTTGAACAAGATTGACGCCGTCCCCGCCCAGGGCGACGCCGCCGAGCTCTCGGCCCTGCGGCTCAACTATCCCGATGCGATCGAGATCTCCGCCCGCGCCGGCCTCGGCATCGATCGCCTCGTCGCTCGCGTCGCCGACTCCATGCGCGACCGCTACATCCGTGTCCGCGTCGAAGCCGACGCGGGCAACGGCAAGCTCGTCGCCTACCTCAATCGCCACGCGCACGTCCTGGGCCGCGAATACTCGGACGGTGTCGTCCGGCTCGATCTCCGCGTCGCCCCGGGCGAAGTGCCGAGAATCCGCGACCTCGGCGCTCGTCTGCTGCCGTCGCCCGCCCCCTCCGACGCCGCCTGACCCCTTTCCCTCCGGGATTCCACCAAACAACTCAAGCAAGGTCCGCGAAGACCCGACCCATCTTCCGTGGGCCCGTCTCGCCGCCCCGGTCTCGGTGTCAGTCATCGGGTGCGTACGGTGCCGGGTGTGTCACCATGAAATACGCCATCTCGATCAGTGAACGACAGTCCCGCCGAGTCCTTGAGCAGGCCGTGCGAATGCAGTCCCAGCTCCTCATCGAGCCGACCGGCATGCCCGACCGCACCATGCTCGGCTTCGTCGCCTCCGGCGATGCCGACGTCGTCGTCGCCGAGCTGACCGGCCCGCCTCACCCCTGGCTACGCAGTCTCACCGGCCGCACCGTCGGCGTTCAACTCTTCGTCCAGGAACGATACCTCTTCGAATCGTGCGTCCTCGCCGGTCCCAGTTGGCACGACGGCGAGCAACTGACCCTCACCGCCCCGCGAGTCCTGCAGGTCGTGCAGCGCCGCCGATTCTGGCGCGCCCAGCTGGCGCCCTCCATCCGCGTCGCCCTGCACTGGCGCAACGGAGGCCGCCCGCAGCACACCCACTGTCCGCTCCTCAACGTCAGCGCCGAAGGACTCGCCTGCAAGCTCGACGCCGGGGCCGCACAGGCGCTCGGCGTCGGCAACCGCGTTTCCTGCGAGTTTCGCCTGCCCGGCGCAAATCGCGATATTCGGCTCGAAGCCGTCGTACGCAACTGTTCTCCCGCCAGCGATGACACATGGATCGTCGGCGTCGAGTTCGAACTCAACCCGGCCGATCCCGGCGTCGCAGCCGCTCAGCAGGAACTGCGCGACATCCTGTATCGACCCCAGTTCGCCATGTCGGGAGTGGAAAGCGAATGACAGCAGGCAAGGAAGTGAATACCGAAGTGCGTACCCGCGTTTTTCAGTGGGCCGTCGGCCGCCGCGAATCGGCGACCGTTACCCTGAAGCGCGACGGCGACTGGGTCGCGGCCCGTTCGAGCTTTCTTTGGTTCGACGAAGCCGCCAACACCCTCGCCCTGCTCTACCCGACCGTACCGACTGCCCCCACGCCGCCCGAAATCGCCATCGGCGAACAAGTCGGCGTCTCTTTCCGCCGCGGCCACAAGAAGTGCGTCTTCACGACGTCGGTCATCGCGCGCCGCGTTGCCGACGACGGCGCACCCATGCTCATGGTCGCCGCCCCCGCCGTCATGCACGAGTATCAGCGCCGCGCCTACCAGCGAGCCGTCGTGCCGCCCGATCAGTCGATCTCGGTCCGCATCCTCGCCGCCTCCGATCGCGCCCCGATCGGCGTGGGCCGCCTCTGCGATCTCTCCGCCGGCGGAACGATGATCGAAGTCGAGCCCCCGCTCCACGCCCGCATGCGCGTCAGCGAGGCCGTGCGCCTCGAACTCGCTGTCGATCCCAGCACCCCGCCGCTCTGCGTCGAAGGCGTCTGTCGCCACGTCTCGGCCCGGCCCTCCGGCCGCATCGGTTTCGGTGTTCAGTTCCGCGGTCTGGAAGCCAGCAGCCAGGGACAGGCCGCCCTCGAAATGATTGCCACGCTCGTCCGCGCGATCCGTAAGCCGCAGCGCGAAAATCCCGCGCCGCGCAACTCGAACTTTCCCCGCCGACCCGCGTAAAAAAAAAAAGAAGGATCCGAGCTCGCCGTTACTCGGATCCTCCGTATCAGGCTGCCCCGC
>CAZONT010000186.1:0-5780 GCA_964581285.1 uncultured Planctomycetaceae bacterium | reverse complement strand
GACTCGAAGAAGTACGGTAACTTCGATGACGCGTTTATCTACGAGCAGTTTGCCAAGCCGATCAAGGATCGGGCGATTTCGGAGCAGGAGATCATGCGGCCGGAAGCGGTCGAGGTTTGGAAGCAGTACGCGGCGAGGAAGGACAAGGTCGATTACTAGCGCGGGGCGGGTCATTTCGTGCTCCAGTAGTTCCGCGGCGGCACGACGGGGCGAAAACCTGAAAACGGGTCTCGCTCGAATCCGCGCGAACATAAAACGTGCAAGAACCCGAAAGAACGCGCCGGAAGGCGCAGGGGCCGGACGGGTAGGAATTGCCCAGGGACTGAAGTCGCCTGGCAACCCTCGTGCGCCCTGCCGGGCGGGTTGGAATTGGCAGGCGGCTCAATAGTTAGAACGGTGAGAATTCGCGAATTCACTGTGGTTATTGGGGCGGGCTTGCGGTGGCGTGTTGCGTTCTTCATGAAGGGAACCCCCTTCTTGAGTTCGTGCAAAAACCTGCAATAACGCAGAAGAAGCCATTGGACAAAACGATGCCGGCGCAGAGACGCGGACTGCAGACTCCAGCGCGAGACGGCGCGGGACGCTGTCGGCGCTCATTTCTTGCTGATAGAAGCTGGTAATAGCTGATAAAAAGCCGGACATGGCGTGTCGCCATACTGGTATTCCCGGGCCGGTTGGGGCGGGCCTTTGACACGCCGGTGACACTCTGCGTCGAGAAGCGGCTGCGGCGCCAGTCGCGTCAAAAGCAGGGCTTGGATTCGGGCTCACGACCACCTCCCCTTTGTTTTCTGCTGGGACGCGCTGGGATTTGCTGGGACGCGTTTCAATCCTAGTTGAAAACTTGTCGCCATCTCCGCTGCGCGCAGTTTCTCCGTGGCCGTGGGGCGATGCGCGAGCGCAGCGCCGGTCGTGCGGCCTGAATACCTTCTCGTGCGGAGGCGTGAGGCCTTCGCGTTGTACTTCACCCTATAGAGTGGCCGGCGTTCCGCAGGGCGGAGCTGTCAGCCGCAAAAGGTATTGCAGAGCAAGCTGATTGCGGGGGAGCGGGGGGAGCTGGGGAGTCGTAAGCGGCGGTGGAGTAATCCGCTCTCGGTGCGTGATTTGACGCAACGGATCGAACGGCGAGCGGCGAAAACGCGGGAGAATTAAGCCGCATCGCATCATTGATTTCCGGACGCGTTGGCACCGGACTTGCGAGTAAACAAAGCAATAGAATTGAGCGTTCCGGTGTTCGGCGGGGAGCGGACTGTAGTGTTTCCATTTCCGCCGGGCCGCGGGGAGAGTTTGTGATGAAACGCTCATTCAGTGCCTTCGTCTTCGCCCTTTTTCTGGCCGGGCCGTCGGCGGCGCAGATTATCGTCGAACATCCGCCGCACCCGGCCGGAGGCGCGGCTTCCGACACGGAGTTTGTCAACCTGTTCGGCCAGGCGGTCTGGCAGGTTGAGGCCGATGATTTTCAGCTTACGGCTCCGGCGACGGCGCGGCGGCTGGAGTGGTTCGGGTTCTACGATCGGGACAATCCGCCAGTGGCGGAGACGATGCAAATCAGGCTGTACGACGCGCGCCCCGGCGACGGCCTGCCGGGGTCCGTGCTGCACGAGTTCACGGCGGTGAATCCGACGCGGGTTGCCACGGGGCGAATCATCCTCGTCGGAATTTCGCCGCGAGAGTTCCGCTACGAGTTCGAGTTCCCGGCACCCATCAGCTTGTCGGCTGCGACGCCGTACTGGCTCTCAGTCGTCCAACAAGGAGACTACGGGACCGCGTGGTACTGGGAGTACTCCATTATCGATCTAAACGGGAATGCGTTCATGAACCCGAACTTCCTCGAATGGCGGCCTACGGGTACCGGCGACGGTGACTTGGCTTTTCGCATGGTCGTGCCCGAACCGGGGATGTTGTCGCTCGTCTGCATCGCGATTTTTCGATCCGGTGTGATCAGGAGGCTCTGATGAAAATCGCTTGGCGAGCCTGCGTCTTCATCCTGATGGCTGCGAACGGCGCGGCGTACGGACAATTCATCGTCGACCACCCGCCGCACCCGGCAGGTGGGCCAGCGTCTGATACCGAGTTTGTGAACATGTTTGGTCAGCCGAGTTGGCAGGTGTTAGCGGATGATTTTCAGCTTTCGGCTCCGGCGACGGCGCGGCGGCTGGAGTGGTTTGGGTTCTACGATCGAGACAATCCCCCGGCCGCAGAGACGATGCAAATCCGCCTGTACGACGCACGCCCGAGCGATGGGCTGCCGGGGTCCGTGCTGCACGAATTTGCGGCTGTGAATCCGACTCGAATGGCGACGGGGCGCGTCATCGGTGTGGGGATTCTACCGCGAGAATTCCGCTACGAGTTCGAACTGCCGACAGCAATCAGTCTCGCGGCTCGAACGCCTTATTGGCTCTCGATCGTTCAGCTAGGCGATATCGCGAGCGCTTGGCGATGGGAATTGGCGTTGGCCGAGCTGAATGGGCACACGTTTCAAAACCCAAACTTTCCGGACTGGGAGGACATCGGGCCCCAAATGCCCGACCTGGCATTCCGGCTGGCGATTCCCGAACCGGCCACAATCTTCGGCGTTCTCTTGGCAGGGGTGGTGTTCAGCAGTCGGCGCGGACCTGGAAGGAGGTGAGATACGAACTGACAACAAGTCAGAGACCACACAGACAGGGAAAGACCATCCGTCAGACGAAACGGGTTTTTGTTGTTCTGCCTCAGTGGAAGGAGTGCAGCTATGAACTCCCCGAAGCTTCTCGCATCGCGGTTGAACGGAACCCTCGTCATCGTCTTCACGACTTTTGTCCTCGGAAGCATCGTCAAGCCCGGCGCGGCGCAGTCCTGCGCCGGGCTGCCCGCACCGCCGGCGACGACGCAGGAGGCTCTTGTCGCTAGCGACGCCTGGGACAGCGCGCTCGGGATCGAGCAGTGCGGACGAATTATGGTGGTCACGCATCAACTCGGCGAGGTCGGTCTGGACGAAACCGTCCGAGTGATGATCCAACGCTTCTTGCCCGACGCAACGGTCAGCGGGGCGACGCAGCGGTTGTCCGCGCCTCACGAGGGGCTGCCGCCCTGCGGACCGATCCATGAGGCGGCGTCGATCGCCGTCAGTCCGCTTGGCCGGGTGCGAGTTGACTGGCGCGGGCTTGAGCGAGATTGCCAGGAGGGCATCGGCTACGTGCTGTTGGAGCGCGAGTTCGAATTTGGCCAGTCGCCCGAGCCGGTTGGGGTGCAGGGCGATCCGGACGGGCCGCAGCAGCACACCCCATCGACGTGCATCTCGGATTTGATCGTTGGGATCGACAAGCTCGGCGGGGTCGCGTGGGCGCAGACCGACGGCACGACGACGGGTCTCCTGGCCGCCACGGATGTCGAAGCACAACACAGCGTTCGGGGATGTACGCCGTACTGCAGGGAGGAGTTCTGGCATCCGGCGGCGTGCATGGCCCCGGACGGTACGATGGCGCTGGTCTGGGCCGAGGCGGAAACGGATCAGGCATTCAGTTGGTACAACATTGCTCTTCGCTTGTACGACCCACAGGGGAACATTGTTGATGAGTACGATGGTCGGGTTCGGCCCGTTAACAACCCGGCGCTCGAGTCGCAATTCTCATCTCAGATGGAACCATCGGTCGCGTTCGATGGGCGGAACCTGGTTGTCGTGTGGGTCGGGTATCGACTTGATAGTTGCCTTCAGATGCCCGCGCGTATCTTCGGCCGTCGGCTGATCTACGAACAGTCCACGGGCCTGGTCCGCGACCCGAGCCCCGCGGCGGGCGAAGGGGTCGAGGGCATGTTCGTCGTAGATACCGACCCTTCGGCGATTCACGACGTGTACCCGATCGACCTGGAGACAGCCAATCCGGCGGTGGCGCTGGCAGCGTCGACGGAACCGGACCTCCGGGGTGCGTTCGTGGTCGCGTGGGATTCGCGGATCGCGGGGGACGTTGTCCCCAACGGCGAGGTCCGGGCGCGGTATTTCGCACCCGACGGCATGCCGCGCGGCAACGACTTCCGGGTCAACGTGGCGACGTCCCCGACCGGAACGCCCGATCAGCGCATCCGACAATTGGCCAACAGCGCGGCGCACACGCTGGCCTATGGCCGGCAGGGGCAGGTGGCCGTGACGTGGGGTGCTTATGGTGATTTCCCGGATATTTTGGTGCCGTGGGAGCTAGTCGCGGGGCGGGCTCTGCCGCCGCAGCGACTCGCATGGCTGACGCTGCTGCCGCCGGGGCAGGGAGATATGTTGTGCGCTGAGCGCGATTGCCTGCGCGGCGATTGCAATCGCGACGGCTTGATTGACGGGCGTGACATTCAATCGTTTGTGGCGGGGCTGATTTTCGGCTTCGCGCCGGAGCCGCCGTGCTACGCGATCCCGGATATCTGCGAGTACGATTGCAATGAGGATTGCCGGCTGACGGTTGCCGACATTCCGCCGTTTATCTGCAAATTGCTTGGGCTGTGGCCGACGTGCACGGGCGGCTATTCGTCGCCGCCGCCGACAATGCCAGACTGCAATACGAACGGGATTGACGACGCGGCGGATATTGCGGCGCTGACGAGCGTCGATTGCAACACGGACGGCATTCCCGACGAGTGCCAACTCACGTTCTACGATTGCAACTCGAACAGCGTCCTCGATTCGTGCGACGTCGATCCGGGCGACCCGGACGGCAATGAGTCTGTGTCGCCGGACTGCAACTCGAACGGCTGGCCGGACGAGTGCGATTTCGGTTGGACGTACATGCCGAGCTACGACTGCAACACAAACGGAATCCCCGATGAGTGCGACATCGCCGAGGCCACAAGCGAGGATTGCAACACGAACGGGGTTCCGGACGAGTGCGACATTGCGGCCGAGACTAGCGAGGACGTTGATACGAATGGCATTCCCGATGAATGCGAAGCGCAGCAGATGATGCAGGGGGGCGGCGGCGGAGGGTCGGATGGATCGCCTTACGACAATCCCGCATGGGAGGAGTTCTGGCAGTGGCAGTCCGACAATGCCGCATCGCTGGCCACGATGTCGCCTTGGAGCCGGTTCAAGGCGACCGTCGACAAGCTACGAGAGCTTGGGTTGCCCGCGGCGATCCCGCGGGCGCGGGTAGGCGAGGCGTCGCCGTAGCAGGGTGTCGGTTGTTCGACGGCCCGGGCGTTCGTCCCTTGGGAACGCGATCCGGGGTGGGCGGAGCTTGGGCTGCTGAAGCGGTGCGCTTGTCGCGGGGGGGCGGCGCGGGTATTTCATTTCGTCATGTTGATCTCGTTGAACTGGTTGCGGGAGTTTGTGGAGATACCGGCGGGGGTCGATCCTCGGGCACTGGCCGAGCGGTTTACGATCACGACGGCCGAGGTGGAGGGGGTCGAGCAGGTGACGCACTGGCCGGAGGGGGTGCGGCTTGCGCCGGGGGCGACGGTCGATGCGGGTGAGAAGGAAGACTGGATCATCGAGGTCGACAACAAGTCGATAACGCACCGGCCGGACCTGTGGGGGCATTACGGGATTGCGCGGGAGATCGCGGCGATTCTGGGTACGAAGCTGCGGCCGTATCCGGTGACGCCGGCAGCGAAGTTGGGGGACGCGAGCAAGGCGGCGGTGCCGATTGTCATCGATGATGCGGCGAAGTGTCCGCGGTATAGCGCGCTGGTGTTCACCGGGTTGAAGGATGGGATGTCGCCGGCGGTAATGCAGATTCGGCTGGCGCGGTGCGGGATGCGGCCGATCAGCTTCCTGGTTGATCTGACGAATTACGTGATGCTCGAGCTGGGACAGCCGATGCACGCGT
>CAZONT010000185.1:0-6049 GCA_964581285.1 uncultured Planctomycetaceae bacterium | reverse complement strand
CCATTCGCGACACCCTCGCATGGTGGGACACGCTCCCGACCGAGCGCCGCGACAAACTGAAATCCGGCATCAAGTCCGATCGCGAGAAGGAAGTCCTCGCCGCATGGCATAAGCACGAGAAGAAGGGCTAGGCGAGTCCAGCCAGAGACGTCCGATCGCCGGCGAGCCAAACCGCCGCCGGCTTCGGATTTGACTCGCCGCTCATGTCCAACACCGACGCTCCGATCCCCGATAATGTCGAGCTGATGGCCGCGCCTTCAACTCGACAGCACCCGCTGGCTGCCACGATTCGCCGCCTGGTCGCCATCCGCGACAACGAGGTCGCCGCGGTCGCGTGGTCGTTTCTCTATTTCTTCTTCCTCATGGCGGGCTATTACGTCCTGCGCTCCCTCCGCGACGCCATGGGTATTACCGGCGGCGTGAAAAACCTGCCCTGGCTCTTCATGGGCACACTCTCCGTCGTCACGCTCTGCAATCCGCTCTACGCCGCCCTTGTCTCGCGCTACCCTCGCCGGAAATTCATTCCATTTGTCTATCGCTTCTCTCAACTGAATCTGCTGGTCTTCTTCCTGCTCTTTCAATTTGTCCCGCACGATCATCAAGTTTGGATCGCCCGCTCCTTCTTCGTCTGGACGAGCGTCTTCAACCTCTTCGCCGTCACCGTCTTCTGGAGTCTGATGGCCGACCTCTTCTCCAGTGACCAGGGCAAGCGCCTGTTCGGCTTCATCGGCCTCGGCGGAACGCTCGGCGCGGCCTGCGGCGCATGGCTGAACACGCAGCTCGCCGAGTTACTCGGCGTCGAGAAGCTCCTGTTCGTCTCGCTTCTGCTGCTCGAATTGGCCGTCCAGAGCATCCGACAGCTCGTTCGGGTCGCCGATCGGTCGCGCATTGCCCCGACGCTCCCGGACTCACCACCCAGCCCAACAAGCGATCGCCCCATCGCCGCCGGCGGCGCCTTCGAAGCCCTCGTCCGCGTCCTCTACTCGCCCTACCTGCTCGGCATTTGCATCTGCATGTTCGCCTACACCATCAGCACGACGTTTCTCTACTTCGAGCAGGGACGCATCGTCGAGGCCGCCCTGAAATCCAACGAAGCCCGCACCGTCTATCTCGCCCGCATCGACCTCTACATCAATCTCGTCACCATCGTCATGCAGCTCCTCCTCACCGCACGCATCATTCGCGCCATCGGCATCGGCGCATCCATGGCCGCCGTCCCGATCGCCACCCTGGTCGGATTCGTCGCCCTCATCCGCCAGCCGACGACGGCCGTCCTTTTCTGGTTCCAGGTCGTGAAGAATGCCGCCAACTACGGCCTCGCCCGCCCCGCCCGAGAAGTGCTCTACACCGTCGTCCGCCCCGAAGAAAAATACAAATCCAAGAGCGTGATCGACACCTTCATCTTCCGCGCCGGTGACGCAATCGGCGCCGGCTTCTTTAAGCTCCTCACCGGCCCGATCGCCAAAGCCGTGGCCGTCTCCGCCGGCAACCTGATCGGCGCCGTCGTGGCAGTCATGATGTTGATCTGGATCGTCCTGTGCGGACTTTTGGGAATCAGGCAAAAGCAGATGGCCGCGGCCCAGTCCTCTGCGCCGTCGCTCGCATGAATGCAGGTTGAAAATGTCAGGACACGACCGGAGGACCCAGCGAACGCGTGCGCCTACCCCCCGCGCTCCGCCGACTGCCCCGCGCTGATCTGCCCGATCGACCGCTCAATCCGCTTCCGCACCTTCGGGCTCGACTCGTGGCGAATACTCTTCTTCAGCCGCGCCACGTCCTCCGACGTCCCGATTCGTCCCATCGCCGCCGCCGCCGCCATTCGCGTCCCGTCGCGGTTGTCCTTCTGCATCAGCGTAAAGATCCGCTCCCGCAACTCCCCGATCCGCGGCGAACTCACCGGCACGCATTCCGCCACCGCCTCGCAGGCCCGCGCTCGAACGACCGCATCCTCGTCGTTCAATCCCGCTTCGAGCACCGACACATCCGTATCCCGGCTGCCCCGCTCCGCGAGCCCATACAGTGCCCACCCCCGCACGCGCGCCGACGGATCGCGCGCCGCCGCGCACAGCATCGCCAGGTTTTCGCCCGAAGTCCCAAACGCCAGTGCAAACGCCGTCGATGCCCGCACGTTCTCACTCGCGTGTTTCAACTGCGATACCAATCTGTCTCGCTCCCCGTCCGCAAGCTTGCGCAAGTCATCTCGTGCCGCGCTCAACGCCGCATCGTCGTCCTTCTCTGCCGCCTCCTGCCACCGCTTCAATCCGGCTACCACCCGCTGCCGAAAGTCCGCCTCCGCGATTTTCGCGTTCCGCTCCGGATTCAACTCCGTCGTCAGATAATCAATCGCCGGCCGCCACAATCCTTGCGGCCACGTCTCCACATACTTCGCGCACGCCGCCCGCGCCTCCGCGATCTTCCCCCCGTTCTTGTCGACGATCGCCCCGTTGATCGCATTCAGCTGATCGATGAGCTCGTTCGCCGCGTCGACCGAAATCACCTCGTTCGTCGCCGCCCCCACCAGCACCTTCATCTCATACTGACCGCCATCCTTGCCGCCCTCCTGCCACACCACCGATCCGTCAAACGTCTCGAGAATGTTCCGCCCGTACGGCCAGATGAACGTCCCCTTTCCCCCGACAAAGTCCGCCCCATCCTTCGCCGCCCGCCCGCGAAATCGCCCGTTCACGCTCATCTCGATCCGCAGGCACGTCCGATCCCCCTGCTTGATGACCTCCTTCAATTCCAGCGATTGCGTCCCCGAGAAAAACTCGCTCTCGATCGCCGACTCCCACCGATCCCCTACCTTCTTCTTCTCCGCCGGCCAGTGCGCCACGTCGACGAGTGCAAACATCGCCCCCTGCTGCGTCGGCGCCGTCGCCGGAACGATGCACGGGCAATCCGCCTTGCTCCAGTCCACCGTCGCCAGCCGCGTCGACCCCGGCCACAGATGCAATTCCGACGGCTCCGGCGGCTTCTCGACCGGTTTCCCCCCGCGCAACAATGTGATCTTCCGCGGCGACTCCTCCACCATCATTTGGACAAGTTTGCTGTTCCCGCGACTCTCCGCCAGCAGGTTCAGCCGCACCCACCGCGACGGCTGCGTATAGGAAAGTGTCTCCTTCTCGAGATCGCGCTCCCCGACCCGCCGCACCGTCCGCTCGATCGTGTACGTCGCCAGCCGCCGATCCGTCACGTCGTTGTAGAGCGTGAAGGCCCGCTCCGGCGCGGCCGCCACCGCACGCACCGCCATGCCCAGTACGATCAGTGCACGCAGCCCCGCCGCCGATGTGGTCATCGCGCCACTCCGTTCAGAAATGTCTTGTCGTCAGCTCGCCGGAGTTGCTGCCGGCCGCGCCTCGGGCGCATCCGGCGGCGGTTCAAATGGCACGGCCAGCGGGCTCTTCAACGGCAACTGCCGCATGATGAAGATCCACGCAATACCCGTAGCGATCATCGCCAGGCTCACCACCGTCGACCACGTCAGGCCGATCGCATCCAGTGGATTGTCCTGCCGGATCGCCTCTTCAAAGATGCGCGCCATCGAATACAGGATCAACAGCATTCCGAGCACGACCCCGTGCCGCTTTCGCCAGTAGAAGAATGTGTCCAGCACCCAGTAGAGAATCAGCCCCGTGATGCACGCGTAAAGTTGCGCCGGGTGCGACGGATGCGATGCATAGTGCTGCGCCAAGTCGCGCAGCTCCGACGGCTCCAGCCCGTACTGCTTGCAGATCGCAAATAGCGGCTCGTACTTCCTCCGGTTCGCGGCCGCCCGCTGCTCGAGCAGCTTCACCTTGGCCTTCAGCGGATCGACCCGTTTTGCCTCCAGCCCCAGTCGCTCCGACTGCTCCAGTTCTTCCTGAGCCGCCCGCAGATCCCGATCCGGCCCATCCAGGTCCTCTCGCGTCACATCGACATAGTCGCGAGGCAGCGGCAGCGTCTGCCCGTTCGGCAGCCGCACCAGCAGCTCCTTCGGCAAGTCAAGCTGCCCGAATTCCCACTGCTGAACCATCGCCGGGCTGCCGTACGGATATTGCACCGCCCACGGCAATCCCTTCTGGTGATGCGCCGGATCGTGCTCGTTGACGCACACCGACCCCCAGCAACAACCATTGAGGAAACACCCGATCCGCGCCATCGCCATACCGAACATCAGCGACGGCGCTGCAATATCCAGGTACCAGCGGATCGACTTCTTCGTCATCCACAAGTAGATAATGACTGACGGGATGACCAGCAGCGGCCCGCCCCAGAACTCCAACCCACCCGCTCGAATGTCAAACACCGACAGCCACGGATTGGGCTGGTTCGCGAACCGGCTCTGCCAGTAGTGAATGACGAAAAACGCGCGCGCCCCGACCACGCCGGACACCAGCGAGATGAACCCCGTGTTCAGCACGACGTCCGGGTCGGCCTTGACCTTCATCGCCCGCCGACACGCCAGCCAGATGCCGCCCAGGAAGGCGACCATCATCATGACGCCGTAGCTCTTAACTTCCGCCCACTGCTCGGGCAGAAACGGTATGCGAAACATCGTCGGATACATGTTGGATGGATGCTAAGCACGCCGCGTCGCTGCGGCAAGAAGCATCCGCAGGCGCGTGAGGTGAGGTTTTCAACCGAGTAAAGCCGCTACAACCTTCGCAAACCGCTTCAAAACGAAGCAACGGGCAGTTCACCACCCATGACGACCGCGTAATGCTCCAACGGCCCCACTCGCGAATTGTTGCATGACTGGGCTCTAGTTCAGGTCGATCTCGGTGATCCGCGGCGGCGACCCGTTCCGTCCTGCGGCCACGGTCTGCCGAACGCGGACGCCGGTGCGTGCCCGGACGGGCGCGGAGGCGCGAGTTCCGGGGCCTTGTTCCAGGTTCCAGACCGGAACGCTGAGCCGGTCGCCGACGTAAATGCTCGGGCACGACACGAAATCACCCAGGCGCAACCCCAGCCCCAGCCACCGCGTGAGAAACCACTCGTCGTTGCGCAGGAACACGAGATCGGCGTCGCACGCGTCGAGCATCTTGCACAGCGCCCGGCGCCCCTCGCCTTCCGTCACGTGGATATGCGGCCGCACGGGCGAGCCGCTGCACAGGCGCAGAATTTCGCGCGACGCCCCGTCCGGGTGCAAAGACCGATTCGGGCGCGTGCCGTGCACCAGCGACCCTTCGTGAATCGGCGGCAGGGCCCGCAGCATGTGCAGATTCGCGCCCACCCGCTGCGCGTATTCCATGGCGAACGGCAGATGCGGCGCGCCGCGCATATTGAAATCGAGCCAGCAGGCCACGTTCTTCACCGGTCGCAGAAGTTTGGGCACGCGGACGCGGCGGCCGATGGTCCACACCGGCACACCGCACTCTTCGATCAGGCGGGCGCGCAGCGAACGGTCGCCGATGCGCGGCACCCCGATGGGGTCCGAAGCCGGCGCGACAATCAAGTTCACCGGCCACACGTCGAGATGCCGCTTCACGGCATCCACCACCGGGCCGGGCGTCGCCACGCGGAGGCACGAGCGGTATCGGTCCGCTTCAGGGAAGAAGCTCCCCAGCAGATGGTCGGCTGTTTTCGCGTCGCTTTCAGCGGGATTGTAAACGTGCATGAGCGTCAGGCGCACGAAAAGACTGTCGGCCATCTGCGCAATCGCAGGGATCGCGCGGAAGCAATACTCGGAAAAATTCGTGAGGAACAGGATGTCAAGCGGATGCGGCGCAAGCGGCATGATGGCTCCTTAATAAGAAAACCCCTCGACGGGGCGAACTTCGGCCGGAATCTCGTGCTGACCAAGGTTCTGACGAAGGTTGATCTCGATGGCGCGTGCGAGCGTGCTCATGGGCGTATCGTGCACGGTGTTCTCGAACGGGTTTTCGATATCGCGTCCGACGGTGTCGAGCGAAATGAAGATGAAGCTCACCAGCGTGGAAGCAATCGGCGTGAGCATGCCCAGGCCGGCGACCAGTCCGAAGGGAAGCAGGAAACAGTACATGCTTACGAGCACGCGCGGAAAGTACTCGTATTGACGCGGCAGGGGCGTGCTCTTGATGCGCTCGCAGGC
>CAZONT010000184.1:0-6116 GCA_964581285.1 uncultured Planctomycetaceae bacterium | reverse complement strand
GGCGCGAGCCGACGAAGTAGGTGATGTTCACGGTGACGGTCGGCTTGGACTGGTCCGGGAAGAGCAGGACCTTCATGCCGTTGGCGAGCTCGTACTCGGTGATGCCTTCGACGGAGGTAATCTTCTTCGGCTCCGGCGGCGCGGCGACGGCCGGCTGCGAGGCGAGTGAAAACGCGAAGGCCAGACATGCGACGAGAGAAAGGGCGTTGCGATTCATGGAATGATTCTCCGCTGATAGGTCCGAGGCAGGACGGGCTCGACCGGCAATTCCTGCGCGAGCCAGAAGCGTCCGCAGGCGGCTCGATCCGGCTGATCACGTTAAGTTAGCGGAACCGAAGGGCGCCTGCAATTGATGGGGTGTACGGTCGCGGCTCGACAGCTGTCATGGGCACCGGTTGAGTTGCCAATCTCAGGGCCGCGATGCGGGCGTCATAGACGGCAAAATCGTTCCAGACGCTATCCAGACGTCCTCTTGTGAGCGGTGGATGCGGCCTTTAAGCCGCCGGCATTGACACCTCGCCCTCGGTTTTAGTACGATCATCCGATCGGGTGAGGCCGAACGGGTGATCCGGTCGATAACCGTATCGGGTGCTCGAGAAGTTCAGTAAGACCTTCCGGGGGCTGTGTTAACCCAGCGTTTGCTGCCCTGCCGGAGGACGTGGAAAGAAGGGAATGCATGTCGAATCGGGTCAGGATTGTCCTAATTGTGTCCGGCGTTTCATTACTGGCGGGGCCCGCGCGGGGCGCGCTGTTGAATCTCCCCTACGCTGCGCCGCCGGATATCACGGCCGGCTTTATCGACGTATTCTACAACGCGGGCTTGCAGCAGTTCGTGGCGGACGGTTTCGCGCAGCAACTCGATGACGGGACGCCGCCGCCGAAGTCCATCCTGACACCAGGGTACAACTTTCACATAGACGCCACGGTTGACAATCTTGGCAACCTGACGCCCGGCGGATCGTTCTCGGTGACCGGGCTGGTCACGGTCGGCCCAACGACGTACGGCACGTCGGGGCCACTGCTGACCGGGGTTGTCTCGGCGTTCGGCTACGGCGACCAGCCGATCAACTATGACTTGAACGAGTTCCTCATCACGCTCACGGGCGGCGAGCTTGCGATTCCGCTGTTCTACGGAGTCCCGGGGACGCAGATCGGGATCGATTTTGACGGAAACTACGGCGGGGCGTTCAGCGGGTCGTTCGCGAACAGCTTCGACAATACGGGCGGGTTCGGAGCGGGATTTGGGACGGGCCAGGCGGATATCAAGCCGATTCCGGAGCCGGCAACGCTCGTCCTGGCGGTGGCAGGGGCAGCGGCGCTGTTCCGAAGGCGAAACCAGGCGAGTTAATCGAAACTGGGCGGGCCCACTCGCAGGGGCGGAAGCACCAGTCGGACATATTGGACCCACTATCGGATTTGCATCCTGCTCCGGCGAGGCGCCGGTGTCGGGACGTCGACTAACGGGAGGAGTAATCCGTATGCGCGCGCGTCAGGTTCTTGTCGTTGGAGCACTGTGTAGCATCTTTCTTGCGGGGGGCGTGGCAACGGCCGCGTTGCTGGGGATTTCCCTGATCGGGACGTTTCCACAGATCAATTACGTGAGCAACGAAGCATCGGCCACGAATTACAGCGCCAGCGGCCAGACGCTGACGGTGTTGGCGTCACCGGTGGCGCTGCGGCTGGCACCGGCATCGCCACCGCGGCTCGTACAGCCGACTGGATTTCCTCCGGCGGAAGTTGTGTCCATGTCAATCCAGGTGGCCAACACCGGCGGCCTGATCGGGGGTGTTCCGGGCGACGACTTGATCATCCAAGGCGAGGTTGACGCGGACGGGAACGGCTCGGTGGATTACGCGGGCATTCTGCTGACGGGCGAGATACAGGCGTTCGGTTTTCAGGACACGGGGTCGACGAGCGACGAATTCGATTTCCGCTTTTCGGTTACCGGCGGGTTGCTGGCGCCGGTATTCTTCGTGGGTCGAGACGCGGGCGTGACGCTGACGTCGGAAGAGTCAAACTTCGTCGGCAACTTCGGGGTGAACTTCAACGGCAAAGCGAAGGGGCTCGTGGCGCCGATTCCACGGCAGAACCGTCCACCGGTGTGTGCCGCGAACGGCCCGTACGAGGCGGAGTGCGCCGGCGGGACGACGACGATCATTCTCGACGGGTCGCAGTCGAGCGATCCGGACTCGGATCAATTGACGTATTCATGGTCGTCGAACTGTCCCGGGGCGGTCTTCAGCGGCGGCGACACCGCGACTCCGACCATCACGATCGATACGTCGAGCGGATGCAATGTCAACTGCGAGGTCACGCTGAGCGTGAGCGACGGCATTTCGCCGCCGGCGACGTGCATGGCGACGATTCACGTCTCAGACAATAACTCGCCGCAAATCACGTGTCCGGCAAACGTGCAGCAAGAGTGCAACCTGCCATCCGACCCGTCCCACACGGGAACGGCGACGGCAAGCGACGACTGCGATCCGCATCCGACGGTGACGTACACCGACAGCGAGGTCTCCGGGACCTGCCCGGTGACGCGCGTCATCACGCGGACGTGGACGGCGACGGATTCGTGCCAACACACCGCGACTTGCGTTCAGACGATCACACTGGTGGATACGAAGCCGCCCGTGATCACATCGTGCCCGGCGAACAAGACCGTGACGTGCGCCCAGGGATTCAACCCGTCGGTGACGGGGAGTCCGACGGCGAACGATGCGTGCGATCCGAATCCGGCGGCGACGTATTCGGATGAGACGATTACGGCCCAGTGCAACTGCCCGGTAACGGCGGTCATCAAGCGAACATGGACGGTGACGGATGCATGCGGCAACGCCGCGACGTGCTCGCAGACGATCACGGTTCGCGACACGAATGGGCCGCAGGTGGTTTGCCCGCCGAATGCGACGGTGCAGTGCGGCAACTCGACGAAGCCACAGTACACGGGCAAGGCGACGGCGACCGACAGTTGCGATCCGAATCCGTCGATCACCTACAGCGACACGAGCTGCGGCTCGTGCCCGAAGGTGATTTCGCGGAAGTGGAAGGCGACGGACGCGTGCGGCAATTCGTCGTACTGCACGCAGACGATCACGGTGGTGGATACGACGCCGCCGACGATTGACTGTCCGCCGGACAAGACGATCAACTGCGGCGACTCGACGAATCCGTGCAAGACCGGCACTGCGAAGGGAACTGACGCGTGCGATTCGTGCGTCGACGTGACGTACACCGACACGCGGGTTGGGAATTGCCCGGGGACGATCACGCGGCTTTGGAAGGCGAAGGACAACTGCGGGAACATCGCGACGTGCACGCAGACGATCACGATCCTGACGTCTCCACCGTGCCCAGAAGACATCTGCTTCTGGAAAGACAACTGCTCGCGGTGGCCGGTGCAGGCGTTGCAGATCGGCAATGCGACGTACAACCAGACGCAGCTCACGCGTTTGCTCAGCGGTAAACTGCCGGACGGCCGGATGGCGGGGGACGACGCGGCGGCGAAGCTGGCGAAGCAGTTGATTGCCGCGAAGTTCAACCTGCTGATCGGTGCGGAACCGCGCGAAATCGAGGACGACGTCGAGGACGGTGACGATCTGCTGCGGCAATCGCCGCCGGGTTCGAACCCGACCGGGACACGACGGCGGAACATGAATGACGTGTCGAACAAGCTGGATTGCTTCAATGACTCGAATCCGTGCGGTTGCCGGCGCTACCGGGACTGATCGGCCGGTCCAGTAAGGTCACTTGCGAAGGGCTGTCCGAGTTCGGGCAGCCCTTCTTTATTTCGTTGCGCGTGGGCGGAGAAACTTCATGCCTATGACCTTGGGGTTTTTCGCGAGGTAATCGCGGAGGGGGAGTTCGCGGACGGCCGGATCGCCGGAGTGGATGAACGTGACGCGGCCGGCAGGGTCGTGGGCGATGAGGCCCATGTGACTGACGTAGGGGGCGGCGGCGGTGCCGCGGACGATCTCGGCGACGTCGGCGTCTTGCAGCTCTTTCATCACGGCGTCGAGGCGTGCGCGGGGGATGTATACGCCGACAAAGTTCTCGTCGGGGGTGTCGACGGTGAGGCCGAGCTTGCGGAAGAAGGCCTTGCGGTTGATGCGCTGGCGAAGGGGGACCTGAGCCCGGCCGTTGGCGAGCGTTGTTGTCATGTCGTCGAAGAGCCAGGCATTGTTGATGTTCCAGTCGGCCTCGGTGAAGTGGTTGCGGCTGCGGATGGAGATTTCGCCGTTGCGGTAGCGGATGCGGTTGAGGGTCGGGAGAAACTCGGCCCATGCATTCGAGAGGGCGAGGGCGTAGACCTGCTCGACGAAGGTGACGCAGTCGCTGGCAGTCAGGCAATAGAGCGGATCGCGGTCGTAGGGCTCGCGGCCGCCTTCGCCGAGGAGGCCGAGCTTGTAGGGCTGGCCGATGAAGCGGCGGGCAACGGCGACGACACGCTTTCGCAGGTCGGGCTCGCGGGCGGCGAGGTCACGGAGGACGCGGTCGATTTCGGGTTCCGTGAGTTTGTAGAGCGGCCCGGACGGGAGTGCGGCGGGGCGGGTTGTCGGCGTCGGAGCGGGGTCCCGGCGGCAGGCGGACGACGATGCCAGCAGAAACGAAATTCCGAGCAGGAGGCACGCTGCCGGACGGGGCATGGCTGGGGCCTAGAAGAGGGTGCGTTCGCGGGCGTTGGGGATGTTTAGCTGGGCGCGGTACTTGGCGACGGTGCGGCGAGAGATCGGGCGGCCCTGGGCGCTCATCTTGGCGGCGATGACGTCGTCGGAGAAGGGTTCCTTCTTGTCTTCGTTATCGATGATTTCCTTGACCTGTGCGCGGAGGCGGTCCCAACTGACCTCTTCGCCGCCGGCCATTTCCTGGCCGGACGTGAAGAACATGCGGAGGGGGAAGATGCCGCGCGGGGTCTGGACGTACTTTTCATCGACAGTGCGGCTGATCGTTGAAGGATCGCAGCTGAACTCTTCAGCGAGATCCCGCATGCGGAGGACCTTGATGAACTGGGGGCCATAGTCGAGGAACTCGCGCTGGCGCTCGACGACGACCTTGGCGAGCTGGAGCATTCGGTCGCGGCGGTATTGAATGGCGTCGATCAGTGCCGTTGCCGACTCGAGGTGCTTGCGGAGGAACTCACGGGCTTCCTTGTCGTCGCGGCTCTTCTCCAGCACCTGCCGATAGTGGGCGGAGATGCGTAGGCGCGGGTTGTTGCCGCGGGCGAGTCGGACGGCGTAGCCGTCGCCGTCGTCGGAATAATCGACGATGACGTCCGGGACGACGATGGGGACTTCGGAGGAAGAGATGAGCAGCCCCGGGTGATGGTGGAGCTTGGAGAGCACGCCGAGGGCTTCCTTGACCTGTTCGACGGTCTGATTCGTGGCCTTGGCGACGGCCGGGAGACGATTTTTGCCGATGTCGGCGAGATGGTTGCGGACGAGTTCGGCCGTCAGAGGCGGGGCTTCGGGCATTTCGTCAAGCTGGATGAGCAGACACTCGGTGAGGTCGCGTGCGCCGACGCCGAGCGGGTCGAGGGTCTGTACGAGGACGAGGGCCTCCTCGAGGACGTTGGCCGGGATCGGCGGTGAGACCGAGCGGGCGATCTCGTCCATGAGCAGGTCGGTTTCTTCGGTGGTGCGCTTGATAATGAGCGGGCGGCCATCGATGGCCTTGCCGTTGGCGTCGGTGGTCTTGCGTTCGACGTCGGTGCGGATGTAACCGTCGGCATCCATCCAATTGATGAGGATGGTCCCGGCTCGTTTGATTTCGTCTGCGGCCTCGATCATCGCCCACTGGCCTTCGACGTGTTCGAGCAAGGAGATGCCGCGGGTTGGGGTCTTGGCCATGGCGTCGAGCTTGGCGTCGCGTTCGCCGTTGCCGCGCATGGGAGGGGCATAGGGCTGGTCGCCGGGGTCGAATTCGTATTCGCGCGAGAGGCGTTCGAGCGTTTCGAAGGCCTTGGCTTCCCGCTCGGCTTCGCGTTCGGCGTCGTTCGTTGGATTGGTCGCGGCCGTGTCGGGCTCGGGAGCGACGTCGGGCTTGGCGGGGGCTTCGGCTTCGGTCTCTTCGAGGACGGGGTTGGAGACGAGTTCTTCGCGGATGCGGGCCTCGAGGGC
>CAZONT010000183.1:0-6164 GCA_964581285.1 uncultured Planctomycetaceae bacterium | reverse complement strand
CACATACATTCCGCTCGGCAAGGCGGCGAACCTGGTGTTGCCGAGCGAGGAGAGCATTCTGGCGGGGGCGCTCGAGTTGGTTCGGCGGGGTGGATCGGGGCGAGCGCGCGGTGAGGTTGCCGGTGCACGGGGATCGCGTTCGGGCGGCGCGGGCGGCCGGCTGGCACAGTCATCAGCACGACAGAGCTGAATCATCCGTGACGCAATCAGACGCATTCAACGCGCCGCATTCCGTGAGCGGTGATGCGTCGGGCTCGATCTCGACAGGGACGGCGCTCGGAATCGCAACCTTACTGCTCGTTATTGCCTTTGCCGGGGCGCTCAAGAATGAGTTTGTCTGGGACGACGATCGGCAGATTATCGACAACTTCCTCATTCAAGACCCGCAGTACTTCGTGCAGGCACTGAAGTCGGACGTTTGGGCGTTCAAGGCGGAGCGGCCGGGGGCGGCGAGTAACTATTGGCGGCCGGCGACCGTGTTGTGGATGATCGTGCTGCACGGATTGTTTGGCTTGAAGCCGATGGGTTGGCACGTTGTCAGCGTCTTGGCGCATGGCGTAAATGTCGTACTGGTCTTCTATCTGGTTAAGCGGCTGGTGCGCGATCGCGACACGGCGGCGGTGGCGGCTTGGTTGTTTGCCGTACACCCGGTGCACGTCGAATCGGTCGTATGGCCGTCGGCGTCGGTCGATATCCAGATGTGCCTGGGGGTGCTGCCGGCGCTGCTAATCTATCTCAAGCATCGGAAGGCATGGCGGGGGGGGCCGATGGCGCTCTCGGCTCTTTTTTATGCGTTCGCGATGTTCTCCAAGGAGACATCGGTGATTTTTCCGGCGCTGGTGTTTGGATGCGAGTGGGGGTTCGCGGGACGCGAAAGTGCTCCGGTTGCGGTACGGACACGGCGCGCGGTGGTCGCAGCCATGCCGTTTGCAGCGGTCGTCGCGCTCTATGTAGGTCTTCGGCTGTTCGTTGTGCGGATCTCCGTTCAGTCGCCTCCGCAGCAGATGGGCCTGCGCGCGTTCGCCGCGTTCGTTCCGGAGGCGCTCTTGTTCTATCTGAGGCAGAGTGTGCTGCCGGTCTTCCTTTCACCTATCTATTCGCTGCGAAGCGTGGCGGGGGGAACCAACGCGTGGTTGTGGATTTCGCCGGTGGCGGTGGCCGGGACCCTTCTTGCTTTACGGCATTGGTGGCGGCGGGGTGGAATCGACGCCCTGGCGTTGCTGATCTTTGTTCTGCCTCTTTCTCTGGTGATTTGGGGCGGTAGGAGCTTTCCGCCAGATGAACGGGTTCACGATCGGTATTTGTATCTTCCCGTGCTTGGGGTGATCCTATTTGTCGTCACTCGATTGGCCGGGCGCGGTGGGGCGATACTCATCGGCGGCGGAGCAGTCTCACTCGCGTTTGCGGGCTTGAGCGCGGCGTACGGTCGGGAATGGCGCAGTGATGTGACGCTCTGGGAGTGTGCGGTGCGGCGGGCGCCGAATGCACCGGTAGGGTATGTGCACTTGATCGACGAGTATCGAC
This sequence comes from uncultured Planctomycetaceae bacterium, assembly GCA_964581285.1. Classification (GTDB taxonomy): domain Bacteria; phylum Planctomycetota; class Phycisphaerae; order UBA1845; family UTPLA1; genus SpSt-539. The sequence continues at coordinate 4,640 of CAZONT010000183.1, read as the reverse complement.
GGGGAGGGAGACTGACGGAAAGCCGGGCGCTGGTGGAGCGGGCGCTGGCGATCGATCCGAACCATATTGAGACGGTGCTAGCGGCTGGAATGGTCGCGGCGGAGATGGGCGACTACAGCGAAGCAGAAAAGCGATTTCGGGCGATTCTCGATTTTGACAAACAGTTCCAAGTTGCGGCGGACCAACTCGCGCAGGTCTATACGAAACAGGAGCGATTCAACGAGGCGATCGGCGTGTTTGAGGAGGCGCGACGGACGTTTCCGCTTTTGAGCGTGAAGTATACGACCAACATCGCGGTGTTGGCATTCATGTCGGGACAGCTACCTCGAGCGGCGGCAGAGCTTGAATCGGTGGCGGATGAACTGGATCGCCAGCCCGATCGGAGTTTCCGGCGGTTTCACATGAATCTCGCGGAGCTTTATGTGCGCCTTGGGCGGCCGCAGGACGCGATGCGGGAGATTCGGCGCTTTATCGAGGTGACCGAGGATGCGAGCGACGAACGGACCATGGCCGAGCGGCGGCGGGCAACGATCCTGCTGGATGAACTCGGTCGGAGTCGCTCGTGAACGATCAGATCCACTTCGCGGACTGCGGTCAGCGAGTGGTACATTTGACGATGTCCGCGCCCCGGAGTCTGTCTGGTTGTGAGTCAGGATTCGACCATGAATGGGGCAGCGGTAAAATGATCTGTTCGCCGCGGGCATTGCCCACTTGGAGCGCTCGCCATGTCCAGAGTCTTCGAAGAACGGAGTCAACTTCCCCCGGGGCTTCTCGCTGCGTGCCGGCCGATGCCGCTTCCGACGCGGCTGCTGATGTGCCCGCCGCTTCATTTTGACGTTGTGGATGTGAAGAATCCGCACATGGAGGGGCAAATCGGGCGGGTCGACCGGGCCGCGGCGGGACGCCAGTGGGAGGCGGTGCGGTCGGCGTTTGAGCGGAGCGGGGCGAAGGTCGACGTGATCGATCCGCTCGCCGGTTGCGAGGACATGGTTTTTTGCGCGAACCAGACGTTTGTGGGACTCGACGGCGCCGGGCGGCGTGTGTGTCTGATGTCGCGGATGAAGCATGAATCGCGGCGACGCGAAGTGCCAGCGTTCGCGCGGTGGTTTGAGCGGGCGGGGCATCGAATCGAGGAACTTAAAGCGCGCGGGGGGTTCGAGGGCAGCGGCGATGCAGTCTGGCATCCCGGGCGGGCACTGATCTGGGGCGGCTGGGGGCATCGCAGCGACGCGGAGGTGTATGGGGCCGTGAGTGCGTTGTTCGATGCGCCGGTGCTGCGGCTAAAGCTACTGTCGGATCGATTTTACCATCTCGATACCTGCTTCTGCCCGCTGAGCGAACAGTCGGTTTTGGTGAATCCGCGTTCGTTGGAACCGCGCGGGATGGAGATGATCCGGGCGGTCTTTCGCAACGTGCTAGAGTGTCCGAGCGACGAAGCAGAGGCAGGGATGGCGTGCAATGCGACGGCGATCGGGGGGCGACACGTCGTGATCCAGCGCGGCAATCCGCGGACGGTGGCGTTGCTGCATCAGCACGGGTTCTGCGTGCATGAGGTCGATACGTCGGAGTTTCTCAAGAGCGGGGGTAGCGTGTTCTGCATGAAGATGTACGTCTTCTAGCGGCGCGCCGCGAAGCGCTAGTCCGTCTCCGGCTCGCCGGTGTAAACCACTTCGAAATCGCGACCTTTCACACTGCTCAATGAACTGAGCTCATCGTCGTTCCAACGCGAATCGGGCGCGCCAGAGACGTACCAGTTTGACCCGTTGTCGGCGACGAGCATGCCGTAGCGCTTGAGGCCGCGCAGGATGACCTGGACGCACGGCGGGAAGGGGGAGATGTCGAAGTCGGCGCGGAGGCGGACGCGAAGGCCCATTGGCGGATAGTTCGGGTTGGTGGACGAACTGGCCTGGTGGCGGGCTGGGTAGATGAATGCGCTTTGAGTTCGCGAGACGGTGAAACGGAGGGCGTGGCGCAGTTCGCCCTGCTCGACGATTTCGTCGTAACGTGCGAGGCCGGGGAAAATTGGCAGGCCGGCGGCGTCGGCGGAGGTCCAGCCGGCGGGGCGAACCGCGTTGGAGTCGAGGTCGAAGATCGCGCCGGAGCCGGCGGCCCAGCCGGGACCGTCGGGCCAGGCGTCGTAGAGCTCGTAGAGCTTCCGATTGTCGACATCGATGACGAGGATGTGTCGATCACCGTCGGAGTCGGGGCCACCTTCGATCGGTGGGTTGGGCGGGATCGGATAAGGGCCGGGGTCGCTTTGAGTCGGGTAGTAGAAGGACACGGGCACGCGGGCTTGGTTGCCGTTAACCATGACGTAGGGAATTCCGATGGGCGCGCCTTCCCAGACGGTGCCGAAGTCGGGGTGCAGTCCGCGGTCGGCGCCGATCGATGCGATAAGGTTTGCCGAGTTGGGATGTACGGGCAGGTTTGAAATGTCCTGATTCCAGGAGTTGTCGGGGGGGAAGATCTGGAGAGAACCCGGGGCGATGGGGGCGGGGTTCTGCGGGGCTGCGGTTGAGTCGATCGGATTTCCTGAAGACTGCAATGACGGAAGGTCATTCAAGGAGAGATCAGCATTGCACCCGATGAAGAGCATCGAGCAGAACGTGGCCGCTTGCGCAATATGGCGAGTGCGACGGATGGCGGACATGCTGCGCGCAACCTTTGGACCGAGCCCCCACTTCCTGTATCTCATATAAGCACGCGGAAGGCAAAGCGGCCGATAGACGGGCGACTATAGGCGCGGGCTAGGCCGGTTTTTGCGGGCGGAGCGGATTGATCGACATCGTGTCGACTGCGGATGCGCCGCCGGAGAGGATGGCGGAGAGGGCCTGGTCCATGGTCCAGTCGGTGGTGCTGACCTTCTCAATCGGGACGAGTTCCATGTAGCCGGAGGTCGGGTTGGGGGTCGTCGGAATGAAGACAGCTGCGTAACGCTGGCCGGTGCGGGTGTCGGTGATGGTGTTGGTCATGAAGCCGAGCACCTTCAGCGGTGGATACGGGAACTCGACCAGAACAACGACCTGCTTGTCACCGTCGCCGCCGGGCGGGCCGGAGAGGGCGTGAAGGGTTCGCTTGACCGCGCCATAGACGGTGTCGATGAGAGGGATTCGGCCGAGCAGGGCTTCGGCGAGGGCGATCAGTCGCTGGCCGACGACGTTGGAGCCGAGCGAGCCGAGGAAGTAAAGGACGCCGGCGGTGAGCAGCACAGCGACGACGTTCTGGGCCGTGGCGCCCGGCGTGGGGATTTGGTCGAGGCGGAAGACGAACTTGAGGCCGACCATCGTCCAGGCGAGCAACGGCTTGCCGACCCAAAGGGCTGCGTTGAAGACCCAACGGACGACGAGCACGGTGATCACGAGGGGGGTGATGATCAGCAGACCAGCGAGCAGCCGGCCGCGCATGGAGCGCGGACCGACGCGCTTGCGCTTCTTGATGACGGGCGGCGATGGGGCTGGGTTGGTGCTCATGCTGTCGCGTGTGCTCGACTATGCACGGGTCGCGCTGGGTTCGCAAACTTCTGCCAGGCGGCGTGTGACGGCGTCATGGCTTGAACTGCCACGCGGCGACGGCGAGGCCCACCCAGCCAACGAGGAAAGCGACGCCGCCAAACGGGGTGATGATTCCGAGGCGGCGAATGCTGGTGATGCAGAGTGCATAGAGACTGCCGGAGAAGAGGGCGATTCCAATCGTAAAGGCCCAGCCGGCAACGGTCACGCCCGGGGCTGGGGCGACTCGAGCGAAGCAGGCGACGGCCAGCAACGCCAATGCGTGATACATCTGATAGCGGGCGGCGGTTTCAAAAACCGCGAGGGTGTCGGGGGACATCCGCTTCTGAAGACTGTGGGCGGCGAAGGCGCCGGCGGCGACGGCGATGAAGCCATTCACGGCAGCGAGTGCGAGCCAGCATTTCGGCATCACGGTCTCCGTAGGCAGGGGGGAACAGCGATCTACTCGTGAATCGAAGGGCTGTCCGAGGGCCCAGTTTACCGCGGCGTCGTCGCCGCGGAAGTCGGGATTTCGCGCCTGGCACCCGGTGCCCACAGAATTGCAGGAACGCTGCAACGCGCAGAGGTATTGCGAAACTTGAAGCAAGCAGTACTTGGCGAAACCCCAGGGAGCCCACAACAAAATCGAATGCGTCGGAGCTGTGGAACTCGCCGGATCCCAGGGATCGAACCTCTTACTCACAAATGTCGTTCGCGCACGCAGGAAGGTGAACTACGGCGGTTGCGTGGCTGGCGCATAAGGGGCCGGGGTTACGGTGTCCCCGTCGGTCAGTTCGGAACTGATATTCAGGGCGAGCCAGTCGTCGGCCTTGATGTCGCCTTCGACTTCGATGGTGCTGCCGCGGTCGTCGAGGATGGTGACCGGCCGGTAAGTCAGCTTGCCGTCGGGACCAATGACGGCGACTTGCGAGCCCTTGGCTCGGACGTGCAGGGCGGCGGCGCGGATGATCCAGGGCGGGTTGGGGCGCTCGAGTTCGAAGGTCGCCTTCAGGTACATGCCGGTAACGAGGGTGTAGTCGGGGTTTTGGACGAGGGCTTCGACCTTCAGCGTGCGGCTGGCGCGCTCGATGGCGGTGGCGGTGCGGTCGACGTAGCCGTCGAAGGCGCGGTCGGGCAGCTCCGGGACGCGGA
>CAZONT010000182.1:0-6249 GCA_964581285.1 uncultured Planctomycetaceae bacterium | reverse complement strand
GGAACGGCTGGCTCGCATTTTGTACGTGTGCTCCGATCTGCTTGACGTCCAGTTGACTCATTTTCTCACACCTGCAACGCGATCCCAATCAAGGACGAAAAATGGCAGGACAATTGCGAAGCGGATCGCAGTTCTCTTCGCAATAGGCACAACGCAACAACCCGTGCGAGGTTCTCCAATGCAGACAGTCGCCGCCGAACGGGCCTGTCAGAATCTCCCGGCAAGGCCGGCCCGCATTTGCGCAAACCCCTGATTCCAACACGAATTGTGCGTTTCGGCCGAACGCGGTTTTGGCAGATAACCGAAGCCGGCCCGCGGGTCGCCGCCGCGCCTACTTTGGCTTGACGAATATACCGCTGGCATTCACGACGAGCGAGTCGCCCGTTGAGCCCGTCGCGACCTGTCCCTCAACGACCACCTCCGCCAGCGGCGTGAGCTTGCCCATGTTCTGCAGCCCTGCTTTCAGCGGACGACCGGCCGAATCGACCACCTGAACCGTGGCGATGTTCTTCGTAATCTCCTCGCGCGGGTCGCAGCAGTAGTCCCACGGCGTCGGACAATTGTCCATCTTTCCAACGCCGCACGGCTGCAACCCCAAATCCATGATCGTGAAGATCGCCCGCTCAGCGGCCATCGGCTCCTTGCTGCCGCCAACCCGCCCGTGAACGACGATCCGCTCGCCGGGCTTCGCTGCTTTCTTGGCCGCGATGACCTCTTTCACTCCAGACGGCGCACTGGCAAGAAAGAAACCTGCCGGCAGTAACGGCGAAACCGCGACATCGCCCTTCTCGCCACCCGACGACGGCGACTTCTCGCATCCGCTCATTACAAGCGCCAAAACGAGGACTGGAATCATTGCACTCCACATCAGACGTCCGTTCGTAGTCATCACTCGTTTCCTTTCAAATCGCCTTCAAAGACTCGGGTATCGGCAAACGCATTGAACGCCAGGCCGGCGGCAATGCGCCGACAATTCCAAGCAGCGCGCCGGCGATCATCCCGATCACCAGCACCGCCGCATCCACCGTCAGGCCGAACGCTCCCAGCGTGAAACGCACCGCCACTCCATCCAGCAACATGACCGCCACGAAGCATGCCACGAGCGCCCCGGCCGTCGTCGTGAGCAGCGACTCCTGCACAAGACTGACGATGATCGCCAGGCGGCGGTAGCCGAGGCACTGGAGCATCCCCAGTTCGCGGACCCGGGATGCAAACGCCGCGTACATCGTATTCATCCCGCCGAACAGCCCGCCCATTCCGATCAGCAGGGCCGTGACCCAGACCACGGTCCGCACCGGTTGAAAAAACGTCGTGAGCTTCGCGTAGTAGTCCGACTCGCGCTGGGCCGACAGCTCGAGGTCCGGCCGCTGCTTGCAAAAGGCGTCCACATCGGCAAACTCGGCCCTGTCGAGCGTCAGGATGATGCACGAGTCCGTTTCCCGTTTTGTCGCGGTCTTCAGATCGGTCAGCGGCGCCCAGATCTCGGCGTCCATCACCGTCCCGGGCGCGGCAAATTGCCCGACGATCGTCCACGGCTTCTCGCTCAGCCAGATGGTCGCACCGTTCGCCAGTTCGCCCGTCGACATCCCCAGCTTGAGCGCGGCAAACTGGCCCACCATCACCTCGTCCCGCCCCGCGATCGGCATTCGCCCGTTCAGAATCTGTACCTGCGGGTGAACCAGCAGCGCCGCCGGCGTGACGCCGCGAACCACAACAAGCTCGCTCTCTTTGTCATTCGGAGTGCGCTTGACCGGTAGCGCGAGGTGTACCTGCGGCGAGGCGTACGGAACGCCGAGGCGCGCCCGGATCCCGGAAATGCTGGCCGCGATGAGACTCGCGCTCCCCGCCGGAATCTCGCTCCGTTCGATGCTCTCCTCGCTGCCGGCGCCGAGGAGAATCACGTTCTGCTGGCTGCCCGTCGCGCGAAGCGTCCGGCTCATCCCGCGCACAAACGCACCGGCCGCCAGCACCAGCAGCACCATCAGCGCGCTGCCGCCCACGCTGAGCGCCAGCCGCGTGCTGGACCGCCCCAGGTTGCGAACTCCGTATTCAAACGGCAGCAGCCGAATCATCGCACCCTCTTCAAACCGCCCGGAAACACGCCGCGATTTCCTGCCGCGATGCCTGCCACGCCGGCACCGAACCGGCGCCCGCGCCCAATGCGGCCGACATCAGCAGGCCGAGCGCGATGACCCTCGGGCCAATCGCGACCGTCACGCTCACGCCGTCCACCGACAAGCTCAGCGGACTCCAATGGAGAAACGCCCCCGCCACCAGGGTCCCCACGGCGCCGCCCGCGAGTCCGATCATGAGCCCCTCGACGATGATCAACCGCGCGATCAGCCCCGCGCGGAATCCGAGCGTCTGAAAGACCGCATGTTCTTGAATCCGATCGCGGACTGAAAGCACGATCGCGTTGCCCACCAATGCCAGCACGGCCACCAGGCAGCCCCAGCCCAGCCAGCGGACGAATCGCACAATCTGCACGACGTCCGCCGCCGCCCGCGCGACAAACGCCTTCTCCGGCCGCGTCTGCGTCGGCTCCGGGTCGCGCTTGAACTCGGCGTCGATCGCCTGCCCGACGCGCTCGAGCTGATCGGGCGAGTCCACGCTGACGTTGAATTGGGTGACGATGCCTACGCCGCCACCCTTCGACACTCGCTGAAGAAAATCGAGGTGCACGTACGCGACGTTCTGATCCTGCGGCTCGTCCGAGTGCACGATCCCCGCGACGTAGTTGACCACCCCGGACGCATTGATCGCCTGGCCCACGCGGAAGCCGCGTCGCTTCGCCAGCGTCTCGCCGACCAGCGCCGCGTCGCTTCGCCGCGTCCACTCGTCCATCGATCCCTCCAGAAAATGAAACTTCTTGGCCACCTCGCCGAATCGCTCCGGCTGCACGCCGCGATACGTGATGACATCCAGACTCGCCCGGCAGTTGTTCACCATGATCTTCATGGGCACGACGCTTCGTACCCCGGGAATCTTCTCCATCCGCTGAAGATAAAACTCCGGCAGCCGGCTCGTGAACGGGCAATAGCGGTTCTCGCGATAGACCACCAGCGTCGTGTCGCGACTGGTCGTCTCGGTCGCCTCGGCCACGCCGCGCTGCAGCGCCTGCACCGTGCAGAAAAGGAACATCGCGGTCGCGACGCCGCCCAGCGTGAGCAGACTTCGCGTCTTGTGCCGCAGCAGTTGCCTGAGAATCAGCGGCAGGAGCTTCGGCGTCACCATCACTACACTCCCGCCGCCAGCGCGGCCGCCTCGATCAGCTTTCCTTTTTCCAGGTGCAACACGCGCCCGGCGTGCGCCGCCGACCTCGGATCGTGCGTCACCATGATCAATGTCTTCGAAAGCTCGCGGTTCAGCCGTTTCAGCAGCTCCATCACAGACGCGGCCGCTTCGCGGTCGAGGTCCCCCGTCGGCTCGTCCGCCACGATGATCCGCGGATCGGTCACGATGGCCCGCGCAACCGCCACGCGCTGCTCCTGCCCGCCACTGAGCTGCCGCGGGTAGTGATCGTGTCGATCGGCCAAGCCCACCAACTCCAGCGACAGCGACACTCGTTCGTGCCGCTCCCTCCGGGAAATCGAGTGCAGCAGCAGCGGCAGCTCGACGTTCTCGTATGCCGTCAGCACCGGCACCAGGTTGTAAAGTTGAAAGATGTACCCGACGTACTCGCTGCGCCAGTCGGCCAGCCGCGCCCGCGACATCGCCGCCAGGTCGATCTGGTCGATTGTCAACCGCCCCGCCGTCGGTCGATCGATCCCCGCGATCAGGTTCAGCAGCGTCGTCTTGCCGCTGCCGGACGGCCCCATCAGCGCGACGAACTCGCCCGACTCGATGTCGAGGTCCAGCTCGGACAACGGCGTAATCTCGACGTCGCCCTTGTGGTACGTCCGCGTCAGCCCGCGGCATTCAATCATGGCCATGTTTGCCAACCTCCTCCGCGGCCCCGTCCTCACCAACGATTCGCACCCGCGTTCCTTCGGCCAGTCCGGCCGGGTTCCCGGCGATCACCCGATCGCCCGGCCGCAGCCCATCGACAACCTCCACCCATCCTTCCGATGAGCCGAATCCGAGCGTGATGTTGCGTAGTGTCGCAACGCCGCGGACCCGATCCACGATCCACGCCCGCGCATTGCGGCCCTCGATTTGCGTCAGCGCCGCACGCGGCACGTACGCCGCGAGCCCGCCGCCCGACTCCGCCGCCGGCTGCGTCGAAGGCGCCGACGCATAGATTCGCACGCGCGTCAGCATCTCCGGGTGCAGCTCCGCCACCGGTTTCTCGATCGCGACTTTGACCTGCTGCGTGTTCTTCTGGATGTTCGCCTCGTGCACCAGCCGCGTGACCGTTCCGCGAAAGACCCGGTCCGGCAGCGCTTCGGTCACGACTTCCGCCCGGTTCCCCACGCCCACCTTCGCCGAATCCGCCAGCGGCACGTCCACTCGAACCTGCATCTTCGCCGGGTCGTACACCCGCAGCACAAACTGCGACTGCGGATCGTTCGCGTTCAACATCACGCGGCTGCCCGGTTCGACCAGCCGCGCCTGCACGACGCCCGACACCGGCGACCGCACCTCCGTCCGCTCCAACCGCAGCTTCGCCTCGTCCCGCGCCGCCCGCGTACGCGCCGTCGCCGACTTCGCCCGCTCCACCTCGGCCTTCGCTTGCTCCAGCGCGGCCTTCTCCGGAATTCGCAGCCGCAGATTCTCGCGAGCCGACTGCACCTCGGCCTCCCGCGCCGCAACCTGCGCCTCCAGCACGCCGCGTCGCGTCCGCGTGGCCTGAACCAGCGCCTCCTGCGCCAGGTATTGCTGGTTCGTCCGCACCTTCTCGATGTCGCTCGCCTGGTGCTTCTCGTGCAGCTTCTCGACCCGCACCTGCTCCGCCTTCAGTTCCGCCTGCCGCGCCTCCGCCGCCGCCAGCTCCGCTGGCCAGACATCGAGTTCGGCCCGGCTCTCCGCCAGCATCGCCTCGGCCGTCGCCACGCTGCGGACCCGCTCGGTCGGGTTGTCCCACGTGCTCTGGGCAGCGACCAGGTCGACCTCGGCCCGTTGCGTCTCCGCCGTCCGTTCCGACAACTCCGCCTCCGCCCGCGCCAAGGCCAGCACGGCATCAGCGTCGATCAGCCGCGCCACGACCTGCCCCGCCTCGACCGGCTGTCCCTCCAGCACGGTCACCTCGCGAACCACACCGTCCGTCAACGCCGAGACGATCACCGCAAACGGATCGGCCTCGATCCAGCCCGGCGCCTGCACCATCGATTCGGCCCCGCCGCCGCCCACCTCGCCGGCCTTCAGGACGACCGGCACGACGCGAACCTCCATCGCCGGCCAGACCGCCGCGCGGGCGGCGTAGAGCAGGAGCACGACCGCCGACCCCAGCAGCACCGCCGGAACCACGATTCGTGCGAACACGCGCCGGCGCTGCGGCGGAATCGCCGAAACCGCCGCACTCTCCGCCGTCTCGCCGCCGGCACGGCCGCGCGAAAGTCGATTGAGATTGGATATTTCTGTCATGGCAACACGCGCATACGACGTCGCAACGATGTCTCATCGCGGCGTCGACAAAGTCAGACCAATTCAGAACGAGAAGCAAGATCGTCTCGGCATGGTTAGCCGCGACCGGACACGAGTAATAATCGAGAAGTGATTACGCGCGGGGAGGGTGAAATACGCCTTCAGACGAGAGTGATTCGGGCAACTCAACGCTGGCCGGAAGCTGCCAGCGCTGTTGAATAAGCCGTCCCGCAGCCGTCTCGCTGCCGCGATCCACAATCACGATCGTCGCGCAGCACAGCGCCGAGCACGTCTTCTTCGCGTCGCCCCGCGTCTCTTCGCGCTCGCGGCTCGGCCGCTCATTCGACGCCGGCCCGCAGCAGCCGCACCGCTCCTTCGTGCAGCATCCGCATCGCGCCGATGCCGCAACCGGTCTCGACCGGCAGACAGCGGCGAACGTCGGCGCAATCAGCCCCGCCACGGCCATCGCCGCACAGAGCCCGCGTCCGATAGTTCGAAAGTCTCGCATCCGAGTACGCCCTGTCTATTCTAACATCGTAGACCACCGGATCAAACGCCCATCCGCAATCGGAATCACCGCCCCCTTGCCTTATACTGTCCCCCGGATCGGGTCCTCGCGCTCCGAATCGCCGAGCCCCGCCGCAACCGACATTCACGACAGGAGCCGGGAAATGGAATCCCCCAATACCCACGACTTCTACAACATTAACTCGCTTCTCAACGACG